>NZ_JBSGXZ010000033.1:0-107183 GCF_053610285.1 Lentzea sp. NPDC054927
GTGTCAACTCGACGAAAAGCGTGTCGAGTTGACACCCCTGCCTGGTTGCAGCAAGTGCTGGGCACGACTCGTGACGGGACCACCCACCGGAACCTCCCGTTTCAAGCGTTAAGGACGCCTCGGCTTCGCCATCGGGTCGCCTCGCCTGCGGCATCGGCTTGAGGTCTGCCTTCTGGATCGCTGTTGATCGTCCATTTGGCACTGGTGGCCGTTTAATCGGATGGAAACTGTCTTGTCCGAGGGCGCCCTACAGCACATTGAGACGGTTAGCAGCTAACGTCTCCCTGTGGCAGACGACTTGAGCACCACCATTGCCGAGGCCGCGCGGTTACTGGCCGGCGCCCGTGATGTGACCTTGCTTAGTCACATCAATCCCGACGCTGACACGCTCGGGAGTGCCTTGGCGGTGGGCCTTGCGCTGCACCGGCGTGGGGTGAGCGTGCGGGTGGCGTTCGGTGAGCCGGAGACGGTGCCGGAGTCGCTTGAGGCGTTGGACGTGGCTGGGCTGTTGGTTCACCGGGATGAGGTGCCTGCGCGTCCCGAGTTGCTCGTGGTCATGGACACCGGCAGTTTGCAGAGGCTTGGGCCGCTGCAGGATCGGGTTGCTGGTTGCACGGGGCCCGTCATCGTCATTGACCACCACGTGTCGAACACTCGGTACGGGACGTTGCACTGCATTGACGAGCACGCGGAGGCGACTGCCCTCATCGCGTTGAAGTTGCTCGACGAGATGGACGTTGAGATCGACGAGCCCATTGCGCGGTGCATTTACGCCGGGCTCGTCACGGATACCGGGGGTTTTCGGAAGGCTGGGCCTGCTGCTCACGAGACGGCTGCCCGACTGCTTGAGACCGGTGTGGACGCTTACAGCGTTACGCGGCCGTTGATGGACGCGCATCCGTTTGCGTACTTGGGCATGTTGTCGCGTGTGTTGGCTCGGGCTGAGTTGGATCAGAAGGCCGCGCACGGGCTGGGGTTGGTGCACGCGGTGGTTGGGTTGGACGACGCGCGTGGTGTTCGTAGTGAGGAGGTGGAGAGCGTGATCGATGTTGTGCGCTCTGCTTCCGAGGCTGAGGTGGCGGCCGTGTTGAAGGAGTTGCGGCCTGGGTTCTGGTCTGTGTCGTTGCGGGCTGTGAGCCGGGTCGATGTTCGTGAGGTGGCGCAGGTGCTCGGGGGTGGTGGGCATCGGCTGGCGGCCGGGTTCACCTTCGACGGCGCCGCGGAGCAGGTCGTTGCCGCGCTGAAGGGCGCGTTGGAGCGGGTGGAGTCATGACACGGACAGGAAGCCCGCGGCTGCTGCGGGAGATCAACGACCGGGCCGCCATCGAGACGTTGCTGCGCAGCGGCGCGATGACGCGGGCCGAGTTGGAAGAGGTCATCGGGCTTTCCAAGCCTGCGACGGCACAGTTGCTGGCGCGGCTCGAGGAAGACGGCATGGTCGTGCGCACCGGGCTGCGTGGTGGTGGGCGTGGGCCGCGCGCGCAGATGTGGGCGGTCAACGGTGGCGTTGGGCACGTGGCGGCGGTGGCGTTGACGCCCGAGCTGATCGACGTGGCCATCGCGGACATCACCGGGTCGTTGCTGGCGGAGCACAGCGCGCCGATGCCCAAGGAAAACACGTTGCAGGCGTTCCGCGAGACGGTGCAGAAGGCCGCGGCGCTGGCCGGTCTCCGGCTGGACGCGCTGTCGCACGTCGTGGTCGGCACGCCCGGCGCGGTCGACCCGTCGACCGGGCACCTCGGGTTCGCACCGCACCTGCCGGGGCTGGTGGACGTCGACCTGCCGTCGACGTTGCGCGAGCTGCTGGGTGCGTCGGTGTCGATCGAGAACGACATCAACCTCGCCGCGCTGGAGGAGATGAGCTCCGGCAAGGCCGTGGGCGTGCGGAACTTCGTGCTGTTCTGGCCCGCGGACGAGATCGGCTCGGCGGTGGTCATCAACGGCGTTCTGCTGCGCGGCGTCACCGGCGGCGCGGGCGAGATCGACTCGATGCAGATCCCCGGCGGCCGCTACGGCGACCAGGTCGACAGCGACGCGATCGTGGCCCTGGCTGCTTCGCACGGCATCTCGGCGAACTCCGGTCTGGAGGCCGTCGCACACGCCCTGACCTCGGGAACCGAAGGTCGCGAGTTCTTGTCGGACCTCGCTCGTAGAATCGCTTTGGGGTTGGCGAACGTCGTCTGCGTGCTCGACCCGGAGCTGGTGCTCCTGTCGGGCGGCGTGGCGCAGGCGGGCGGCGAGACCTTGTGCGAGCTGGTGGCCGCAGAACTGCTGAAGCTGGTCGTGCCGCGCACCCCGGTCCAGCTCGCGCAGATCACGGCGAACCCCGTGCGATCAGGAGCGCTGCACTCGGCGCTCGCGGTGGCGCGGGAGCAGGTGTTCGGCCTGCCGCAACGGGCGTAGGCGCGGCGGCGCCGGACCCCCGGTGGCATGGGCGACGTGGGCCTGGTCGCTCGATCGGGTGAAGGTGGCCCGAGAAGTGTCCTGAAACGCTGTTACCAATCCCTCGCGTAGGAGGAAGCGCGGGGGAGCGGAACAGAGGTGAGTGCGTGCCGCCGGTAGTTGGATGGGGTGCGGCCGGTTCGGCTGGGGCTGGACCGGCTGGGGCTGGACCGGCTGGGGCTGGACCGGCTGTGGTGGGTCGAGTGGTCGAGCTGGGGGCTGGACGGCTGCTGCGGGCTGGGGTGCCTTGCGGTTGGCCGGGTCGCTGGGTGCTGCGGCTGGACGGCTTGCGGCTGGACGGGTGCTGCGGTGGGCCGGGTGGCTGAGGTGCACCGGGGCCTGAGGTGGACCGAGGCCTGAGGTGGACCGGGTGGTCGCCGGCTGCCGGGCACGCCTGACTGCACGGGTCGGGTGGTGAGCTGACCCGCTGCGGTTCGGGTTCGGGATGGTCGCCGCCCGTGGAATGGCACGTCTGACCGCATGGCTGGAGCGCCGGGGTCGGTTCGGATGGGTGCTCGGGGCCGCGGGCCGGTGCGGCCGTGGTGGGGCCGGTGGGCCGTCAGGGCGGACAAGTGCGCTGCGGCGGCGAGCTGGTGCGCTGCGGCGGCGGGCTGGAGCGCGGCGGCGGGCCGGAGCGCGGCGGCGGGCTGGAGCGCTGCGCCGGGGGTGGGGTAGTGGGCGCCGTCACCGGTTGTGGAGGCGGGTGAGCGCATAGGTTCGGTGCGTGGAGGATCGGGTTCCCGCGCGGCGGGTCATCGGGCTGGCCGTGCCTGCGTTGGGTGTGTTGGCGGCTGAGCCGTTGTACGTGCTGGTCGACACGGCTGTGGTTGGGCACCTTGGGGCGCTGCCGTTGGCTGGGTTGGCGTTGGGCGGTGTGTTGCTCACGCAGGTGTCTACGCAGCTGACGTTTTTGTCGTATGGCACTACGGCTCGCACGGCTCGGTTGCATGGGGCTGGGCGGCGGCGGGAGGCCGTTGAGGAGGGGGTGCAGGCCACCTGGCTGGCGTTGGCGGCTGGGGTGTTGGTGGTGGTGCTGGGGCAGGTGTTCGGGCGGCCGTTGGCTGAGTTGCTGGCCGGTGGTGGGGCTGTGGCGGATGCGGCGGTCGAGTGGGTTCGCATTGCGTTGTTCGGGGCGCCGTTCATCCTGGTGACGATGGCCGGCAACGGGTGGATGCGTGGGGTGCAGGACACGCGGCGGCCGTTGAAGTACATCTTGGTGGGCAACGGGATCAGTGCTGTGTTGTGTCCGGCGCTGGTTTACGGGGCCGGGTGGGGGCTTGAGGGGTCGGCCGTCGCGAACGTGGTGGCGCAGGTGTTGTCGGCCGGGTTGTTCTTCCGGGCGTTGGTCGCTGAGCGGGTGCCGTTGCGGCCGCATTGGGGGGCCATGCGCGCGCAGTTGGGCATGGGGCGCGATTTGGTGTTGCGGAGTTTGGCGTTCCAGGCGTGTTTTGTCAGTGCGGCTTCGGTTGCTGCGCGGACGTCTGTTGCGGCTGTGGGGGCGCATCAGGTCGTGTTGCAGTTGTGGACGTTTTTGGCGCTTGTGCTTGATTCGCTGGCGATTGCGGCGCAGTCGTTGGTGGGGGCGGCGTTGGGGGCGTCGCGGCGGAAGCAGGCGGAGGCGTTGGCGTGGCAGGTCACGCGGTACGGGTTGGTCTTCGGGATCGGGCTCGGGGTGGTTTTCGCCGCGCTGGCTCAGGTTTTGCCGCAGGCGTTCACGTCGGATGCCGGTGTGCTGGGCGAGATTCCGAACGCCTGGTGGTTTTTTGTTGCGCTGCAACCGATTGCGGGTGTGGTTTTCGCGTTGGACGGGGTGTTGCTGGGCGCTGGGGACGTGAAGTTCATGCGCACGGCGACGCTCGGGTCCGCGGTGATCGGCTTCTTGCCGTTGGTGTGGGCCTCGTACGCGTTCGGGTGGGGGCTCGCCGGGATCTGGACCGGGCTGTCGGCGTTCATGGTGTTGCGGTTGATAGCCGTGGTGTGGCGCACGCGCTCGGGGGACTGGGCGGTCGAGGGCGCGGTCCGGTAGGGCGAGGACCAGCGGGGATTCGGGGCGACAGGCCTGCGGGGTGTGAGGCGGCGCACGGGCGGAACGCCCGAACGGGCGCTGTGTCCGACCTCACGGCATGAAATCGTTACCAAGAAGGTTGTTTAGGCGATGTAACTAATGTCTGCCCGCCTCCGACCTGGGGAGAGTGCCGTCTTGCCAGCGGTCGATCGCGCCACCCGAACCTCGTGGCTGATCTGGACCACCGCCGTTTTCGTCTACTTCGCCGCCGTCTTCCACCGCAGCACGCTCGGCGTGGCCGGGTTGGAAGCGAGTGAGCGGTTCGGGCTCGGGCCCGCGCAGCTCGGTGTGTTCACCGTGCTGCAGATCGGTGTCTACGCCCTCATGCAGATCCCCACGGGTCTGCTCGTGGACCGCTTCGGTCCGCGCAAGATCCTCACCGTCGCCGCGTTGCTCATGGGCACCGGCCAGCTGTTGTTCGCCGTCGCCGACTCGTACGGGCTCGGGCTCGTCGCGCGGGCCGTGCTCGGCATGGGTGACGCGATGACGTTCATCAGCGTGATCCGGCTCGTGGCCACGCACTTCCCGCCGCGCCAGTACTCGCTCGTCGTCGCGGTGACGGCGGCGCTGGGTGGTGTCGGCAACCTCGTCGCCACCGTGCCGCTGACGCTCATGCTCGGCTCGATCGGGTGGACCTGGGCGTTCCTCATCGCGGGCGGCCTCACCGCGGTCTACTCCGCCGTGGCGTTCCTGCGGGTGCGTGACGTGCCGGACGGGTTCGTCGCGCCGAAGCCGGAGGTCGTGCCGTTCAAGCGGATCTGGCCGAAGGTCCGGCAGGCGTGGGGCGTGCCCGGCACCCGGCTCGGGTTCTGGGCGCACTTCAGCACGATGTCGACGCCGGCGGTGCTCGGTCTGCTGTGGGGGTATCCGTACCTCGTCCAGGCGCAGGGCATGTCGGCCAAGGCCGCGTCGTCCACGCTCGGTCTGCTGGTCATCGGCGCGATCGTGACGAGTCCGATCATCGGCGCGCTGTTCTCGCGCAACCCCGAGTGGCGCATGCCGATCGCGGGCGGGTTCCTGGCTTTCGCGCTCGTCGGCTGGGCCGTGCTGTTGCTGTGGCCGGGCGGGCACGTGCCGGGGCCGGTCATCGCGGTCGTGTTCCTCGTGCTGACCGTGGGCGGGCCGATCTCCGGTGTCGCGTTCGCGTTGGCGCGCGACTACAACCCGTCGCACCGCCAGTCCACCGCGAGCGGGCTGGTCAACGTCGGCGGCTTCCTCGCCGTGACGGTGACCGCGCTCGGTGTCGGCGTGCTGCTGGACCTGCTCGAGAACCTCATGACCCCGCAGAACGCGTTCCGGATCGCGCTGAGCTTCTGCGTGATCGTGCTCGCGTTCGGCGGCTGGCGGATGCTCGTGTGGTGGCGGCGCGCGCGTGCGGCGGTGTTCGCGGCGGAGGAGCGTGGTGAGACGGTGCCGGTGCAGTTGCGGCGCCGTCGTTGGGACGCTCTGCGCGTCGCTTAGGATTCCCGGCCGTGAAAGCTTCTGTTGCACCGGGCCTGGTCGTCGTCGACAAGCCGGACGGCATGACCTCGCACGACGTGGTGGCGCGGGTGCGCAGGATCCTCGGCACCCGCAAGGTCGGGCACGCCGGCACGCTCGACCCGATGGCGACCGGCGTGCTCGTGCTCGGCATCGAACGCGCGACGAAGCTCCTCGGCCACCTCGCGCTCGACAGCAAGGCCTACCTCGCGACGATCGTGCTCGGCGCGTCCACCACCACGGACGACGCCGAGGGCGAGGTGCTGTCCACTGTGGACGCCTCTGGCGTGACCGACGAGGCGATCGCCCCCGAGGTGGCGAAGCTGACCGGACCGATCCAGCAGGTGCCGTCCGCCGTGTCCGCGGTGAAGATCGACGGCAAGCGCGCCTATGCACGGGTGCGTGCGGGCGAACAGGTCGAGATCCCCGCACGGCCGGTCACGGTGCATCGCTTCGACGTGCTGTTCACGCGCCGTGAGGACAAGACCGTCCTGCTCGACGTGATGGTCGAGTGCTCCTCCGGCACCTACGTGCGCGCGTTGGCCCGTGACCTCGGTGCGGCGCTGGGCGTCGGCGGGCACCTGGGTGCGTTGCGGCGCACCAGGGTCGGGCCGTTCGACCTGCGCGTGGCCAAGACCCTGGAGCAGCTGGAGGAGACGCCCGGCCTGTCGCTCGACCTGGACTCGGCGGTGGCCACGGCGTTCCCGCGCCGGGAGATCGACCCGATGGAGGCTTCCGCGCTCTCGCACGGGCAGCGGCTCACCGCGGGCGGGATCGACGGCACCTACGGGGTGTTCGGGCCGGACGGGCACGTCATCGCGCTGGCCAAGGACGAAGGCCCCGCGTGCAAGCCCGTGGTCGTCCTGAGCCCCGCTGGATGACCCCGCGCAGCCGGCAGGTCGTAGGCTGATCACCGTGCAACGCTGGCGCGGACTAGACCACCTTCCCGGCGGCTGGGGCCGCTGCGTCGTGACCATCGGCGTGTTCGACGGTGTCCACAAAGGCCATCAGGCGCTGATCGGGCGCGCGGTGGCCCTCGCGGAGCAGCGCGGGCTGCCGGGTGTGCTGATGACCTTCGACCCGCATCCCTCGGAGGTGGTGCGGCCCGGCAGTCACCCCGCGCAGCTCACGACCCTGCGGCGCAGGGCGGAGCTGGTGGAGGAACTGGGGATCGACCACTTCGTCGTCGTGCCGTTCAGCCTCGAGACGTCCCGGATGCCCGCGGACGAGTTCGTGCACGAGGTGCTGGTCGAGAAGCTGCACGCGGCGGCTGTCGTAGTAGGTGAGAACTTCACTTTCGGGCACAAGGCGGCGGGTAACGTCGCGATGCTGCGCCAGCTCGGGCAGCGGTTCGGATTCGTGACCGAGGGGGCTGATCTGGTGTCCGCTGACGACGTGACGTACTCGTCGACCTACATCCGGGCGTGCATCGACGCCGGCGACGTGAAGGCGGCCGCGGAGGCGCTGGGGCGCCCGCACCGGCTGGAGGGAATCGTCGTCAAGGGCGACGGGCGGGGCAAGGACCTGGGGTTCCCGACCGCCAACCTGTCGACGCCGAAGTTCGCGGCGGTGCCGGCCGACGGCATCTACGCCTGCTGGTTCACCGACGCCAAGGGCAAGACCCTCAAGGCCGCGGTGAGCGTGGGCACCAACCCGACGTTCTCCGGGCGTGAGCGCCGCGTCGAGGCCTTCGTACTGGACGTGAACGAGGACTACTACGGGCAACGGGTCGCGGTGGACTTCGTCGACCGGCTGCGCGAGATGGAGAAGTTCGACTCCGTGGAGGCGCTTCTCGAGCAAATGCATCGAGATGTAGACCGAACGAGGGAACTGCTGACCGACTCGTGACCGTCAGATTGGGCGAAGCGGACGTGAGGGCGTCCACAGGCTGGCAGGATGCTGGTCGGAATACGGCTACGGGAGAGGCCAAAGTGGAGGACCACAAGATCGTTCAGCGCAACCTCGCCCTGCAACGGGAGTGGTACGGGGAGCCGCTGGGTGACCGCGTGCGCCGGCTGGTCGTGGCCTTCAACGTGTCCCAGGCCCAGCTCGCGGACGTGCTGGGAATCAGCGCGCCGATGCTCAGCCAGGTGATGAGCGGGCGCCGCGCCAAGATCGGCAACCCGTCCGTGCTCGCCCGGATGATCATGCTGGAGCGCAAGGTGCTCACGCCCGACGTGGCGACCGGGGCGCCGGAGGCGTTGCAGCGCGCGCTCGACGACGTGCGCGAGTCCAAGCCGACCGTGTCCCGCGACTCCCTGACGGTCAACGGCGAGGAGAGCGTCGCGTACCCGGTGCTGCGCCGCGTCGCCGACCGGACCGAGCTCCAGCAGGCAGCGGACATGCTGCACGAGGAGTTCCCCGCGATCGCCGAGCTCTTCCGCCGCGCCATCCGGGCAGCAGGTCGTTGACTTTCTTCACCGCGCTCTACCCGCCTCAGCACGTGATCGACGAGCTCGAAGCCGTCCTCGATCGAAGCCACGACGTGGAGTGGACGAAGCCGGAGAAGTGGCACATCACGTTGTGCTTCCACGGTGAATCCGCTGATGAGGAACGCTTCAAAGCGCTCGAAGGCCACGAGGTCCCGGAAATCCGGTTGAAGGACTTCGGCAACTTCCGCGGCAAGGTCCTGTGGGCAGGAATTCACGGCGATTTAAATCAGTTGGCACGGGCAGCGGGTGCGAACGACAATTGGTTCGCGCACCTGACGGTGGCGTACGGGTACCGGGGACAGTCGATGCCGGCCTTCCTGAGCAGCCCGTGGCAGCCGACCGAAGCAGTGCTCGTGAGCAGCGCCGACGGCGTCTACACACCCGTGGATCGGGTGGGGTTGCGCACGTCAGCGCGCCGCTGACCACCGTGCCTGATAGCCTTCGCAGTTGGGTCTGGCTGCGGTCCGTGGCGGCCAGTACCGGCTACCCCGGCCAGCAATTCGGCGGGCGTGGGGCCGCACGGACCTGAACGAAGTAGGAGAAGTACCTAGTGGCACTGTCCACGGATCAGAAGAAGTCCATCCTCGGTGAGTACGGTCTGCACGACTCGGACACCGGCTCCACCGAGGCCCAGGTGGCCCTGCTGAGCAAGCGCATCGCTGACCTCACGGAGCACCTGAAGCAGCACAAGCACGACCACCACTCCCGCCGTGGTCTTCTGCTGATGGTCGGCCGTCGCCGCCGTCTGCTGAACTACTTGACCAAGGTGGACATCAACCGCTACCGCGCGCTGATCCAGCGCCTCGGTCTGCGCAGGTGACACTTGCCGAGGGGGAGTGACCGGCCGGTCACTCCCCCTCGGCGCACAGCCGGGTGTATACAGATCCCCGGCTGCAAAGAGGAAAAAAATAGGGCCCCGCATCGCGCGAAGCAGTTATCGCCGGTCCTCGGTAGTGGTCCCCTGGTGGAAGAGCCCCAGGAGACTTCGATCGAAGACCGGCCTCGTCAAGAAGCGTGTTGCGGTGTCCAAAAGACGAGGAGTAACAAGTAAATGACGGACATCGAGGTCCACGAGGCGACTGCCGTTATCGACAACGGCAAGTTCGGCTCGCGCTCCATCCGCTTCGAGACCGGGCGCCTCGCGCGTCAGGCCGCCGGCAGCGTGGTGGCGTACCTGGACGACGAGACCATGCTTCTGAGCGCCACGACGGCGTCGAAGCACCCCAAGGAGCACTTCGACTTCTTCCCCCTCACGGTGGACGTCGAGGAGCGCATGTACGCCGCGGGCCGCATCCCCGGCTCGTTCTTCCGGCGTGAGGGCCGTCCGAGCACGGACGCCATCCTCACCTGCCGCCTGATCGACCGTCCGCTGCGCCCGTCCTTCGTGGACGGCCTGCGCAACGAGATCCAGGTCGTCATCACGGTGATGAGCCTGAACCCGAAGGACCTGTACGACGTCGTGGCGATCAACGCCGCGTCCGCGTCCACGCAGCTCGCCGGCCTGCCGTTCTCCGGCCCGATCGGCGGCGTCCGCGTCGCGCTGATCGAGGGCCAGTGGGTGGCGTTCCCGACCTACGAGCAGCTCGAGAAGGCCGTGTTCGACATGGTCGTCGCGGGTCGCGTGGTCGCTTCCGGCGACGTCGCGATCATGATGGTCGAGGCCGAGGCCACCGACAACGTGATCGACCTGATCGGCGAGGGCGCTGTCGCCCCCACCGAGGAGGTCGTGGCCGCCGGTCTCGAGGCCGCCAAGCCGTTCATCAAGGTCCTCTGCGAGGCCCAGGCGCAGCTCGCCCAGGTCGCCGCGAAGGCCACCGGCGAGTACCCGACGTACCCGGCCTACCAGGCCGACGCGTTCGAGTCCGTCGAGCAGTCCGCCTCTGCCGAGCTGGCCCAGGCGCTGACGATCGCGGGCAAGGCCGAGCGCGAGACCAAGCTCGACGAGATCAAGGCCGCCACGCTCGAGAAGCTGGCCGAGCAGTTCGAGGGTCGCGAGAAGGAGGTCGGCGCGGCGTTCCGCTCGCTGACCAAGAAGCTCGTGCGCCAGCGCATCCTGCGCGACCAGATCCGCATCGACGGCCGTGGCCTCACGGACATCCGTGACCTCGGTGCCGAGGTGGCCGTGATCCCGAGGACGCACGGCTCGGCGCTGTTCGAGCGCGGCGAGACCCAGATCCTGGGTGTCACCACGCTGAACATGCTGCGCATGGAGCAGCAGATCGACTCGCTCGCCCCGGAGACGCACAAGCGTTACCTGCACCACTACAACTTCCCGCCCTACTCGACCGGTGAGACCGGCCGCGTGGGTTCGCCGAAGCGCCGCGAGATCGGCCACGGCGCGCTGGCCGAGCGGGCGATCATGCCCGTGCTGCCCAAGCGCGAGGAGTTCCCGTACGCGATCCGTCAGGTCTCCGAGGCGCTGAGCTCCAACGGCTCGACCTCGATGGGCTCGGTCTGCGCGTCGACGCTGTCGCTGCTCAACGCCGGTGTCCCGCTGAAGGCCCCGGTCTCCGGCATCGCGATGGGCCTCGTCTCCGACGAGGTCGACGGCGAGACCCGCTACGTGGCGCTGACCGACATCCTCGGTGCCGAGGACGCGTTCGGTGACATGGACTTCAAGGTCGCCGGCACCAAGGAGTTCGTGACGGCGCTGCAGCTCGACACGAAGCTCGACGGCATCCCGTCCGAGGTGCTGGCGGCGGCGCTGGGCCAGGCCCGCGACGCTCGCTACACGATCCTCGAGGTCATGGCCGAGGCCATCTCCGACCCGGACGAGATGAGCGCCTTCGCGCCGCGCGTGACGTCGGTCAAGATCCCGACCGACAAGATCGGCGAGGTCATCGGCCCGAAGGGCAAGATGATCAACTCGATCACCGAGCAGACCGGTGCCGACATCTCCATCGAGGACGACGGCACGATCTACGTCGGTGCGGCGGACGGCCCCTCGGCCGAGGCCGCGATCGGCATGATCAACGCGATCGCGAACCCGCAGCTGCCGAAGGTCGGCGAGCGCTTCCTGGGCACCGTGGTGAAGACCGCGGCGTTCGGCGCGTTCGTCTCGCTGCTGCCCGGCAAGGACGGTCTCGTCCACATCTCGAAGCTGGGCAACGGCAAGCGCATCGCGAAGGTGGAGGACGTCGTCAAGGTCGGCGACAAGCTCCGCGTCGAGATCGCCGACATCGACCAGCGCGGCAAGATCAGCCTCGTCGTCGTGAACGAGGACGCTGCCGAGGCGCCCGCCGACGCCCCGGAGGCCGTCGAGGCCACCGAGGCTGCTGAGGCGGCTCCCGCGCAGTGAGTGCGACAGACAACAACGTGACGGCCGCGGGTGCATCCACCCGCGGCCGTCCGCGTACCGGACGGTTGGGGCACCTCCAGCGGCCGGGCAGCACGCGGGTGCTCGAGATGTCCGCCGGCTCGGAGGTGCGGCGCAGCATGCTGCCCTCCGGCCTGCGGGTCATCACCGAGCGCATCCCCGGCGTGCGGTCCGCCTCGGTCGGACTGTGGGTGCAGGTCGGGTCCCGTGACGAACGGCCCGAAGTCGCGGGTGCCGCGCACTACCTGGAACACCTGCTGTTCAAGGGAACCGCGCGCCGGTCGGCGGCCGGCATCGCCGAGGAGATCGACGCGGTCGGCGGCGAGCTGAACGCGTTCACCGCCAAGGAGCACACCTGCTACTACGCGCACGTGCTGGACGAGGACCTGCCGCTCGCGGTGGATCTGGTGTCCGACGTGGTGTTCGAGGCGATCTGCGGTCCGCGTGACTTCGAGACCGAACGCGGAGTCGTGCTCGAAGAGATCGCGATGCGCGACGACGACCCCGAGGACCTGCTGCACGACGCGTTCATCGAGGCGTTGTTCGGCGGGCATGCGTTGGGGCGCCCGGTGCTGGGCACCGAGAAGTCCATTCAGGACATGGAGAGGGACAACCTCTACTCGTTCTACAAGAAGCGCTACACGTTGCCGCGCATGGTTTTCGCCGTCGCGGGCAACATTGAGCACACGCACGTCATGCGCCTGGTGCGCAAGGCGATCGGTGATCGGCTGTCGCGGGAGGGCAGCGCGGTCACGCCACGGGCGGGTCGCGCACGCATCGCCGACGCGCGCAAGCTGGTGCTGCACACCGATGACACCGAGCAGGCGCACATGATGCTCGGCATGCGCGGTATCGACCGCCACGACGAACGCCGGTTCGCGTTGAACGTCCTGAACGCGGCCATCGGCGGCGGCATGAGCTCCCGGCTGTTCCAGGAGGTTCGCGAACGGCGAGGTCTGGCCTACCAGGTGTACTCGTCGGTCGGCCTGTACGCGGACACCGGCACGTTCGCCGTCTACGCGGGGTGCCAGCCCGATCGGCTGGGCGAGACCGCCGGCGTCATCCGCGAGGTGCTCGTGGACGTCGCGCGGGGAGGACTCTCCGACGCGGAAGTGGCGCGTGGCAAGGGACAGCTGCGCGGTGCGCTCGTCCTGGGTCTGGAGGACACCAGCTCCCGGATGTCACGCATCGGCAAGTCCGAACTGAACTACGGCGACCACCTGAGCGTCGAGGCGACCCTCGCGCGCATCGACGAGGTCACCGCCGACGAAGTGGCGCTGCTCGCACGTGATCTGCTGCGCCGGCCCGTCGCCGCGGCGGTGGTCGGACCTTACGATCACGCTGACGATCTGCCGGACCAGGTACACGAGGTGATTGCATGATTCGCGTCGGAGTTCTCGGCGCGCGGGGCCGCATGGGTTCCGAGGTGGTCCGCGCGGTCGAGGCCGCGAAGGACATGGAGGTCGTGGCGGCGATCGACGCCGACGACCCGTTGCAGGCTCTCGTGGACGCGGGCGCGCAGGTCGTCGTCGACTTCACGCACCCCGACGTGGTGATGGGGAACCTGGAGTTCTGCATCGCCAACGGGATCCATTGCGTGGTCGGTACTTCCGGCTTCGACAACGAGAAGCTCGCTGCGGTGGAACAGCTGCTGGCGGAGCGTTCCGACGTCGGCGTGCTCGTGGCGCCGAACTTCGGCATCGGCGCCGTGCTGCTGATGCGCTTCTCGGAGATCGCCGCCCGCTACTACGAGTCGGCCGAGATCATCGAGCTGCACCACCCGCGCAAGGCGGACGCGCCTTCCGGCACGGCCGCCCACACCGCGCGCCTGATCGCGGCGGCGCGGGAGGGCATGGACCCGATGCCCGACGCGACCACGCAGGAGGAACCGGGCGCGCGCGGTGCTGTCGTCGACGGCGTCCGGGTTCACTCGCTGCGGATCTCCGGGATGATCGCGCACCAGGAGGTCGTGTTCGGCGGGGAGAGCGAGACGCTGACGATCCGTCAGGACTCGTTGCACCGCACGTCGTTCATGCCCGGTGTCGTGCTGGGAGTGCGGGAGATCGTCGGTCGTCCCGGGCTCGCGGTGGGCCTCGACAAGTACCTGGACCTGTGAAGGTCCGCGTCACCGTCGGGGTGCTGATCGCGGCTCTCGCGGTCTACTTCGTCCTGCTCACCGGCCGGGCTGTCGCTCTGCTGCGGACCGGTGAGCTGGTCGGGATCCTCCTCGGCGTGGGTGTGCTGATCCTGCCGTTGCTCGGCGTCTGGCTCGTCTACTCGAACCTGCGGTTCGGGTGGGAGACCGAGAAGATGGCCCGCGAGCTCGACGCGGACGGGCTGCTGCCCGACGTCTCGCACCTGCCTCGCCGTCCGTCCGGCCGAGTCGACCGGGACGCCGCGGACTCGTGGTTCGAGGAACGGCGGGCCGAGGTCGAGGCCGCACCGGAGGACTGGCGGATGTGGTTCCGGCTCGCCTACGCCTACGACATCGCGGGGGACCGCGGCCGGGCGCGCGAGACCATGCGGAAGGCCATCGAGCTGCACGCCTGATCGCGCGGTCAGATCAGGACCTGGGCTTCACCGCCGTCGGCGAACAGTTCGCTGCCGGTCACGAAGCTCGACTGGTTCGTGGCGAGGAACAGCGCTGCCTCGGCGATCTCGTCGGGCTGTCCCACGCGGGCGAGCGCGACCCTGCTTGCTTCCCGCTCGAGCATCGCGTCGACGCCCGCGGGGGTGTTGGCCAGCGCGTTCTTGAGGCCGGTGGTCTCGGTCGGACCCGGCACCAGCGTGTTGACGCGGACGCCACGAGGCGCGAGTTCCAGCGCCCAGACCCTGCTGAGCTGGCGGATGGCGGCCTTCGTCGCGGAGTAGGTGCCGAACGCGGCGGTCGCGCGGGACGCCGAGGTCGAGCCGAGGGTGATGATCGACGCGTCGGCGTTGAGCAGCGGCAGCGCCTTCTGCACGGTGAAGGCCGTGCCGCGCACGTTGATCCGGAAGTCCGAGTCGAACGCCTCCGGGGTCAGTGTCTCGATGCTCTCCATGGCCGCGGTGCCACCGGCGTTCGCGACGACCACGTCGAGGCCCTTGCCGTGCTCGGCGATGCGGGCGAACAACCTGTCGAGGTCGTCCAGATCGGACACGTCACTGCGGACACCGACAGCTTTCGGGCCGAGCCGGGCCACGGCCGCGTCCAGTTCCGGCTGACGCCTGCCGGTGATGAAGACGTCGGCTCCTTCCGCGATGAACCGCGCGGCGATCGCGAGACCGATACCCGACGTGCCACCCGTGACCAGCGCCGTACGTGAAGCAAGCACACCCATTTGACCGTCCTCCTGAGCTAGTTCTGTACCTCTCGGTCCAAAACTAGCCAGTTATGGACCGATCGGTCAACAACGGCTATCGTTGGGGGCGTGGCACGACCGAGGCAGTTCGAGGAGCAGGACGTCCTGCGCGACGTTCGCGACCAGTTCTGGGCCGCGGGCTACGCGGCCACCTCGCTGGAGGACCTCACGCGGGCGTCCGGGCTCGGCAAAGGCAGCCTCTACGGCGCGTTCGGGGACAAGCACAAGCTGTTCATGCGGACGCTCGACGACTACGTGACCGACTCGTGCGCATCGCTGCGGCAGAACCTGGAGGAGTCCGAGCGCGCCGTCGACGGGCTGCGCGGGTTCCTCCTGGCCGGAGCCCTGTCCCTGGTCCAGGGTTGCTACCTGGCCAACAGCACCACCGAACTCGCCGCCACCGATCCGGAAGTCGCGGCGAGGGCACGCGAGGCGTACGAGCGCATCGTCGGGCTGGTCGCGGCCACCGTGGAACGGGCGCAGCGCGAGGGTGATCTGCCGGCCGGGATCGAGCCGGCGGCGTTCGCGCGCACGCTGCAGGCGGCCCAGCAGGGCATCGTCTACATGGGACGCAGCGGTATGCCCGCCGAGCAGTTGGCCGAGGTCGCGGAGGACCTCGTGGCCAGGCTGCTTCCGATCAGCCGTTGATCACGGCGGCGATCAGTTCCGCAGCCAGATCTCCCTTCTGCACCACCAGCACGTCCTCCAGTCCGAGCCACTCGGCCATGTGCTTCAGCTCCCCGGCCAGCTCGGCCGCCACCCGTGGCCGGTCGACGCCCTCCTCCGCGAACGCCGACTGCACCCGCAACACCCCGGCCGCTCGATCCGCCTTGATGTCCACGCGCGCCACGAGTTCGCCGTCCAGCAGGAACGGGAACACGTAGTAGCCGTGCACCCGCCGCGGCTCGGGAACGTAGATCTCGATGCGGTACCGGAAGCCGAAGATGCGCTCGGTCCGCGCCCGCTCCCAGATCAGCGGATCGAACGGGCACAGCAACGCGCGCCCGAGCACCCTCCGCGGGGCCTTCGCGTCGACGTGCCGGTAGCCGACCCCGCGCCAGCCGTCGACCGACACCGGTTCCAGCACGCCGTCCTCCACCAGGGACGCCACCGCGGCCTGGGAACGGCGCGGGTCGAGGCGGTAGTAGTCGCGCAGATCCGGTTCCGTGGCCACCCCCAACGCCACCGCGGAGCGGGTGACCAGTTCGCGGGCGCCCTCTTCCGGCGTCCACTTCTGGGACAGGACGTCGGCGGGAATGACGCGTTCGGTCAGGTCGTAGAGGCGCTCGAAGCTGCGGCGCGTGCCCGTCGTCAGGATGCCGACGCCGAACAGGACCTCGCACACGCGCTTGACCTCGGACCAGTCCCACCACGGGCCCTTCGACCGGCCGGAGTCGCCGATCAGCGCCTTCTCCAGCGCGCCGGCGCCGATCGGGCCGAGCTCCTTCACCGCGGCCAGCACCTCGTCGACCAGCTGGGGCGAGCGTTCGAGGATGGTCTGGTAGTTCTGCCACCAGCCGCGCTTCTTCGCGCCCGAGTGGAACAGCGGCCAGTCGAGCACCGGCACCAGCGACGCCTCGTGGGCCCACGTCTCGACCAGCATGCGGGGCTTGCGGGTGGAGTGCGTCCACGCCGCCTCGTCCAGCAGCGCCGGGTCGTAGGAGCCCAGGCGGGAGAACAGCGGCATGTAGTGCGCGCGCACGGCCACGTTCACGGAGTCGATCTGCAGCAGCTGCACGCGCGAGAGCACGCGTTGCAGGTGTCTGCGCGTGGCTGCTGCGGGCCTCAGGTCGGTGAAGCCCTGTGCGCCCAGCGCGATCCGACGGGCCACGTCCGCACTCATCCTCTGCACGCGGCCGATGTTGCCACGCACCCCTGACAATTCCGCGACACGGCGTCTATAGGGTGCGGTTATGGCCGACGCCGGCGTGCAACTCGCCACCGCTGCTGACCTTTCGGAGATCGTCCGCATCCATCGGGAGACGTGGCGGCTCGCCTACGCCGAACTCCTCCCGCCGGAAGTGCTCGACACGCTGGACGCCGACGAGGCGTGGGCGCTGGCCGTCCAGAGCGGTGCCGTTCTCAAAGCGACGGAAGGCGACTGGACGGTCGGATTCGTGGTGGCGAGCAAGGCTCCGGACGAGGAGGTGGCCAAGGCGGACGGTTCGCTGCCGGAAGACGCCGCGACCACCGCACTGCTCAGCGTCCTCGTGGAACCTCGCTGGGGGCGGCGCGGGCACGGCACGCGGCTGGTAGCGGAAGCCTGCGAACGCCTCAAGCAGTCCGGTGCGACGCGCGGCATCGCGTGGGTGCCGGAAGCCGACAAGGCCTCGAAGAGCTTCTACGAACGACTGGGCTGGACGGGTGATGGCACGGTGCGCACGTTGGACGCAGGCGGTCGTCCGTTGCGCGAGGTCCGGATGTCCGGTCCGCTGACCGTCCGACTCGGCGACTGAGATCTGTGTAACCTCGGCCGGGTGCTCGCCCTGGTTGGCCTCACCTTTGGGGTCGCGCTCGGCTCAGCCATCGTTCCCCTGATCAGCATCGAGATGTTCGTCCTGGGACTTTGCGCGCGCTGGCCGGACACGTCGTTCTGGATCGTCGGCCTCTCGGTGGCGGTCGGCCAGGTGCTGGGCAAGCTGCTGTACTTCTACGCGGCGCGCGGCGACATCCACCTGCCGAAGTTCCTGCACCGCAAACCGAGCGACAAGCCTTCGAGGCTGCGGCGCTGGTTCGGGCCGGGCACGCGCATGCACCGCTGGGGCGACTGGATCCACGTGAAGTGCAAGGCGCACCCGAACTGGATGGCCGGTACGCACGGGGTGAGCGCACTGGTCGGAGTGCCGCCGTTCATGGCGACGAGCGTGCTCGCCGGGCTCGCGGGCATGTCCACCACGATGTTCGTCGCCACCGGGCTGGTGGGCCGCTTCGCGAGGTTCAGCTTTCTCGCGGCCTCACCGGCGCTCGTGATGGCCTGGCTCTAGTAACTGAACAAGATCGCCGCCGTCACGGAGAAAGCGATCACGACTGCGGCGACGGCGATGCGCGCTGACTCAAGCACGGCCCCGAAGATATCGATCAGTAGCCGACGAAAACCAGGCGCAAACGGGTGAGGGCCGAATGATCTGGCTCTCACCCGCCTCCTGACACCCGATTGTTCAGTAGGTGAGCACTCCGTCGGGAAGGCCGGGGATGTCGTACGAGTGCCACATCGGGCGCCAGTTGGGCAGCTCCAGCATGCGCCGCAGATCCGCGAACCCGCTGAGCCAGCCCATCCACGGTCCGTACGGCGGGTTGGCGGTGTCGAACCCGCTCTGCACGAACGTCAGCCGCGTCCTGCCCTCCGAGCCCTTGAGCTCCCAGGACGCCACCATCCCCTGCGGGAAGTCCAGGATGAAGTGCTCCTCGTCGAGCGCGAGGATCTTCGCCGCGTTCTCGTCGGTCTCGAGGCTGCCCATCGTCCACCGGCCGCCGACGTGCGGCTCGATCTCCATCCGCGCGCCGAACCACCGGGCGAACACGTCCGGGTCGGTCAGCGCGTCGATGATGGCCGCAGGCGTCGCCGCGATGTCGGTCTCGAACCGCTGCTCCGGCGTGGTGAAGTCGCAGAACCCGAAGACCGGCCGGCCCTCGACGTGCTCGACCAGGTTCGCCAGCACCAGCGGCCAGTACGTCTGGATGATCTCGGCCATGTCGTCGTCGTTGCCGACGCCCTCGCCCCAGGCCGGGTACGGGGACTGCGACATGGCGATCACCGTCTCGCCGTCGCGTTCCTCGATCCCGAGCGAGATCGTGTGGTCCGTGCCGTTCAGGAACCACGAGAAGCGCACCGACGTGTCGTCCACGCCCAGCAGCTTGTGCCGTCCCCGCTCGCCTTCCGGCGTGTAGCGCCCCCAGAACTCGAACGTTCCCTGCTCGAGATCGACGGCCGCGTGCTCGGCGAGCCACGTGCGCAGGCCCTCGGCCGTCGTCAGCGCCTGGTAGATCCTCGCGGTGGGTGCCGTCGTGCGAACGCGGATGGTGCCCGTGCTCATCGGTTGTCTCCCTTCGGGTAGCAGGCGAGCGCGATGCGGAACGCATCCCCCTCCGCGCCGCCGTATCGGGTGAAGAGGTCCTGCAACGTCGTCTGCAGCTCGGCCAGGAACTGCTGCCGGTCTTCCGGCCGAACCCTGATCTCGCCGGACACGCCGACGGACGGCAGTTCGGTGTCGCGGTCCAGCGCCGCCACGTCCGCCTGCACCTGCTCGGCGAGGTCGACGAGGTGGCCCAGCGCCAGCTCGTCGCGTGACCCGATCCGGCCGACCAGTCGCGGCGACAGCCAGTACGACCGTGCCACGGCCTGATAGAGGCCTTCCTGGACGCCGCGCACCTTGCGTTCGGCGACCTGGGTGGCGAGACCGGCCTTGACCAGCTGTTTCACGTGGTAGTGCACGCGTTGCGGCGTCTGGTCGAGCACCTCGGCGACCTCAGTGCACGAACGCGGCGCGGCGAGCTGCCGCAGCACCTCCACGCGCTGCGGCTTGAGCAGGGTCTCGGCCTGCTCCATCCGGTCCAGATAGATCACGTCTCTCATCGCAAAAACAACTTTGAACGTTCAAAACTATTTTGTCAATCGATCGGACAACTATGGACTGACAGATATTGAAATCTGTCAGCTGATCGGGCAGGCTGGACATCACCGAAGAGACGAAGGAGTTCGGCAATGCAGAAGCGTCAGCTCGGAGCCACCGGCCCGGTCGTGTCCGCCATCGGGCTGGGCTGCATGGGCATGTCCAACGCCTACGGTCCGGCCGACCGGGACGAGAGCATCGCGACCATCCACACCGCCCTCGACGCGGGCGTCACGCTGCTCGACACCGGTGACTTCTACGGCCAGGGCCACAACGAGATGCTCATCGCCGAGGCCGTCAAGGGCCGTCGTGACGAGGTGCAGCTCAGCGTCAAGTTCGGCGGCATGCGCGACGCTGACGGGGCGTTCATCGGGTTCGACACCCGGCCGGCCGCCGTGGCCAACTTCCTCGCGTACTCGTTGCAGCGCCTCGGCACCGAGCACGTCGACATCTACCGGCCGGCGCGGCTCGACCCGGCCGTGCCGATCGAGGACACCATCGGCGCCATCGCCGAGCAGATTGACAAGGGCCGCGTCCGGCACATCGGCCTGTCCGAGGTCGGCGCGGAGACCATCCGCCGGGCGCACGCCGTCCACCCGATCGCGGACCTGCAGATCGAGTACGGCCTGCTGGAGCGCGGCGTCGAGCGGGAGATCCTGCAGACCACCCGTGAGCTCGGCATCAGCATCACCGCGTACGGGGTGCTGTCGCGCGGCCTGATCTCGGCTACGCCTCTCACCATCGATGCGAGCGACTGGCGCGGTCTCGCTCCTCGGTTCCAGGGTGACAACCTGGCCCGCAACCAGGGCCTGGTCGAGAAGCTCCACGAGATCGCCAAGGACAAGGGCGTCACGGTCGCGCAGCTCGCGATCGCGTGGGTCGCGGCGCGCGGGGAAGACGTGGTGCCTCTCGTCGGCACGACCAAGCGTGCGAGGCTGAACGAGGCGATCGGTGCCGTCGACGTGACGTTCACCGAGCGGGAATTGCAGGAGATCGACGCTGTTGTTCCCGTTGGAGCCGCTGCGGGCACGCGCTACGCGGCCGCGCAGATGGCGATGCTGGACAGCGAGAGGTGAGATGAAGTGGCGGAGGCGTTGACCTCGGAGGCGATCCTCGCGGCGACCGAAGAGGTCCTGCGCAGGTACGGCCCCGCCAAGGCGACGGTGGTCGACGTCGCCAAGGCGCTCGGGGTCAGCCACGGCAGCGTCTACCGCCACTTCGCCACCAAGGCCGCGCTGCGGGAGGCGGTGACCCGGCGCTGGCTCGACGCGGTGCACGTCGAGATGGCGCCGAAGTTCGACCAGGGGCTCACCGCCGCGGACACCCTGCGGAACTGGCTGCAGGCGTTGTTCGACAAGAAGCGGCACGGCCACAGCGAGGACCCGGAGCTGTTCGCGACGTTCCAGGTGCTGGTCAAGGAGAGCAACGCCATCCCCGACTACCACCTCGGGCACATGGTCGGGCACGTCGCGCGCATCATTTCGGCGGGAGTGGAAACCCACGAGTTCGTGACCGACGACGTCCAGAAGACGGCACAGGCGGTGTGGGACGCGACCGAGAAGTTCCACCACCCGGCCCATGCCCAGGAGTGGGGGAATCCTCACATTCAGGACGCGTTCGACGCGGTTGTCTCACTGGTCGTCGATGGACTGCGGTACAACCGAATTCCGAGTGCCACAGGCGATGCTTGAGGGTCACGGAGGTGAACGGTGCCGCCTGACGAGTGGATCGATCTGCTGGGAGCGCCAGAACGGCGTCCGGACCCGGTTGACTGGGACGCGGTCAAAGCACGGGCGGGCACAGCGCTTCCCAGCGACTACGTGCACCTCGCGGAGGCCTATCCACCGCTGATCGTCGGCGGTTACGTCCGGATCCTGCACCCCACGGCGCGGGCCGGGTTCATGAACTGGATGGCGCAGGCGCCCAAGCTCCTGCGCGCCCTCCGCCGGCAACCGGGGCTGCGCGTGCACCCCGAGTCGCCAGGCCTGTTGCCGTGGGGCTGCACGGTCAACGGCGACCACTGCCTCTGGTACACCCGCGGCGAGCCGGACGAGTGGACCGTGATGATCACCGATCTGCAGCGGAGCTGGTCCTTCGACGGCAGCTTCTCGGCGTTCATCAGGAAGTTCCTGACGGGCGAGATCCGGTGCCCGATCTTCCCGGACGACGTCCCCGGCGGCTCCAAACCGTTCCAGGAGCCCTAGCCGGAGACGTCTTTCCACCCGACCCCCCGGTCAGCTTGCGGCGGCGGTCACCAGTGCGTTGCCGCTGCCCGTGCGGCCCGTGACCGACAGTGCGGCGTCACCCAGCGGCTGCGACGAGACGTCGAAGTCGCTGCGGGCGGTGCCGGACGTGGACACCAGGTCGATGCGGGCGAGCGTGCCCTGCCGGATGCCGACGCGGATGTGGCCGGAGCCGGTGCCGAGCTGGATCTCACCGGAGGCCGCGTCGGCCACGGTCAGATCGCCGCTGCCGGTGCGGACCTGGACGTTGCCCTGCACGGCGCCCAGCCACACGTCACCGGTGCCGGTGATCAGCGTGGTGGTGCCGCCGACCGACGACACCTCGACGTCACCGCTGCCGGTCTTGGCCTTCAGCGACGAGAGCATCGTGCCCAGGCGCACGGTGCCGGCGCCGGAGTTCACCTTGGCCTCGCCGGTCGCCCGGTCCGCGGACACGCTGCCCGTGCCGGTGTTCAGGTCGAGACGACCCGCACCGCCCGTCACGATGACGTCGGCCGCACCGGTCCGTGACGACACGTGCGACCCCACGGGCGCTGTCACCACCACGGAGAGCGGCACGGCGCGCAACGGCAGTGCCTTGGACGACTCGATGCGCAAACGGTTGCCCAGCAGTTCGACGCGTGCGTCGCGCACGGCCTCTTCGGGACCCGCCGTGGGAGTCGTCTTCTCGGAGCCGAACTGGCCGCTGACCCAGCTGAGCACGCTGGACAGGCCCTCGGTCCACGAGTTGCCCGCGTTCGGGTCGTGCCGCACCTCGACGTGCACGCCCGGCGCGTCGACCAGGTGGACCTGCACCCTGCCGCTGAGCAGCGAGACGTCGATCTCGGCGATGCCCGCGAACTCGAAGCTCTGCTGGCGCACCACGCCCGCGGGTTCCGGAGTCGGTTCCGGAGTCGGTTCTGATCCTGTCGGTTCGGTCATCCCGCTCACCCCTGCACCCATCCGCGGACGCGCGAGCCCGAGCCGGCGTTTCCGCTCCACCCCTTGTTGTGGCCGTGATGCTTGTGCTTGCCGTGCACCGCGCCGCCCACGGCCTGCTGGATGAACGAGTTCAGCGACACGCCCTGGGCGGACGCGGCCGCCTCGGCCTTCGACTTGAGCTCGTTGATCATGCGCAGCGTGATGCGGCTGATGTCACCAGTGGCGTCACCTGCGCCAAAGTTGGGCACGTCGTGCTGAGGCCCGGTCTCCTGCTCCGGCTGGGCGGAACCAGTGACGACCACCTGGACGTCACGGCCTGCCAGCCGAACGTCCACGACCTGGCCGTCCAGGGAGGCGGTGACCTCCGCGGCCAGGTCGGACAGTGCGTTCATGATTGCCAGTCGCGCGGCTGGCTCGAGCGCTGCGGACAACGCGGCGGCCGTTCGACGGGTGTTGTCGTCCCCCGCTGATGCGGCCGTCGCCAGGTCCTCGCGCAGTGACGCGATGTACGGCGACAGATCCATGACACCACTATGACGTCACTTCCGACATCGTGCAACCACCAGCTGGTGTCAGGGCTAAGTTCGGCACATGCCGAGAGTGCGCTTGGTGGCGAAGACGGAGTTCATCCCGCCGGACGACGTGCCGTGGACGACCGACGCGGACGGCGGCGCGGCGCTCGTCGAGTTCGCCGGCCGGGCCTGCTACCAGTCCTGGGACCGCGCGAACCCGAAGACGAACACCAACGCGACGTTTCTGCACCACCTGCTCGACGTCGGCCACCTCGCCGCGTTCGAGCACGGCAGCGCGACGCTCTACCTGACCGAGCTGCCGCGCTCGCTCACCCACGAGCTGATCCGGCACCGGCACTTCTCGTACTCGCAGCTCTCCCAGCGCACCGACCCGACCGACGTCGTGGAACCGGACCTGATCGCGAAGGACCCCGAGCTGCACGCGCGGTTCGTCGCCGCGACCGACGCGAGCCTCAAGGCGTACGAGGACCTGGTGCACAGCCTCGAGAAGACCGTCAACGGCCGGCGCGCGCGGCAGATCGCACGGTCCGTGCTGCCCAACGCCACCGGCACCGAGATCGTCGTGACGGGCAACTACCGCTCGTGGCGGCACTTCATCGCGATGCGCGCGACCGAGCACATCAACGTGGAACTGCGTGAGCTCGCGGTCGCCTGCCTGCGCGAACTGACGAAGGCGGCACCGAACGCGTTCGCGGACTTCGTGATCTCGACACTCCCGGACGGCACAGAAGTTGCTTCCAGCCCACTGGTGGTTGAAGGCTGACATCCATGAAGCGGCTCATCGTGGACGTCCGGCCCGGCGAATACGCGGTCACGCGCCTGGCGGCGGACGCTCCGCTCCCCGCGGGGCTGCTCGATCCGATCGACGGACTGGTCTCCGTGACCAGGACCCCGGCGGAGTTGTCGATCATCGCGCCGTCCGCGTTCACTCTGGAGAGTGACACCTCGGAGAAGGGCTGGCGGCTGCTCACGGTGCGCGGACCGCTGGAGTTCACGCTCACCGGCATCATGGCCGCGCTCGCGGGTGAGCTGGCTGCCGCTGGTGTGTCGCTTTTCGCACTGTCCACCTACGACACCGACCATCTGCTCGTGAAGCACACCGATCTCGACCGTGCGGTTCTGGCGTTGCGTGCGGCAGGTCACGAACTGGTTGTAGCGCCGGAAGCGTAGGAACCGATCCTCCGTGTGGCGGGTCTGAAGTACCGTCAACGCCCCGGCTCATCGGTTTGTAGGAGCGCACGTTGCACGGACAGGCAGTCGAACCGCGCGTCATCGCGGGCAGGTACGCCCTGGTGGCCGAGCTCGGCCGCGGTGGCATGGGCATCGTGTGGCGTGCTCAGGACCGCCGCATCGGGCGCTTCGTCGCGATCAAGGAACTGCACCTGCCGGACGGCATCGCGTTCGAGGAACGCCGTGTCCTCGAAGAGCGCGCGCTGCGTGAGGCGCGCACGGCCGGCAAGCTCAACGACCCCGCGGTCGTGACCGTTTTCGACGCGATCAACGAGAACGGCACCACGTACATCGTCATGGAGCTGGTCGAGGCGGCCACGCTGTCGACGTTGATCGGCACGCACGGCCCGATGCCGCCGAACCAGGTGGTGTCGATCGCGCTGCAGTCGCTGTCCGCGCTGGAGGCCGCGCACCAGGCCGGGATCGTGCACCGCGACGTCAAGCCCGGCAACCTGATGGTCCGCCCGGACGGCAAGGTCAAGCTCACCGACTTCGGCATCGCCCAGGCCGTCGACGACCCGCGCCTCACGACCAGCGGCAGCCTCATCGGTTCGCCCGCGTACATGTCGCCGGAGCGCATCCACGGCCACGAGGCAGGCCCCGCGTCCGACCTGTGGGCGCTCGGCGCGACCCTTTGCTACGCCGTCGAGGGCTGGAGCCCGTTCGAACGTTCCTCCACCGCCTCGACGCTGCACGCGATCATGAGCGAGACCCCGCGGCTCACCCGCGCGACCGGCGTGCTCGGCGCCGTGATCACCGGTCTGCTGATCGCCGACCCGAACGCCCGGCTGTCCGGCCCGCAGGCCCGCGCGATGCTCGCCAGCATCGGCAACCAGCCGACGCCGCCCACCGGGATCGCGCCCGTCCAGACCCAGCAGTACCAGCAGGCGCCCGCCGCCGACCCCGCGAAGAAGAAGCGCAACCGCATCCTCGCGCTGGTCGGTGCCGTCGTCATCGCCGCGGCCGCGTTCACCGGCGGCATCTACGCGCACAAGGCCTTCACCTCGCCCGGAGCCAGCAGCGGCAGCAGCGCGCTGACCTACGGCGAGGGCGGCGAGGTCCCCGTTTTCGGTCTGTCGGAGAACGTGTGCGGCAACGGCGCGGTCGCGCCGACCAAGCAGCTCGACTCCGACGCGCGCGAGGAGTGCGACAAGCCGCACGACTTCGAGGTGTTCGACGTGGCGGAGACCCTGCCGCTGCAGTCGAACATGCCCGACGCGGCCTACCCCGGTGTCGAGTCGCTGACGAGCCTCGGCGTCGCCCGGTGCGAGCTGACGCTGAACTCGCCGTGGATCAAGGACGGCGGCACGCTCAAGCTCACCACGCTGATCCCCACCGAGTCGGCGTGGAAGAAGGACAAGAACGACAACGCGCAGCGCCGCATCTACTGCGTCGCGAGCAAAAAGGACGCGAGTCAGCTGAACAGCACCATAAGCGCGAAGAAGGACAACTAGTCTGCCCGCGTGAAGAGAAGGATCATTTCCGCCCTGCTGGTTCTCGGCTGCACGGCGTCCCTGTCGGCGTGTGCCAGCAACGAGGACAAGTTCGTCTCCGAGCTCAAGGCCGCCGGTTTCACCAACATCGGCGAGCCCAGCACGGAGACGGCGAAGAAGTCCAAGAAGGTCGGCAAGCGCACGATCAAGTCCTCGGAGAAGACCATCGAGGTGATGGTGCGGGTGAAGGGCTGCGACCTGGAGTTCGCCAAGACCTCCGGTCAGTCCGGGTACTGGCTCGACGAACTGCACGTCGACGGGCAGGAACCCGACTGGCCCGGATACCCCGAGAACCTGAAGCGCGACCAGGTGGTCAGCCTGCTGGGCGACAAGTCGGCCAAGCCGGACGGCTTCACCAAGTGCTACAAGCCGAACGAGGCCTGAGCACCGCCTGTGGTGAAATGGCGGGGTGAGTGTTGCCCGTGATGAGCGCAAGGCCCTTGTCGACCTGATGACCGAGCTCGGCCCTGACGCGCCCACGTTGTGCGGCACCTGGACGAACAGGGACCTGGCCGCGCACCTCGCGATCCGCGAGCGGCGCCCGGACACCGCGCCGGGCATCCTGCTCAAGCCCTTCGCGAAGTGGGCGGAGAAGGTGCAGGGGGACTACGCGCACAAGGCGTGGGGTGAGCTCCTGGATCTGGTGCGCACGCCGCCGTTCTGGATCCAGCCCCTCGACTCGTACATCAACACCACCGAGTACTTCGTGCACCACGAGGACGTGCGGCGGGCTCAGGCCGACTGGGAACCGCGGCCGTACGACGGGAAGCGCGAGCACGTGCTGTGGAAGTTCCTGCCGCTCACCGCGAAGTTCACCTACAAATCGTCGCCCGTCGGCGTGACGCTGGCGAGGCCTGATGGCGAGCACATCGTCGCCAAGCCGGGGGCGAACGGCGTGGTGATCACAGGCGAGGTGGCCGAGCTGGTGATGCTCGCGTTCGGGCGCGACCAGGTCCGCGTGGAATACAGCGGAGACCCCGACGCGGTCGAACGAGTGCGGTCGTTGAACCGAAGTGTCTGAACTCGGGTAGTTTCTGCGCATGCCCGGAAGCCCCTACGCAGGGCCGAACCGCCCGTTCGGCCGCGTTCTCACCGCCATGGTCACGCCGTTCGACTCGCGCGGCGAGGTCGACCTCGCCAAGGCGCAGGAGCTGGCGAAACACCTGGTGGACCTGGGCAACGACGGTCTGGTCGTGAACGGCACGACCGGGGAGAGCCCCACCACGACCGACCGCGAGAAGGCGGCGCTGCTCACCGCCGTGGTCGAGGCCGTCGGCGACCGTGCGACCGTGGTCGCCGGTGCGGGCACGTACGACACCGCGCACAGCATCCACCTCGCGCAGCAGGCCGAGAAGGCGGGCGCGCACGGCGCGCTGGTCGTGACGCCGTACTACTCGCGGCCGCCGCAGGAAGGCCTGCTCGCACATTTCACCGCCATCGCGGACGCGTCGGACCTGCCGGTGATGCTGTACGACATCCCGCCGCGCGCGGTCGTGCCGATCGAGGTCGACACGCTCCTGCGGCTGGCGGAACACCCCCGGATCCTGGCCGTGAAGGACGCCAAGGGCGACCTGCACGCCGGCAGCCGGGTCATCGCGAGCACCGACCTCGCCTACTACTCGGGCGACGACCCGCTGAACCTGCCGTGGCTGTCCGTGGGCGCCGTCGGGTTCGTGAGCGTCATCGGCCACCTCGCCGCGGATCGCCTGCGGGATCTCATTGATGCGTATGAATCCGGAAACGTGGTCCGGGCAAAAGAAATCCACGAGTCGCTGCTGCCGTTGCTGCGACCCTTCCGCCGGGTTCCCGGCGTGACGTACACGAAGGCGGCGCTGCGCCTGCGGGGACTCGACGTGGGGGAACCCCGTCTGCCGCTGGTGCCTGCCGCTGCCGAAGACATCGAGGCCATCGCGGCCGAACTGGGAGTCAACGCGTGACCCAATCGACCGAATTGCCGCCCGCACTGCCGGAAGGCGGCCTCCGCGTCGTCGCTCTCGGCGGAATTGGCGAGATCGGCCGCAACATGACCGTCTTCGAGCACGCCGGTCGGCTGCTCGTGGTCGACTGCGGCGTTCTGTTCCCCGAAGACGACCAACCGGGCGTGGACCTGATCCTGCCCGACTTCCGCGCCATCGAGGACCGTCTCGACGACATCGAGGCCATCGTCCTGACGCACGGCCACGAGGACCACATCGGCGCGGTCCCGTTCCTGCTGAAGCTGCGCCCCGACGTTCAGGTCGTGGGTTCCCGCTTCACGCTGGCGCTGCTCGCCGCCAAGTGCCGTGAGCACCGCCAGAGCCCGCGGCTCGTGGAGGTGCGCGAGGGCGAGCGGCGCTCGTACGGGCCGTTCGAGCTCGAGTTCTTCGCCGTCAACCACTCCATCCCGGACGCGCTGGCCGTGGCCATCCGCACCGCCGCGGGGCTCGTCCTGCACACCGGCGACATCAAGCTCGACCAGCTGCCCCTGGACGGCCGCCTGACCGACCTGGCGGGCTTCTCGCGCCTCGGCGACGAGGGCGTGGACCTCTTCCTGGTCGACTCGACCAACGCCGAGGTGCCCGGCTTCGTGGTGCCCGAGCGCGAGATCGGCCCCGTGCTGGAGAACGTGATCCGCAAGGCGGACCAGCGGGTCATCGTGGCCTGCTTCGCCTCGCACGTGCACCGCGTCCAGCAGGTGCTCGACGTGGCGGTGCAGTACAAGCGCAAGATCGCGTTCGTCGGCCGCTCGATGGTCCGCAACATGGGCATCGCGTCCGACCTGGGCTTCCTGAACGTGCCCGACGGTCTGTTCGTCGACCTCGACGTCGCGATGCGGATGGAGGAGAACGAGGTCATCTTCGTCTCCACCGGGTCGCAGGGCGAGCCGCTGTCGGCGCTGTCCCGCATGGCCCGCGGCGACCACCGCCAGATCTCGATCCGGGAGGGCGACACGGTGATCCTGGCGTCGTCGCTCATCCCCGGCAACGAGAACGCGGTCTTCAACGTCGTCAACGGTCTCGCCAAGCTCGGCGCGACCGTGGTGCACCAGGGCAACGCCAAGGTGCACGTCTCCGGCCACTCACCGGCCGGCGAGCTTTTGTTCCTGTACAACGCTGTCCGGCCGTCGAACGTGATGCCGGTGCACGGCGAGTGGCGTCACCTTCGCGCGAACGCGGCTCTCGCGGTCGCCACGGGCGTTGCCGAGGACCACGTCGTGATCGCAGAAGACGGCGTCGTCGTGGACCTGATCGACGGCAAGGCATCGGTGTCCGGACGTGTTGTCGTGGGCCACGTCTACGTCGACGGGCTGTCCGTGGGCGACGTCGGCGAGTCGACGCTGTCCGACCGGCTGGTGCTGGGCGAGGGCGGCTTCATCTCGATCTCGGTCGCCATCGACCGGACGACGGGGCGTGCCGTGACGGCGCCGACGATCTCCGGGCGCGGCTTCTCCGACGACCCCAAGGCGCTGGAAGCCGTGGTGCCGCTGGTGGAGATGGAGCTGGCGCGGACCGAGGCCGAGGGCATCGCCGACACCCACCGGGTGGCTCAGGCCGTGCGTCGTGTTGTCGGCCGTTGGGTGGCGGAGACCTACCGCCGCCGGCCGATGATCGTCCCCACGGTCATCCCGGTCTGAGCGTGACCCTGCTGTGATCTGCGTCCCCCTCGTTCGGTAAGGTCAGCTCCCAAGACCTTGGACGAGGGGGACGCCCATGGCCGACAGTCCTGTGTTCACTCCACCTGGCAAGCCCGACATCTTCTTGCCGCCGATCTTCACCTGGCGCGAACCGTTCGGGCTGCCGTTCGATCTCGAGATCACCAAGCCGATGGTGCTGCTGGTGCTCTCGATCGTGATCGTCATGGTGTTCTTCCTGGCGACCACGAGCAAGATGAAGCTCGTGCCGTCGCGGTGGCAGTTCGCCGCCGAGTCGGTCTACGACTTCGGCCGCAACACCATCGCGCGCGAGCAGATCGGCGCGAAGGAGTTCGCGCCGTACGTGCCGCTGATCGTCAGCATCTTCTGCTTCGTGCTGGTGAACAACCTCTACGGGTTGATCCCGCTGGTGCAGTTCCCGACGTTCACGCACATCGGGTTCCCGGCGGCGGTCGCGCTGATCATCATCTTCCCGCTCTACCACTTCGTGGGCATCAGGAAGTTCGGGCTGCGCACCTACCTGCGCAACCAGTTCATCATCCCGGAAGTGCCGAAGCCGGTGCTGTGGGGCCTGCTGATCCCGACCGAGATCATCCTCAAGTTCTTCTTCGACCCGGTGAACCTCGCCATCCGGGTGTTCGCGGCGATGTTCGCGGGCCACCTGCTGGTGCTGGTGTTCACCCTCGGCGCCGAGTTCCTGTTGCTGCAGAGCAACATCTGGCTCAAGCCGGTGTCCGCGCTCGGCTTCGGGCTGGCGATCGCGATCGTCTTCCTGGAGGCGTTGATCCAGGTGTTGCAGGCCTACATCTTCGCGACGCTCTCAGCGCACTACATCGGTCGCGCGCTGGCCGAACAGCACTAGGCGTCTGAGCCGCTGGCGTGGGGAACGGCGAGATCGCCGACACCTCGACCGGCTGCACAGCGGGGAAACCGGGCTGCGGTCGCAGTGGTTCGTGCCGGTGTCAGGTCAGGACCGTGCGCAGTGGGGACTGGTCGGACTACGACGACTGCTGGCCGACGCGATGGCGCGGTTCGTGACGGCTCAGGTCCGGTCAGCGCCCAAGGGCAGCCGGTCCGGGTACACCTGTGCCTCGGCGACATGGGGCACAAAGCGTTGAAGCAGCTCAAAGACGCCGGACCGCTCGTGCTGCTGGCGAACGCACTGGCGCGTCGCTGGCCCGAGGGGCGAGCGCTGGAGTACGTGCACCTGCCGATGTCCGGCGGGGACGTGCCGCCGGCCACCGCGAGCATGCTGGCGCTGCTGGACTAGGGGCCTGGACTAAGGACGCTGGCACACCAGGTGCAGCGACTCCTCCGGCATGGCGCCGGGGAAGGACGGGGTGAAGACCGGCCGGCTCCGGCGCACGACGCGCAGGCCGACGTTGCCGAGGTGCTCCTCGAACTTGTCCTCGGAGAACGAGGACACCTCGATCTCCTGGCCCATCCACGGCAGCGTGACCTGCTCGACGTCGATCGCGACGGTGGCGAGGAAGAAGTGGCCGCCCGGCCGCAGCCAGGTGGAGATGTCGCCGAGGGTCTGGATGATCTCGGCCTGGGACATCTGCAGCAGCGAGAACACCGCGCAGATCACGTCCCACGAGCCGGGCGGCGACTCGAAGTCGCGGATGTCGATCTTGTGGAACGTCGCCTCCGGGACCTGGGCGGTCGCGATGTCGACCATCACCGGGGAGACGTCGAGACCGGTGACCTTCATGCCCGCCTTGGCGAGGACGCGGGCCACCGGGACGCCGGTGCCGCAGCCGATGTCGAGCACGCGGGAGCCCGAGGGCTGCGTCGCGGCGAACCAGGCCAAGGTGCCGTGCAGCGCGGGTTGGTGCGACCAAGCGCGTTGGTATTCCAGCCCCAGCGTGTCGAAGACATCCGCCGCGTTCATCGCCGCCCCCTCATTTCGACCCAATCCACCTCATGTGAAGTGTGGAGAACGTCTCTGCACGTGCTCTGGATGGCTTCTGGACGAAAACTGACGGTAGGTTGCTGGGTGACTGCGGACAGCGACGAAGTGAGACACAGGGTGCAGAACGAGTTGCGCGTCAGCCTGCTGGGCGCGCTCGCGGCAACGGTGGACGGTCAGGAGCTCACGCTGGGTCCGCCGCGGCAGAGAGCTGTGCTCGCGGTGCTCGCTTTACGCGCGAACCACGTCGTGTCGCGCAGTGAGCTGATCGACGCCGTGTGGGGCGATGATCCACCTGCCAGCGCGGACAACGGCATCCACACCTACGTCGCCGGGCTGAGGCGGCTTTTCGAACCGGACAGGGCTTCGCGCGCACCCAGTTCCGTGCTGCTCTCCACAGACGCTGGATATCTGCTGAGGCTCCCGTCCTCCGGCTCGGACGCGGCCGAGTTCCGCACCCATCTGGACGACGCCGGTCGGCTGCGCGGCCAGCCAGCGGAGGCCATCAGCGCGTTCGACGCCGCTCTGGGTTTGTGGCGTGGCATCGCTTTGGATGGTGTACCCGGACCGTTCGCTGCGGTTGAACGCGCACGCCTTGCCGAACTGCGGCTCACGGCCGTGGAGCAGCGCGCGGCGTTGATGCTGTCCGTCGGGCGTGAGACAGAGGTGGCGGGGGAGCTCACGACGTTGGTCAGCGCGCATCCGCTGCGAGAGCGGTTGCACGGTCTGCTGATGTCCGCGCTCTACCGCGGCGGCAGGCAGGCCGAGGCGCTCGCCGTCTACACGGACCTGCGCCGGTTGCTGATCGAGGAACTCGGCATCGAGCCCGGCCCGGAACTGCGTCAGCTGCACGAGCAGTTGCTGGTGGGCAGGCACGACCCGCAGCCGGAACCCGCGGCGCCCGTGCTGGTCCCGGTCCAGCTGCCGCACGAGATCCGCGACTTCACCGGCCGCGAGAAGGAACTCGCGAAGCTCGCCGACGTCGTTCCGCACGACCACTCGCCGGTCCTCGTCGCCATCACCGGCACCGGTGGCGTCGGCAAGACCGCCCTCGCCGTCCGGTTCGCGCACCAGGTGGCGGCCAGGTTCCCCGACGGGCAGCTGCACGTCGATCTGCGCGGGTTCGACGCGTCGGCACCGCCGGTGCAGCCCGCCGCCGCGTTGCACCAGCTGTTGCAGAGCCTCGGCGTGCCGGCCGAACGCATCCCGGACGACCTGCACGCGAAGTCGGCGCTGTACCGGAGTGTGCTGGCGGGCAAACGGGTGCTGATGCTGCTCGACAACGCCCGGCTGGCGGAGCAGGTGCGCCCGCTGCTGCCGGGGCGGTCGACGTCGATGGTGCTGGTGACCTCGCGCAACCATCTCGGCGGCCTCGTCGCGCGGGACGGCGCGCACTCGCTGACGTTGTCGACGCTGACGCCCGACGAGGGGCTGGCGCTGCTGACCTCGGCGGTGGGCGCGGACCGCGTCGCCGCCGAACCCGCAGCCGCGGCCAAGCTCGTCGAACTGTGCGGGCATCTGCCGCTGGCGGTGCGGATCGCGGCCGAACGTGTTGTGACCCGGCCACATCTGACGCTGGCCGACCTGGCGAGCGACCTCGCCGACGAGCACGACCGGTTGAACGTGCTGGCGACCGGCGACGACGAGGACACCGCCGTGCGTGCGGCGTTCTCGTGGTCGTACCTGGCCCTGAAACCCGATGCCGCCCGGATGTTCCGGCTGATCGGCCTGCATCCGGGTGCGGAGATCAGCCTGAACGCCGTCGCCGCGGTGGCCGGTGTGCCGGTGTCGCGCGCACGGATGTTGGTCGACGTGCTGGCGGGCGGGCACATGATCGAGGAGGTCGCGCGCGGACGTTTCCGCATGCACGACCTGCTTCGCCTGTACGCCACGGAACTCAGCGCCACCGAGGAGTCGTCGAGCGGCCGTGACGAGGCTGTCTCGCGCTTGCTCGGGTGGTACTTCGACACCGCGAACGCCGCCGGCACCGTCATCGCGCCCCCGGATCACCCGGCGTTCCTGCTGCCACCACTGTCCACTCAGGACTTCACCTCGCACGACGAGGCGTTCACCTGGTGCCGCACGGAGTCCTCGAACCTGCTGGCCGTCACGAGGCTCGCGGAGGACCACCACTCGCCCACGTCGTGGCAGATCCCGGTGGCGTTGTGGAACTACTTCATCGTCTCCAGCGCGTTGGACGAGTGGACGCGCACCTACCGCGTCGCCGAACGCACTGCTGCTCGTGACGGCAACCAGGCCGCACGTGCGTGGGCGATACACGGCCAGGGTCTTGCCGCTTTCCGTGGTCAGAGGTTCGCCGACGCCCTGGAATTCTTCGACCGCGCGCTGGCGATCCGCAGCGAGATCGACGACCGCGTCGGGGCCGCGTGGAGCCTCACCGGGCTGGGCATGGCGTACGGAGGCCTGCGTCAGTTCGACCTCGCCGTCGACAGGTTCGGCGAGGCGCTGACCCGGCACGCCGAGGTCGGCTCGTGGTTCGGCGAGGGTGGCACCAGGTTGTTCCTCAGCGACATCCTGCGCTCGGCCGGCCAGCACGAGGCCTCGCTGGAGTCGGCGCGGACGGCGTTCGAGCTGATGGACTCGCACGACGCGGTGCACGGCAAGGCGATGGCACTCGTCGGGATCGGCTGGGCGCAGTGCAAACTCGGCCAGCGCGTCGAGTCACGCGAGTCGTTCCGGCACGCGCTGGCGTTCCTGCGGGTGCTCGGCGACCGCAAGAGTCTCGCGGAGGCGTTGCACGGCCTGGGGGAGACGAGCACCGGTCAGCCGGACGTGGCGCGGACGCACCTGCTGGAAGCGCTGACGATCTACGAGGACTACGACCACCCGCTCACCCCGGAAGTGCGGGCGCGGCTGCACGAGCTCGGCTAGTGTCCTGAGTCGCAAGTTCGCAGCCAGTCATCCCGTCTGGCTGGGTGGCGTCTGCAAGTACCGCCAACTCTTGATCAGATCGCCTGTAACTACACCCAACAAGCAGGTCCGCGGTCCGTGGCCGCCGGAGCACGCCGGTCGGTTGGGTGTAGTTACACGCCCGATGATCTTAAGTTGGTGGTACTTGCACACGCCACAAGCTGACCGTGAACCAGCGACCCAGGACGCTAGTAGGGGACATCCCTGATGTGCTCGGCGTGATGCGTAGGCAAGCTACATGTCATGCAGAAGCGCGCGCGGACCCTGTTGGTGTGGCTGCACGTCGTCACGTCCGTCGGCTGGCTCAGCCAGGCCGTGGCGTTGCTGGCTCTGCTGCTCTACGGCATGAAGACGAGTGACGTCAGCGCGTTCGAGATGGCGCGGGTGCTCGACCACCAGGTGCTCGCGATCATGGCCAACACCAGCGCGTTCACCGGCCTGGCACTCAGCGCCACGACGCCGTGGGGCTACTTCCGCCACTGGTGGGTGCTCGCGAAGTTCGTGATCACCGTCAGCCAGCTCTACATCGGGATCTTCATCCTGAGCGACAACCTTCAAGCCGCGACGGAAGGCCACGTCACCGTGTGGATGCCGGTCGCGACCGGGCTGATGATCGGCGCCATCGCGTTCCAGACGTGGCTCAGCGTGGCCAAACCGTGGGGTCGCACGCCGTGGGCGGACCCGAAGGTCAAGCTGCCCACGGCGAGCGTCACCACGTTCGTCGCGGCTCTGGCGATCCCGGCGGCGGACTTCGCGATCAGCCTCTACACCGGCAGGCCGATGCCGTTCCTGATGCTCATCACGGTGCTCGCCTACTCGATCAGGCGGGCCGCCACGGCGAGGCGCCGGTCGTCGGGCGCGTCGGGTCGTGGAACTTCGGCACGTCCGGCTCGTCGAGACGCAACGGCACCAGGCCCTCGGTGATCGCGATCATGATCCGCTCGTGGGCGCGGCGGGCGTCGCCCATGGTCTCCGCGTTCAGATCCGACAGTTCGACGGGCTTGCCGAAGTGGACCTTGAACGTCGGCCGCCTGCGGACCGCGCGCAGCCACGACGTCAGGTACGGCAGGAAGTCCCTCCAGCCGCTGACGCTGAGATTGCCCCAGTACACGGCCTCGTGGGCGCCCCACTGGCTGATCGGGATCACCGGGATGCCGCCGCCCAGCGCCATCCGTGCGACGCCGGTCTTGCCGCGTTCCGGCCACATGCCGGGGTCGAGGCTGATCTTGCCCTCGGGGTAGACGGCGATCGGGTCGCCGCCCTTCTGCAACGCCTCGACGGCCCGGTGCATCGCCTCGCCGACGTTGGCGGACCTCCGGTCGACGCGCAGGTGACCGCAGGCCTCCAGGGCAGGGCCCATGATCGGCGCGTCGAGCAGGCCGCCCGCGAGCATGAAGCGCGGGTTGACGCCGATCTTGCGGCAGGCCGCGATCAGCACCATCGGGTCGAGGTTGCCGATGTGGTTGGAGGCGAGCAGCAACGGCTTGCCGAGCAGTTCCGGCGGGATGTCGCCCGATACCTCGAGCTTGCCAGTCAGCGCGATCAGGCCCCGGTCGACCACCATGAGCACGCGCCAGAAAAGCGGTGTGGACACGCGGGGCAGCGTACGGCGTGTCGGAACGACACCGTGCCGGATCGGGGGAACCATGAGGTTTCGCACGCGTCCCAGTTGCAAACGTGGCTGGTGAGACGCGAGGGACTACCTTATACACATGGCCGGGCGTACAGGGACTTCACGAAAGACCACGTCACGCGGCAAAGCACCAGCCAAGCCGCGGGCGCGCTCCACCGCGTCCAGAAAGCCCGCTCCCCGCAAGAGCAGCGGTGCGATCAGTGCTGTGTGGGGCGCCTTGGGACGTGGTGTCGGCAGCCTCGTGCGCACCGTCAGCCGTACTAAAGACCTGGATCCCGAACATCGCCGTGACGGGCTGGGGCTGCTGCTGATCGCACTCGCGGTCATCACCGGCGCCGGTGTGTGGTGGCAGGCCGGCGGGCCGGTCGGGCAGTGGGTCGACGTCGCGGTACGTAGCTCCGTCGGGTTCCCCGCCGTGATCGTGCCGGTGACGTTGCTCGGCATCGGCGTGACGTTGATGCGCACCGACCCGAAGCCGGACGCGCGGCCGCGGCTGATCATCGGCTCGTTGCTGATGATGATCGGCGTGCTCGGCATGTTCCACCTCATCGGCGGCCTGCCGATGGACCCGATCGAACGCCGCACCGCCGGTGGAGCGCTCGGCTATCTCGCCGGCGGGTTCCTGGCGCAGGGCCTCACGCCGTGGGTCGCCGGGCCGCTGCTGTTCCTGATCTTCGGGTACGGCCTGCTGGTCGTGACGCACACGCCGATCCGCCAGGCGCCCGAACGGATCCGCTCGCTGCTGCACCCCGGCACCAAGAACGACGAGGCTCCGTCCGACGAGGAAGAGGCCGAGGAGCCGAAGCCGGTCAAGCTGCGCCGCCCGTCCCGCCGTCGCCAGGCCGTGGCACCCGTGGAGGAGGAGCCGCAGGCCGAGCTTCCGCTGGAGGAGCCGGAGCCTGCCCCGAAGCCCGCGCCGAAGAAGGAGAAGGCCGCCGCCCCGGCGATGGCCGTGCGCGCGGTGGAGGGCGAGTACCAGCTGCCGCCGCCGGACGTCCTCAAGGACGGCGACGCGCCGAAGACCCGCAGCAAGGCGAACGACCTCATGATCGAGGCGATCTCCGGCGTGCTGGACCAGTTCTCGATCGACGCCCAGGTCACCGGCTTCACCCGCGGCCCGACGGTCACGCGCTACGAGGTCGAGCTCGGCCCCGGCGTGAAGGTCGAGAAGATCACCGCGCTGACCAAGAACATCGCGTACGCCGTGGCGACCGACAACGTGCGACTGCTGGCGCCGATCCCCGGCAAGTCGGCGGTCGGCATCGAGGTGCCGAACAGCGACCGCGAGATGGTGCGCCTCGGTGACGTGCTGCGCGCGGGGTCCACGGTCAAGGACACGCACCCGATGGTGATCGGCCTCGGCAAGGACATCGAGGGCCACATGGTCACCGCGAACCTGACGAAGATGCCGCACCTCCTGGTCGCGGGCTCCACGGGTTCCGGCAAGTCGTCGTTCGTGAACTCGATGCTGGTGTCGCTGCTGGCCCGCGCGACGCCCGACGAGGTCAGGATGATCCTTATCGACCCGAAGATGGTCGAGCTGACGCCGTACGAGGGCATCCCGCACCTGATCACGCCGATCATCACGCAGCCCAAGAAGGCGGCGGCGGCTTTGGCGTGGCTCGTCGAGGAGATGGAACAGCGCTACCAGGACATGCAGGTCAACCGGGTGCGTCACGTCGACGACTTCAACCGCAAGGTGAAGTCCGGCGAGATCAGCGCGCCACCGGGATCCGAGCGCGTCTACCGGCCGTACCCGTACATCATGGCGATCGTCGACGAGCTCGCCGACCTGATGATGACCGCGCCACGCGACGTGGAAGACGCGATCGTCCGCATCACGCAGAAGGCGCGTGCGGCCGGCATCCACCTCGTGCTGGCCACGCAGCGACCGTCCGTCGACGTCGTGACCGGTCTGATCAAGACGAACGTGCCGTCACGGCTGGCGTTCGCCACTTCTTCGTTGACGGACTCGCGGGTCATCCTGGACCAGCCGGGCGCGGAGAAGCTGATCGGCATGGGCGACGCCCTGTACCTGCCGATGGGCGCCTCGAAGCCGGTGCGCATTCAGGGTGCCTTCGTCGGCGACGAGGAGATCTCGGCGATCGTCGAGTTCACCAAGAACCAGGCCCAGCCCGAGTACACCGACGGTGTCACGGCGCAGAAGGCGGCGGAGAAGAAGGAGGTCGACGCCGACATCGGCGACGACCTGGAGCTGCTGGTGCAGGCGACGGAGCTGATCGTCACGTCGCAGTTCGGCTCGACGTCGATGCTGCAACGCAAGCTGCGCGTCGGGTTCGCGAAGGCGGGGCGCCTCATGGACCTGCTGGAGACCCGCGGGGTGGTCGGCCCGTCCGAGGGCTCGAAGGCACGTGAGGTGCTGATCAAGCCGGACGAGCTCGAGTCCGTGGTCTACCTGATGCGTGGAGGCGGCCCCGCCGACGTGGACGACGAGGACTGAACTACTTCAGGCCGGCCTGCTGGATGCTGCTAGCCGTGGACGACGCGCTGCCGCCGAACTCCCGGACCGCCTTGTAGTAGAGGTCCGCGGTCCACTTGCAGGCGAAGTTGCTGCCGCAGGACCGGTACATGTCGGCCTTGAAGTTGTTGTCGATGCGCAGCCGGTTCGCCTCGCTGAACCGCGACTGCCGCTTGTAGTTGCGGTAGCCGAAGTCGTGCCGGTAGCAGGACGGCAGGAACTTGAAGCCGAAGGGGTTGTCCGGCGAGTACGAACAGCCGTCGGACGACCAGTCGAGCTGGCCGGGGTAGGGCTGTTGTGCGCGCGCTGTTGTGAACTGGCCGATGGTCTTCGTGTAGAGGTAGTCGTCGGTCACCGCGACGATGTCCACGGCCTGAGCCGGGGCACCGGTGAAGATCAGGGTCAACGTCGCGGCGGCACCCACGAATGCCGAGCGCAGGGTCTTCGACATGGCGAGCTCCTCAGAGTGTGAGCAGGGTCTCGCCAGTTGTAGCGGGTGATCGACTGTCCTCGGTAGACACGATCTGATGAACGTCTGGTGATCATGTGCCAGCGATGTGACCGCATGCGATCGCTGTGGCTACACGAAGTTCGCGGGGTAGGCCGAGTGCGTGCAGCATCTCGTGGTCCGCTACTCCGCCGAGCAGACAGCCGCCGAGTTTCTGCTCGGCCAAACGGAGGCAGATGCTCTGGGCGGCAGCTCCGGCTTCGATCAGGCCGAAGCGCCCTGCTCGCTCTCCGTACTTGTCGAAGGCCTCGTTGTCTTTTAACACAAGCACTATCGCGAGCGGCGGCACTTCGGGGGTGCCGAGGATCTCCGCCAGGTTGTCCGGCGCTTCGGCGATGTCCTGCAGCGCGTGCCGGCGGATGTCGTAGCGGACCGCCCGGTTGTCGTGGAAGGCGTAGCAGTGCAACGGGTTCAGGCCGCCGGCGGACGGGAAGCTGTTGTCTCCCAGTGCGCCGAGGACCGTGCCGAGTTGCTTGTCCGTCAACGGCTTGTCCGCGAACTCCCGCGTGCTCTTCCTGGCCTGGAACAGCTTCTGCAGCCGGTCCTTGGGCTTCGGCAACGGCTGGGGCGCGGTCGGCAGTTCCAGCGGATCGATCAACGGCGGTTGCGGGCGGAAGTCGCGCAGCCGTTCGCCGAGCCTGCGCTGGTGCAGCGGGGAGAACCGGCTGGCGGCCCAGAAGTCGTTGAACACGCGTCACCCCAGCGGATGCGGTGCGGGATTGGGGAACACGCCCGGTGAGGCGTGCGGGTAGCGCCAGTGCAGCTCGCTCGCTCGGCCACCGAGGTGGGGCCAGCGGTGGTCGGCGTGCAGCGGCGCGAGGTCGGGGGAGAGGACGCGGACGCAGTGCAGCCCGACCGCGGACAGCTCCGGAGTGGTGAGTTCGCGGTAGGCGAGCCGGATGTCCGCGCGGTCCAAGGCGTGCACGAGTTCGGTCAGTTCCGCTTTGGTACCAAGGTGCTCGGCGTCGCGAGGTGGTTCCGTCTCGAAGCCGCCGAACCACGGCAGCGCGTCCCACTTCTCCGGGTGGGTTGCGTAATACACGGCGTGCTTGTCGAAGTCGGTGACGTCCTCGACGGGCTGGTCGCCGTTGCGCGCCAGCCACACCTCGATGAACACCGTGCCCTGCACCCACTCCTCGAAGGCCTTCCGCAACGCCTCCGCAACGGTTGCCCGGCAGGCGAGACCGAGCGTGGGGCGTGGCTTGCCTGCGATCGGCAGCGACCCGGCCACCGCGATCACCGGGTGCGGGCTGTAGGCGGGCGTGAGGTCGAAGGCCTGGGCACCGTGCGGAAGGTCGGCCGGGAACCGTTGCGGTGCAATGGAGTGCAGCCAGGTCGTGGTGAACGCGTCGCGCTCGACCAGTTCCTGAGCCGCTCTCAACAACGCGCTGGTGGTCGACGGACCGGCCGCGAGCCCCGACGAGGTCGCGGGCAGCCCGTAGGAGGCGTCGAGACCGACCAGTCCGGCGGGCACGCGGATCGGTTCGTTGTCCGGCAACGTCCACGCCCGCGTGTACCTCGTGTCGACGTATCCCTTGCGGTAGCGGTAGTCGCCCCGGACGCGTTGCTCGACCGTGTGCAGGCTGAAGTGTTCCAGCGGCCAGCACTCGCCGTCGGTGACGATCTCCAACGGCGAGCGCGCGGCGGCGTGCCGTTCCAACGCCTCGGCGATCGCCGCGACCTTCGACGTACCACCGGAAGTACCGCCGGTGGCGAACGGCTCCGGCACCGCGGCCCAGCCCTCGACGTCCACATCGGACAGACTGTGCGGCACGGGGTGCAGCTGTGACACCACGCCCTGCCGCCACCCGACCGCGCGCTCGATCAGCGCCTCCGCGACGGTCTTCACCGCTTGCTCCGGTAACGCCGCCAGAGCCAGTACCCGAACCCCAGCGCGCCGCCGATGTAGATCACCGACACGACGATCGTGAGCTCCGTGGCCGCGGCGATCGGCCCGAGCAGCATCAGCACGACGAACGGCTCGACGCACCACAGCAAGGCCCAGCCGAGCAGCCGCACCAGGCTCATCCACGGTTTCGGTGACCTGGCGATGAACCCGGCCGCGACCGCCCAGCCGAGCGCGACGACGAAGACGCCGAGCCACCAGCCCCAGTGGACGTCGAAGACCGCGCCCATCGTGAGGAACGGCAGCACGACGACCAGGAGCGGGAAGATCGCGGCGGGCAGGACGAGCGCGCTGCGGGGGCGTTCGAGTTCTTTGGTGTCCTGGTACAGCGCTTCCGGGATGTGCACGGCCGCGCCCACCGAAGTCACCGCGCAACAGCAACAACAGCAGCAACAGGTGGGTGTCGCGGCGTTGGCCGCGGCCGCACCCGGCGAGAACTGGTCAGGTAACCGGACCGCTGTCCCGTTCATGATTCCCCCAAGGAAGTGTGACGCGTCCGAACTCGACCTTCTGGCAGATCTCGCAGTCGGCCGCCGGCAGCACGCTCTCGCGCGTCGTCGTGAACTCGTCGAGGTTGACGGTCACGACCGCGTCGAGCAGCGCCAGCGAGCCGTTGCGGATGTTCTGAACGGCCTGCAGGGCAAGAGAGATCGGGAAGTCGAAGGACATCGCCGCCGGATGCGGGGGAGGTGGTGGATCCCCCCACCGCCGCCCCGCCCGCACCGCGAGACACGCCAGGCACGCGCCGGCACCGGGCACCACGAAGGGCCCGATCGCGGCGGTGTGGTGGTACGCGAGGTCCAGCAACAGGTGTGGGACCGTCGTTTCGCGCGCCACCTCGACCAGGTCGACCAACGTGCCGGTCGTCCGCACGACGAGCAAGAGGTCTGGATCGTCGTTGTGCGGCAACCGCTCCACCAGCCCGGCGGGCGCCTGTCCGACGAACCGCGTGCCGACCCCCATCGGCAACGGCGAATCGGATGGCAACCCGGCCGGGCGGAGAGCGCCCAGGGTCCTCAGCTGGGCCACGTGCCGGCTGACCGGTTCCCCCAACCGGCTTTCGTCGACCGTTCGAGCCACTCCCCTCAAAACTGGCTCGAACAGTCCCGCCAGCGCCACGGCCACCGCCCTGGGCAGGTCAGGAATCAGGTACGCGAGATCAGCTCCCGCGTACACGACAAGGCCTTCATCTCTTACTTGGGCGTGCCACGCGGGATCAGCGACCAGGCTCATCTTCGTCCCCCTGTTTCAGGAAGTTCACGATCTCCTGCTCGCTCGGCAGATCACCGGCCGGATCCATGAGGTTCTCGGCGATCGGCGGCAACGGCTGCTCGGCCCAGGCGGGCTGGTAGTCGTCGCTGGGCAGCAACCCGTGCCGTGACGCGAACTCCTCCGCCGCGTCCCGGATCGACTCGCGCAGCGTGCCCACCACCGCGGTCTCCGCCGTGTAGGTCAGCTCGACCAGCAACGCCCGCACGTTCTCGAGCTGGTTCTCGTCACCGGCCTTGCGCGCCAGCTCCGGCCAGAACTGCCGCTCGAACAACCGCACGAAGTCCGCCGCCACCGCGTCCGTCGCCGTGCGCAACCGGGTGAAGCTGTCCATGACGTCATCGCTGGGCACCCTCAGACCGGCGAGCCTTCCGCCCGCTTCGAGTGCCCAGCGACGCGTGTGCGGCCATCCGTACTTCCACCGCACCAAGCCCAACCGCATAGCCCGGAGGAGGAGTCGCGGTTGGACGTCTCCCGTCGGAATCAGGTGCTTGATGTCGCGCACCTTGATCCGAACCCAGTCGTCGGGCCCCTCGGCCTCGCTGAAGCCGAGAACCGCGGCGACCGACTCGCCCTTTTCGCGTGCCGTGATCAGCTCGGCGATCGCGGGCAGCGAGAACCCCCGCTGCTGCAACCGCTGCACCAACGTCAACCGCTCGACGTGCGAGGCGTCGTAGTACGCCACGCGTCCCTGCCGTCTCGGCGCGTGCAGCACACCCTTCGTCTGGTACATGCGAATGGTGCTGCTGGGCAGGCCGATCCGGGCAGCGAGCTCGTCGACGGTCAGCGATTCGGGCACACCGCAGATCTTGGTGCGCCACGGTTAGTCGAGTCAAGACTCTTCGAGTAATTACTCGAAGAGTTACAACTCCAGGAGCATCCGGCTGTTGCCGAGCGTGTTCGGCTTCACGTAGCTGAGGTCCAGGAACTCGGCCACGCCCTCGTCGACGCTTCGCATGATCTCCTCGTAGACCTCGGGACTCACCGGAGTGCCCTCGATCTCGATGAAGCCGTGCTTGTTGAAGAACTTGGTCTCGAACGTGAGCACGAAGATGCGCGCGAGCTCGAGCTCCTTGGCCGTCGCGATGAGCTGCGCCACGATCCGGTGCCCGACACCCCTGCCCAGTGCCGTGGGCGAGACGGCGACGGAACGGATTTCGGCCAGGTCCTCCCACATCACGTGCAGGGCGCCGCAGCCGAGCAGCTCGCCGTCCTCCTCCGCCACCCAGAACTCCTGGACCGCCTCGTACAGCGTGACCAGCGGTTTGGTCAGCAGGACCTTGCCGGCATACCCGTCGATCAACGCCTTCATGGCGCGCACATCGCTGGTGCGGGCGCGCCGCACTACTACCCCACTGGTCACAACCGTCAAGTATGAGGTGGGCACGATTCCGGTCTGACAGCCCGACCCGGTTACTCTGAGCACCGTGTCTTCTCCCACCACTCCGCGACGTGTGTCGCTGCTGACCCTGGGCTGCGCCCGCAACGAGGTCGACTCCGAAGAACTCGCCGGACGCCTCGGCGAGGGCGGTTGGGAGCTGGTGGACGAAGGCGCGGACGTCGTCGTCGTCAACACGTGCGGCTTCGTCGAGCAGGCGAAGAAGGACTCGGTCGACACGCTGCTCGCCGCGTCCGACACCGGCGCCAAGGTCGTCGCGGTCGGATGCATGGCTGAGCGGTACGGCAAGGAGCTCGCGGACAGCCTCCCGGAGGCGGCCGCGGTCCTCGGCTTCGACCAGTACAACGACCTGGCCGAGCGTCTTCAGGACGTGCTGCACGGCAAGCCCGTCGAGTCGCACGTGCCGGTGGACCGCCGCACGCTGCTGCCGATCACGCCGGTCAAGCGCCAGGAAGCCAGCAAGGACGTCCAGGTGCCCGGCCACGGCTGGGGGCCGACCAAGGTCCAGCGCAGGCGCCTCGACGACGCTCCCGTGGCGCCGTTGAAGATCGCGTCCGGTTGTGATCGCCGGTGTAGCTTCTGCGCCATCCCGAGTTTCCGCGGCGCGTTCGTGTCGCGGCACCCGGACGAGATCGTGTCCGAGGCCATGTGGCTCGCCGAGAACGGCGTCAAGGAGCTGTTCCTCGTCAGCGAGAACTCGACGAGCTACGGCAAGGACCTGCCGCGCGAGCAGGGCGCCCTCGAGCAGCTCCTCCCGCGGCTGGCGTCCATCCCGGGCGTCGAGCGGGTGCGGGTCAGCTACCTGCAGCCGGCCGAGACCAAGCCGTCGCTGGTGGCCGCCATCGCGAAGACCGACAAGGTCGCGAACTACTTCGACATGTCGTTCCAGCACTCCAGCGAGAACGTGCTGCGGCGCATGCGCCGGTTCGGCGACACCGACAGCTTCCTCAAGCTCGTGTGGCAGATCCGCGAGCACGCTCCCGAGGCCGGCATCCGCAGCAACTTCATCGTGGGCTTCCCCGGTGAGACCGAGGCGGACCTGCAGGAGCTCGAGCGTTTCCTCACCGAGGCGCGGCTCGATGCGGTCGGCATCTTCGGCTACTCCGACGAGGACGGCACGGAGGCCGAGGAGCTCGACGGCAAGCTCGACGCGGACACCATCGCGGAGCGCGTGCAGCGGATCGGCAACCTCGTCGAGGAGCTGACGAGCCAGCGCGCCGAGGACCGGGTGGGCGACGAGGTCGTCGTGCTGATCGAGCACGAGGAGGACGAGGAGAGCGACTGCGTCGGCAGGGCCGAGCACCAGGCGCCCGAGGTCGACGGCGAATGCATCGTGCTCGAAGCCGAGGGGCTCAAGCGCGGCGACTTCGTGCGTTGCCGCGTGGTCGACTCCGAGGGCGTCGACCTGGTCGTAGAGGTCATCGCGACATGACTGAGGCCAGGAAGGTCCCGCTGCTCAACGTCGCCAACATCCTCACGATGGCGAGGCTGGCGCTCGTTCCGGTCTTCCTGTTCTCCCTGTTCGAAGCGGGCGGCTTCGACACCACGTGGCGTCTCATCGCGTTCGGGATCTTCGCCGTCGCGAGCTTCACCGACCACATCGACGGCACCCTCGCCCGCAAGCACGGCCTGATCACCGACTTCGGCAAGATCGCGGACCCGATCGCGGACAAGGCGCTGACCGGGTCCGCGCTGGTCGGCCTGAGCATCCTCGACGTGCTGCCGTGGTGGATCACGATCGTCATCGCCGTGCGCGAGGTCGGCGTGACGCTGCTGAGGTTCTGGGTGATCCGCTACGGCGTGATCCCCGCCAGCCGTGGCGGCAAGGCCAAGACGCTGGCCCAGGTCATCGCGATCGGGCTGTTCGTGCTCCCGACGAACGACGTGGTGCAGCTCATCGCGTGGGCGATCATGGTCGTCGCGCTGGTTCTCACCGTCGTCACGGGAATCGACTACGTCGTCCGAGCGTTCAAGTTGAAGGCAAGAGCAGGTCGGGCGGTGCTGTGACCAGCGTCGTCGAGCTGCTCGAAGCGAGGCACCAAACCGTCGCCACGGCCGAGTCGCTGACCGCGGGTCTGCTGTGCGCGACGATCGTCGACACACCGGGGGCGAGTGCCGTGGTCCGCGGTGGGTTGATCGTCTACGCGACCGAGCTCAAGCACGAGCTCGCGGGCGTGGATCAGCAGTTGCTCGACGAGCACGGCGCCGTGCATCCCGAGGTGGCGATCCAGCTGGCCGAGGGTGCCAGGAACCGGTGCAAATCGGACTGGGGAATCGGACTGACCGGGGTCGCCGGCCCCGATCCGCAGGACGGAGTCGCTCCGGGGACGGTCCACATCGGCTTGAGCGGACCTGGAGTGTCCACAGTGCGGACAATCACGGTGAGTGGTGACAGAAAAGCGGTGCGTTTCACCGCCGTGGAAAAAGCGCTGGTCCTGCTGTCGGAATACCTGCTGATGACCGGGGACGGGAACAAACGATGACTCGGCGTTCGTTCGCCCTTGGCGGACGTGTTCGGAAGTCACTGCCCGTTGTCGGTGTCGATCGGTAACGTAGGGACACGGCCGGCCGGAAGGAGGCGCGCGATGACCGTGCTGCTACGCGAGGCGATCGGTGATCGACTTCGCCATGCCCGCACCAACCAACGCCGCACGCTGCGCGAGGTCTCTCGGACCGCCCGCGTGAGCCTGGGGTACCTGTCCGAGGTGGAACGCGGCCGCAAAGAGGCGTCCAGCGAACTCCTCTCGGCCATCTGTGACGCGTTAGAGCTGCCGCTGTCCGAACTGCTGCACCACGTCGCCTCCGACATCGGCGCCGTCCAGCAGACGCCGGACACGGTGCCGGACACCGTTCCAGACGGACGAACGGAACGCGGGAAGCTGGAGGGTGGCCGTGTGCTGCCGTCCACGCTGTCGGACGACCTGTCCGACCTGCGCCTGCAGCCGATGCTCAGTCACCGCCTCACCAGCAAGATCGGCGAGGCTCCCAAGGCAGTGGTTGCTGCCTGAACCCACTACTCACTCGACCCCGTGCTCACTCAGGGCGGCTCATGCTCACGGAGAGCATGAGCCGTTCTTCGTTCGGTAACTTTGGGGGACACCCCCCAAACCCCCAGGCCGCCGGCGAACGGGGTCGCTGGCATTCGGGTGATTCGGTCCGAAGCTGTGGCCGCCGCCACGTGACGGTCTGCAACAAGATTGCCCCTTCGTACGTTCACCATGCAACGACGCCAGCAACGCTGAACGGCAGGCAACGGCTTGGCCACAGCACGTTGGGTCACCGCGTCTCGGGGCGCGGGTGCGGGCAGGATTGGCACGTCGTCAGGCGTGTGTACTCCTAAGTCCCGGGGTGGGTCAGGGTGTTCCCGGATATCTCCCCGTGTCGGTGGATACGCCGACGCACAATTGAGACGATGGATCCAACACCGGCACCGAGAAGGCAGGCGTAGGAGATGGCCAGTCCGTTCGTGAAGTTCTGGAAGTACCTGATGGCGTCGTTCTCGTCGAAGATCGACGAGCACGCTGACCCGAAGGTGCAGATCCAGCAGGCCATCGAGGAGGCGCAGCGTCAGCACCAGGCGCTCTCTCAGCAGGCCGCGGCCGTGATCGGCAACCAGCGGCAGCTGGAGATGAAGCTGAACCGCCAGCTGGGCGACGTGGAGAAGCTGCAGGCCTCCGCCCGTCAGGCACTCGTCCTCGCGGACGAGGCGCGCTCCAAGGGGGACGAGCAGAAGGCGACGCAGTTCGAGAACGCCGCGCAGAGCTTCGCCACCCAGCTCGTCACCGCCGAGCAGGGCATCGAGGACCTCAAGACGCTGCACGACCAGTCGCTGCAGGCCGCCGCACAGGCCAAGCAGGCCGTCGAGCGCAACTCGATGATGCTGCAGCAGAAGCTGGCCGAGCGCACCAAGCTCCTCAGCCAGCTGGAGCAGGCCAAGATGCAGGAGCAGGTCTCCGCGTCGCTGACCCAGATGAGCGAGCTCGCCGCGCCGGGCAACGTGCCGTCGCTGGAAGAGGTTCGCGACAAGATCGAGAAGCGCTACGCGACCGCGATCGGGTCCGCCGAGCTCGCTCAGAACTCGGTGCAGGGCCGCATGCTCGAGGTGCAGGCCTCGACCACGCAGATGGCCGGTTCGTCGCGGCTCGAGCAGATCCGCGCGTCCATGCACGGCGGCCAGGCCAGCACGCCGCCGCAGGTGACCGCCGGCAACAGCGCCGCCGCGCAGATCCAGGCCGAGATCGCCCAGCGCGTCCAGCAGGAGCAGAAGACCACGCAACAGCAGGTCCCGCCGGCTCAGAACTGAGCGGGATCGGAGGAGTCAGCAGGTGATCATGGAGCCCTGGAGAAACCGTCCCAACAACGAGATCGTCCGCAAGGTCGTCAACGAGTTGGGTGCGTCGCTCCAGGGCCACCCGCTGGCCGAGCAGGCGCGGTACCGCCTGCAGAAGTGGAACGACCCGGTCGCCAAGCTCGAACGCAGGCGCAAGCGCACCAACGCCGTGCTCACGTTCTGGCTGGCACTGATCACGATCTTCGGCACGCTCGCCGTCTTCGGCTTCACCGGCGTGCTCGGCACGTGGGCCGCGGTCGGCGGCACGATCGGTGCGGCCGTGCCCGGTCTGCTCGCCGTGCGCAGCGGGTTCAAGCTGCGTGAGCTGAGTGCCGCCCGGCAGCGGCTGGCGTTGTCGCCGCCACCACCGCCCCGGCCGCCGTTGCCCGCGCACGTCTCGTCCGCGCGCGTGCCGATGGAGAAGCTCCATGGCGCCGAGGACACGATGAACCAGCTGCTCGTGCAGCTCGACTCGCCCGCCCTCACGTCGATGCCGACCGAGTCCGTCCAGCACGCCCGTCAGACGGCCCAGGAGGCCTCCTCGGCGATCCGTGCGGTGTCGGCGCAGCTGCAGGCCGTGGAGCGCGCACGTGACACGGCACCGCCGCTGGAGCGCGCGTCGTTGGTCGAGGGCGTGCGGGTGCTCAGGATCCAACTGGCGGACGGCGTGGACCGCTACTGTGCGTTGGTGGCCGCCGCCGGACAGGCGCTGGCGGCGAGCACGCAGTTCCAGGACCCGCGCGAGGTTTTGGACGACGCCACCGATCACATGGCGGGTCTCGCGTCTGCGATGCGAGACGTGTCAGGCTATTCAGCGTACTGAATGTGACGCTCTGTAATCGCATGCGCCTATTCGGCGAGTCTCTCTAGAGATCTTTAGGGCAATCGTGTGATTATCAGACCGTTATCTAGCCGTAGCCACTACATGGCGTGGCAGGATTCCGGGGCCGGTCTGCGGGAAGTCCGGCTGAATTGCCGGGAGGCAGTGCGTTGGCGTTGTGGACCGTGCACGGGGACGGTCGGATCACCGACAGTGAAACCGTCGCACCCCAGGAACGGGTGAGCTGGCCGCTCACCATCGGGTTCGGAGTGCAGCACCTGGTCGCCATGTTCGGCGCGACGGTGCTCGTTCCCACCGCCACCGGTCTCCCCGTCGCCACCACTCTGCTGTTCTCCGGCCTGGGCACACTGCTGTTCCTGGTGATCACCAAGAACCGCGTCCCGAGCTACCTGGGCTCGTCGTTCGCCTTCGTGGCGCCGCTGGTGGCCGCGCGCGAGCAGGGCATGGCGGCCCAGCTGGGCGGTGTCGTCGCCGCGGGTCTGCTGGTGATCGTCGTCGGCATCGCGGTCAAGGCGCTGGGCGTGCGGCTGCTGGAGTCGGTCATGCCGCCGGTCGTCACCGGTGCCGTCGTGATCATCATCGGCCTGAACCTCTCGCACCAGGCCACCTCGAACTTCGCCGAGCAGCCGTTGCTGGCCGCCATCACGACCGCGGTGATCCTGCTGGCCGGCGTGCTGGGCCGCGGGTGGCTGTTCCGGTTCTCGATCCTGGTGGGCTTCCTCGGGGTGTGGATCGGCGGCCTGCTGTTCGGCGCCGTGCCCGAGTCCAAGTTCGACGCGCTGCGGGACGCCGCGTGGGTGGGCCTGCCGCAGCTGCACCAGCCAGAGCTCCGGCCGTCCGTGGTGCTGCTGATGCTGCCCGTGGTGATCGTGCTGGTGGCCGAGGTCGTCGGGCACGTGAAGGCGGTCGCGGCGCTGACCGGCCGCAACCTCGACGGCAGCGTGGGCGACGCGATCATCGCGAACGGGCTGTCGACCGCGTTGTCCGGCCTGGGCGGCGGCGCCGGGACGACGACGTACTCCGAGAACATCGGCGTGATGGCCGTGACGCGGATCTACACGACGGCGGCGTTCGCGTTCGCCGGTGTGTTCGCCACGCTGCTGGCGTTCTCCCCGAAGGCCATCGCGCTGTTCGGCACCATCCCGCCGGGCGTGCTCGGCGGCTGCACGCTGGTGCTCTACGGCCTGATCGTGCTGATCGGCGTGCGCATCTGGATGGACCGCGGCGTCGACCTGGCGAACCCGGCGAACGCGATGGTCGGGGGCGCGGCGCTGGTGGCCGGCGTCGGCGACCTGACCATCGAGATCGGCGAGCTCCAGATGGGCGGCATGGTGTGGGGCTCGCTGCTCGTCGTGATCCTGCATCCGATCATGCGCTGGCTGCGCGCTGCGCGCGGTAGTCAGTCTTAACCCGTTTGTGTGGTTTTCGTCCCTCCACTTCGGACCGATCCTGATTCCGGTCCACGGAGGGAGTTCGACCATGGTCGCCGCGTACTACGTGGTGTTGTTCACGGCCTGCGCGATCATCGCGGGCAGTCTCGTCGCGTCCCGCATCCGACTGCTGCGCCACCGCCGATGACGTCGCTGGTCTGGCTCATGGTGCCGCTCGCGATGATCGGCATCGTGCGCGTGTGCGTGGTTCTGGTGGCGGCCGACCTTTACGACCTGTCGTTGCACCGCTCGCGCCCGTTGCCTTACACGCCAACGGTTTGGGTGGTCATTCCGGCGTACAACGAGGAACTCTGCATCGCCCGTGCTGTTCAGTCTGTTTTGGACAGTTGTTACGCCGATGTGTCGGTGGTCGTGGTCGACGACGGTTCGACGGATGGCACTCTCGCTGCGTTGCAGGGCTTCGGTTCGCGTGTTCACGTTGTCTCGCAACGGAACAAGGGCAAGGCGGCGGCGATCAACACCGGCATGCGCCTGGTCGGTGACGGCCTGGTGATGGTGCTGGACGCCGACTCGACGCTGTCCCGTTCCGCTGTCTCCCGGATGGTCGCGCACTTCGCCGATCCGCTCGTGCTCGCCGCCGCGGCGAACGTGAAGATCGATTCGCCGCGCGGCGTGCTGGGCTGGGTGCAGCGCTTGGAGTACGCGGTGGTGCACCGGCTGAAGCAGGGCTACACGGTGTTCAACTGCGAGTACGTCATCGGCGGTGTGGGCTCGATGTTCCGCACGTCGATCGTGCGCGCGTGTGGCTACTTCGACACGGACACGATGACCGAGGACATCGACTTCTCGATGAAGATCCTGTCCGTGCGCGGCAACTTCAACTGGCGCATCATCTTCGCGGCCGACGCGATCGCGTACACCCAGGCCGTGCCGTCACTGCACGGCCTGCTGCGGCAACGGTTCCGCTGGAAGTTCGGCCGCTTGCAGGCGTTCTACAAGCACCGCTCGCTCTTCTTCGGCACGTCCTGCTCGCGCCTTCTGTCGTGGGTGCACCTGCCGTACACGGCGGCGGGGGAGGTGCTCGTGCTGTTCGAGCCCCTCTTCATCTACGTGGTCATCAGCGCAACGCTCCAGACGGGCTGGTTCACCGGCATTCTGTTGCTGTGCGCGGTCTACACGGGCGTTGCGTTCTTCACCATCATCGGTGACCTGACCGAACCGTGGCGGGCCAAGGCGCCGTTGCTCGCCTTGGCGCCGTTGGCCTACCCGCTGCTGATGGTGATCGTGTTCGTGGACTTCGTGGCCGTGCTGCGCTCACTGCTGACCGTGCTGCGCGGCTACCGTCCGGTCGGCCGTTGGGAACACGTCGAGCGCACGCTCACTTCAGTGCCCGGTTGATCCTGCTGACCAGCCCAGGGCCTTCGTAGATGAACCCGGTGTAGATCTGCACGAGGCTCGCGCCTGCGTCGATCATGCGCTTGGCGTCGTCGGCGGTCGCGATGCCGCCGACGCCGATGACCGGCAGCTCGCTGTTCTTGGTGATGAACCGCACCACGTCGTTCGCCCGCTGGGTGAGGGGCCTGCCGCTGAGGCCGCCGGTCTCGCCCTGGTGCACGCTCGTGAGGCCTTCACGGCTGAGCGTGGTGTTCGTGGCGATGAGGCCCTTGATGCCGTTGTCGAGACACACCTGGATGACCTCTTCGATGGCGTCGTCGGTGAGGTCCGGCGCGATCTTGACCAGCATCGGCTTGTCGGTGGCCCGCGTCAGCGCCTGCACCAGCTCGGTCAGCGCGCCCTTGTCCTGGAGGCTGCGCAGGCCGGGAGTGTTGGGCGAGCTGACGTTGATCGCGTAGTAGTCGCCGTGGTCCTTCAGGGCGTTGAGCGAGTTCAGGTAGTCCTGCACGGCGTCCTCGACCGGCGTGATCTTGGACTTGCCGAGGCTGATGCCCAGCGGGGTGTTGAGCCCGGTCTTGTCGAGCTTCCGCGCGAGCGCTTGCGCACCCGCGTTGTTGAAGCCCATCCGGTTGATGATCGCCTCGTCCTCGCGCAACCGGAACAGCCGCGGCTTCGGGTTGCCCGGCTGCGCGTGCCAGGTGACGGTGCCGACCTCGACGAACCCGAACCCCAGCGCACCCCACGCCGGCAGCGCCCGCCCGTCCTTGTCCAGGCCCGCCGCGAGCCCCACCGGGTTGGGGAACCTGATGCCGAACACCGTGCGCGGGTTGTTCTGGTTGCGCGCGAACTTCGCCAACGGGCTGAGCCGGGCCATGACGTTGAGCGTGGTCTCGTGGACCCGCTCCGCGTCGCCGCCGTGCATCCCGAACAACGCCCTGCGAACCACCTGCTTGTAAACCACGCGCCCACCCTATAACGCCTGCTCAGGGTGGGCGCGCGGTGCTCTAGTGGCGTGGCTCGCAACGTTGCCGTGCGAATTCGCGGTCAGATGCCCTGCTGAGCGTGAATTCACCAGCGACGAACGTTGTCATCGGCTGGCTCACGTAGATGGTTGCCGACTTCCGGCAACGCCGTTACGCGCTGCATCATGGCGACATGGGGGATCTCACGGCGGAAGCGCGCGCTGTGCTCGCGGAGGGTGCCACACCGCAGGAGGCGTTCATCGCGCTCTGGCGGCCGGACAGGCCCTACTACGACGTGACCTTGGCTGTCTGCGTGGCGGTGGGCAACTCGGTCGAGAACGCGGTCCGGCGCCTCGAGCCGCGGTCCAACTGGGGCGACGAACCGGAAGCGGGTGACGTCGAGCTCTGGGCCGGCGTGCTGGAGGCGGCCGGGTACTTCGACCTGCAGGCCGAACTGTCCGCGGAGCAGCAGTCGATCGCGGCGGAGCTGTGGCTGGCCTTCCAGGAACTGTTGCCGATGCCGTCCGGACTGGGCCACCACTTCCTGCGGCTGATGGACGCGGGCCACCTCGACGAGGCGCGTCAGGAGCTCGCGGAGCTGCGTCACCGACGCCGTTAGGACGGCTTGGGCACCTTGATCGTGGCCTGCTCGTCCAGCGGCATCCTCGGCTTGGTCCGGAACGTCACCGGCAACGCCCGCAGCCCGCGGCTCCCCAGCGACACCCGCCACCCCAGCGGCGCGGAGGTGTCCAGCGTCAGGCCGGCGCAGCGGTTCAGCAGCGTCCGGAACGCCACCTCGCCCTCCAGCCGCGCCAGCGGCGCGCCGAGGCAGAAGTGGATGCCGTGCCCGAACGCCAGGTGCTGCCGGTCGGCCCGCTCGATGTTGAGCTGGTCGGCCCGCGGGTACCGGGCGCTGTCGTGTTCGGCGGAGGCCAGGGACAGCAGCACGACGTCGCCGGCCGGGATCTGCACGCCGCCGATGGTCAACGGTTGCGCGGCGAACCGCAGCAGGTGCGAGGTCGGGCCGTCGAACCGCAGGAACTCCTCGATGGCGCCGGGCAGCATTGACGACGAGCGTTGCAGCAGTTCGAGCTGTTCCGGGTCGCGCAGCAACGCCAGCACGCCGTTGCCGACCAGGTCGACGGCGGTCGTGTAGCCCGCCACGAGCAGCAGGAACGCCAGCGAGGCCAGTTCGCTGTCGGTCAGCGCTGCCTCACCGGTCGCCCGAGCCAGGGCACCGATCAGGTCGTTGTCGCCGGACGTCCGCTTGTGCGCCACGAGGTCACGCAGGTAGCCGGAGGTCTCCTCACGCGCCGAGGCCGCGTCGCCGTCGGCCAGCCCCGTGACCACGTCCGACCAGTAGCGGAAGTTCTCCTGGTCGACGGCCGGAACGCCGAGCAGCTCCATGATCACGGTGATCGGCAGCGGCGCCGCGAAGTCGCGGATCAGGTCGCAGCTCCCGGAGTCGGCGAAGGAGTCGGCGAGCGAGTCCGCCAGCTGCTCGATGCGGGGGCGCAGCGCGGCGATGCGGCGCGGGGTCAGTTCGCTCGACACCGCGCGTCGCAGCCGGGTGTGGTCTGGCCCGTCGCTGTTCATCATGTGGTCCGAGAGATCGCCGAACCACCACGAGGCGAAGTGCGGATGCCCGCGCAGTGGCTCGGCGAGCGCTGAGCCGTGCGAGGACAGCAGCGGGTTGTCCAACGCGGCGCGCACGTCGGGGTAGCGGGTCACGAGCCACATCGGCACCCCGAGGGTCTCGACCCGGTGCACCGGGCCTGACTCGCGCAGGCTTTTCAGCACCGAGTACGGGTCGTCGGTGTAGCCCGGGCGCAGCGCATCCAGATTTACCGCCATGTCGAGGGACACGGCCAGGAGAGCGCCGCGGTTCAACCGGACTGGCATTTTGGGCAGAAGTACACAAATCTGGTGTCGAACTCGCCCGATCGGACTCTTGTGCCGCAACGCAAACAGGGTTTGCCGGTGCGCTCGAAAACGTAGTGCTGGACGCGCCGGTCACCGGTCGTGATCTGTTCCGGCCGCCACTGGTTCGCCTGCAACAGCTTGCGTGACAACGCAACTGCACGTGAGGCGTCCACAGATGACACAGGTGCTGTCGGGAGAACGCCTAACAGGAAACAAACTTCCGCACGGTAGAGATTTCCCACGCCGGCCATCACGCGCTGGTCCAACAATGCGATGCCGACCGGTCGCGAAGGATCCTCGGTCAACCGCCGAACGGCCTCAGCGGCGTCGAACTCCGGCGAAAGCAGATCCGGCCCAAGATGCGAAATCAGCTCATCTTCTCGGGCGGTCGGCAGGAACTCCAGGTCGTGCAACGCGAATCCGATGGCTTGCCGATCGTCGACCTCGAAGACCGCGCGAGCCTGGTGTGCGGGCCGTCGCCAGCGCTCGCCGGGTCGGTAGAGGTGCCACGAGCCGTCCATCCGGAAGTGGCTGTGCAGGCTGTTGCCGTCGGAGAACCTCGTGAACATGCGCTTGCCGTACGTGCGCACGCCGAGGACGTCCAGCCCGGCCAGTTCCAGCGTGGAAAGTCGAGGGTGCCGCAGCTCGGCGCGCAGCAGGGTCTTCCCGGCCAGCGCCTCGTGCATCCGATGGCCGGCCAGGAAGACGGTGTCACCCTCAGGCATCCACCGCTTCCTGGATCTCGTCGTCGTCGAAGTCGTGGTGCACCGCGCGGCGGCGGCTGCGCGAGATGCGCTGGATGCGCGCCAACAGCAGGTTGAACGCCAGCGCCACCTCACGCGCGCCCGGCGTGCCCCACTCGTGGATCGGCATGCACGCGCCCTGAGCCTGCTGCACCGCGAGCCGGTCCGGCAGCGCCACCGGCATCACCAGCGGGCCGAAGATGTCGCGCAGCTCCTCGATGCGGAACTGGTGCTCGTGCGAGCGCGGACGCACCCGGTTCACCACGACGCCCAACGGCTGCAGGTCGGCGTTGTTGCTCTCACGCTCGTTCTGCACCGCCTCGAACGCGCGCTGCACGCCTGCCACCGCGAACATCGTCGGTTCGGTGACCAGCAGCGCGCGATCGGCCGCCACCAGCGCCGACCGGGTCAGCTGGCCCAGCGACGGCGGGCAGTCGAGCAGCACGAGCTGGTACGGGAACTCGTCGTACATGTCCCGCAACGTGCGCAACGCGTCTTTCAGACGGTGCAACCGCGACTCGTTCGGATCCGGGTGGTTGAGCAGCTCGGCGTCCTCGGACCCGGACAGCACGTCGATGCCGTCGCCCCACCTGCTCGGCCGGATCGCTTCTTCCAGGTTCTCCTCGGAGGGGACCTGGAGGACGTCGTAGATGCTTGCCTTGGACTCCTCGGGTTCCAGCGTCGACGTGGCGTTGCACTGCGGGTCTAGGTCGATCACCAGCGTGCGAACGCCACGACGGAGAGCGGCCGAGGCGAGGCCGAGGACCACCGTCGTCTTGCCGACGCCTCCCTTGAGGCTGAGCACGGACACCGTATGCACAGACCTACTCTAGGGTCTCCTACTCTTAGTGCCATGCGACCGGACGCCGTACACAGGGTGCTCGACGCCGAATTGGCCGCCGCGAGAGAGCGCAGAGGTGGAGAACCTCCGCGCGTGCTCGACGTTGGTGGCGGCAGCGGCGTCTGGGCCGTGCCTCTCGCCGCGGCGGGGTGCGCGGTCACGGTCGTGGAGCCGTCGCCGAACGCACTGGCCACGCTGCACACCCGTGCGCGTGAGGCCGGCGTGACGATCAACGCGGTCCAGGGCGACACCGACTCGTTGGGTGTTCCCGCTGGTGAGGCGGATCTGGTGCTGGCGCACGGGCTGCTGGAGGTCGTCGACGACGCCTCGGCCGCGCTGTCCTCGCTGGCCGCCGCCGTCGCGCCGGGCGGTGCCGTGTCGGTCCTGGTGGCGAACAGGTTCGCGGCGATCCTGCACCGCGCGATCGCCGGCCGTATCGTCGACGCACGAAGGTTGCTGGACGACGACGCCGGTCAGCTGGCGGGTACTCGTGACCCGCTGCAACGCCGGTTCGACGTCCCAGGTCTCGAGAAACTCGTTCTCGAGGCGGGGCTTTCTGTCGAGCTCCTGCAAGGTCATGGCATTGTTTCCGACCTCGTGCCCGGTGTCGTGCTGGACGCGAATCCGGGTGCCGCCGACGCGCTCGCCGAGCTGGAACTGGCCGCTGCCACGCGGTCCCCGCTCCGGGACGTCGCCGCCCGACTGCACGTGCTCGCCCGCCGCACTGTCTGACAGCGTTTGCATCAGAAACTTTTATGGTTCTGATGAGTGGTCCCAAACGACTTTGCGGCGAAAGATAGTGTGTTCGCAGCCGACGTAGGGACCAACGCCATGGAGAGTTCGGACCTGCTGGCCTCGCTCGTGAACGAGGCCGTTGCGGGTGACCGGCGTGCCCTCGACCGGCTGCTGGCGTCTGTCCGGCCGCTCGTGTCGCGTTACTGCCGTGCGCGCGTCGGTCGCAACGAACGGGCGTATGCGTCGGCGGACGACGTCGCGCAGGAAGTCTGCTTGGCAGTCCTCACGGCGTTGCCCACCTACCGCGAGCAGGGGCGACCGTTCCTCGCGTTCGTCTACGGCATCGCCGCGCACAAGGTCGCGGACGCTCACCGCGTGTCGGCGCGCAACCGCTCCGAGCCGGTCGCCGAAGTGCCGGACGGGCCGTCGCTGACCGTCGATCCGGAGGAGAACGCGCTGCTCGGGTCGCTCTCGGTCCGGCTGGGCCAGTTGCTCCTGGTGCTGCCGGACAAGCAGCGCGAGATCCTGCTGCTGCGCGTCGTGGTCGGGTTGTCGGCAGAGGAGACGGCCGAGGCCGTCGGCTCGACGCCGGGTGCCGTGCGGGTGGCTCAGCACCGCGCGCTGGCGAAACTGCGCTCGTCCGTGGGGGTCGAGGAGCTCATTTGACCGGCGCCTTCTACGACGGGCTGGCCGGGACGTACGACCTGATGTTCCCGGACTGGGACGCGTCGATGGCCCGGCAGGCCGCGCAGCTCGCGGAGTTCGTTCCACCTGGCGCGCGCGTTCTGGACTGTGCGTGCGGCATCGGTACTCAGGCGATCGGTCTGGCTCTGCGCGGCTATGAGGTCGTGGGCGCCGATCTGAGCCCTAAGGCGGCTTCTCGGGCCGTTGTGGAGGCCTCTGCACGTGGTGTCGCGTTGCCCGTGGCGGCGGCGGACATGCGGTCTCTGCCGTTCGCTGATGCTTCGTTCGACGTGGTTCTGGCGGCTGACAACGCGCTGCCGCACCTGTTGACCTCTGATGATGTGCTCGCGGCGGTGCGTGAGATGCGTCGTGTGCTGCGTCCTGGCGGTCGGCTCATCATCTCGACGCGTGACTACGACGAGATTCGGCGCGAACGGCCGTTGTCGACGCCTCCGTCCGTGGGGCCGGGGCGGGTCGTGTGGTTCCAGCTCTGGCATTGGGACGGAGACCAGTACGAACTGGAGATGTTCCGGCTGCATGAAGCCGACTCGTGGCGCGTCTTCGTGGGCAAGGCACGGTATTGGGCGATTACCCGTCATGAAATCACCGAATTGGTGGAACGCGCCGGTTTCGGTTACGTGGAGTGGTTGCTTGACGCCTATTACCAACCGCTGATGGTTGCTGCAAACGGGTGACGTTGAAGTTTCTCCCTACTTTCCGCATAAGGAGCGACGTGTCGCACGTCTCCTCTTCGGGACGTCGACGAGGGGACACTTCGAATGGAGAGTTCGGCTTTATCCGCGGAACTGGTCAGCTTGGCGGTGCAGGGCGACCGCAGAGCCACTGACCAGGTGCTTCGCTACCTGCGACCGCTGGTGGTCAAGTACTGTCGCGTGCGTGTGGGGCGTTCGGCGACAACCGCGGACGACGTTGCGCAGGACGTCTGCCTGGCCGTCCTGACGGCGCTGCCGAACTACCGGGAGCAGGGCAGGCCCTTCCTGGCATTCGTCTACGGCATCGCGGCGCACAAGGTTGCCGACGCGCACCGTGCGCTTGCTCGTAACCGTGCGGAGCCAACGGCGGAGGTGCCCGATCAGCCTTCGCGAGTCGGTGGGCCCGAGGATTTCGCCCTCCAGGGTGAGTTGAACGGAGCGCTGGGCGAGCTGCTGCGCGTCCTGCCGGAAAAGCAGCGCGAGATTCTCGTGCTGCGAGTGGTGGTGGGTCTGTCTGCCGAGGAGACCGCGGAAGCCGTCGGGTCGACGCCCGGCGCGGTTCGGGTCGCTCAGCACCGTGCCCTCGGGCGTCTGCGCAAGGAAATTGCCGCTTTGGCTCTCCCGATCGGGTGATGTTCGTTTGCTTTTGTTACGAGTGGGGGCGGGTGCGTGGGATTGATGCACCCAAACGACATACCTAGAGGCAGGAAGACGCCGACATAAGGACCAGGGGGCATGGGGAGTTCGGACTCAGCGCTCGCCGCCGACCGGCTGCGCATCGACGGGGTGCTCGTGCAGCACTTCCGTGAGTCAGGGCTCGCCGGGCCACGTTGGGACCAGTTCCATCGTCAGCTTCTCGGACACGGACTCACGATCGTTACGAAGCTCGTGCGGTCCGGCGCGATGTTCTCCCGGTGCGGGCGGCACGGCCGTTACCTGCATCAGCAGGAGATCTCGCCGCAGGAAGCCGAAGAGCTGGCGAGCGACGCGGTGTTCGATGGCTTCGTCTACTTCCGCGACCGCGGGTTGCTCGGCAAGCAATGGTCAGTCGAGCACGGTCAACCGCTCACCGAGTACTTCGTCAACGCGTGCGTACTGGCGTTCCCGAACGTCTACCGGCGCTGGCAGAGGCGTGTGAGCGGCTGGCAGGACGTGCGGCTCGTGGACAGCTTCGCCTCGCTCGACAACATCGTGACCGAGGGGACACCCGAGGACGCGGTCATCGAGCAGGCAGCGGCCAACGCGGCTTTCGCCGCGTTGAGCGAGGACAACAGGCGGTTGCTCTTCCTTCACGACCAGGGCTATTCGCACGCGGAGATCGCTGAGTTGTTGCGACTCACCCCGCGCGCGGTCGAAGGACGGATCCGGCGCGCGCGTCAGGCCGTGCGCCGGCATCCAGACGAGGAACGGTGATCTGCGTGGAGTTCTCACCCGGTCTGCACCGCAAGGTCCCTGCGGAAGCTCTCAAGGGCTCCTCAGTCGGCGGGTCGATCGACGTCACGCCGGCAGCCCTCGACTCGTTGGTGGAGCGGACCGCGGATGCTCCCAAGATTCCCGTTGATCCGCCCGCGCCCACCTACTACTCGAGCCGCCCCGAGGCCGCTGACGACCACGTCGCGCGCGCTGTGGCGGGTGACCCGGCCGCCATCAACCGGCTTCTCGGCACCATCCGGCCGTTGATCGTCCGGTACTGCCGCGCGCGCGTTGGCTCGTTCGCGTCGGCGGACGACGTGGCGCAGGAGGTCTGCCTGGCCGTGCTGACCTCGTTGCCCTCGTATCGCGACCAGGGGCGTCCGTTCCTGGCTTTCGTCTACGGGATCGCGGCGCACAAGGTCGCCGACTCGTTCCGGACCTTCTCGCGCAACCGCTCCGAGGCCGTGTCCGAGGTACCGGAGTCGATGGACACCGCGGCCGGGCCGGAGCAGCGGGCGATGCAGGGTGAGCTCTCAGATCAGATGGCGGCGCTTCTGCGCGTGTTGCCCGAGAAGCAGCGCGAGATCGTTGTGCTGCGTGTGGTGGTGGGGTTGTCGGCGGAGGAGACGGCCGAGGCGGTGGGCTCCACGCCCGGTGCGGTGCGGGTGGCTCAGCACCGGGCGTTGCTGCGGCTGCGCAAGGAGATCAATACCGCCAGCGAGTGATGTTGGCGATTCCCTGCGGGCTGGCGTCCTTGTAGCGCTCCATCTCGCCGCGCCGCACGTCGACGATCGTGCCCGCCAGTTCCTGACCGAACGCCTCGGTGAGCACGGGGTCCTTCTCGAACTCCTCGACAGCTTCCCTGAGGGACGTGGGCAGCCGCGGGACGCCGTCGAGCAGCGCCGGGTCGACGTTGAGGCCTTCCGGCAGTTCGGCCTGGGTCGCGATGCCGTCCAGACCGGCCGCGATCACGCCCGCGACGACGAGGTACGGGTTCGCGGTCAGGTCGAAGCACTTGATTTCGAGGTTGTCCCGGATCAGGCGCAGCGCCGTTTCGCGGTTCTCCTCACCCCATGCCGCGAACGGTGCGGCCCACGTGTGCGGTACGAGCCTGAGGTAGCTCGCGAGAGAGGGACAGCCGATCGCGCACAACGAGCGGATGTGGTTGAGCACGCCCGCGCTGAACTGCCTGGCCTCGTCCTGGAAGCCGTCGAAGAGGTTCGTGCCGTCGCGCCAGAGGCTGAGGTGCAGGTGGCCGCCGTTGCCGACGCCGCCGTTGATCACCTTGGGGGAGAACGACGGGCGCATGCCGTGCCGGATCGTCACGGCGCGGATGGTCTCTTTCACGAGGACCGCGGTGTCTGCTGCCGCGATCGGGTCCTCAGGTGCGGTGGAGACTTCGAACTGGCCCGCGGCGTACTCGGGGTGGAACTGGAGGACCTCGACGTCCTGCTGGTCGAGTGCGTTGAGGAGGTCGACGCAGTAGTCGGACAGCTCGACCTGGCGGGCGTGCCCGTAGGCGGAGCCGCTCGTCGCGGGCACCCAGTCGTCGGTGTCCGCCTTGCCGACGCACCACTCGATCTCGAAGCCGGCCTTGGCGGTGAGGCCTCGCTCGTGGAGGTTCTGCTCGGCCTTGCGCGCTTGCAGCCGCTGGTCCATGGGGTAGGGGACGCCGCTCTGGAAGTGGCGGTCGGCAGGCGCCCAGGCCCAGCCGGGCTGGCCGGCGAGGACGGTGAGGCGGTCGAGGTCGGGGTGCAGCCGCAGGTCGCCGACGGGGCCGCCGGCGAACCGGCCCTGGATGATCCAGTCGTCGAACAGGAACACGTCGAACACCGGTGAGGCGCCCACGCCGTGTGCTGCCGCGTGGGCGAGTCTGCGCAGAGGCACGGACTTCGTGCGTGTGATGCCGCTGTTGTCGACCCAGGTGAGCGCCACGACGCTCACGTTCTTCGCGTTCAGTCCGTCGAAGAGTTCGGTCGCCCGGTCGAACCGCTGGTCCCGTTCCGCAGAGTCCACGATCCTAAGGTTATGGGCATCTTGCCGTTCGTCGCCGAACTCGGGTTGATTGATCACCACTGCCACGGTGTGTTGCGCACTGACAGCACGCGTGAGGAGTTCGAGTCGCTGTTGTTGGAGGCCGACGCGGTCTCGCCGTTGGGTGGGTCCTTCTTCGACTCGGCTCTCGGGTTCGCGGTGCGACGATGGTGTGCACCGCTGTTGGATCTGCCTCGGCACGCTTCGGCTGAGGCGTACCTCGAACGGCGCAACTCGCTGCACATCACCGAGGTGTCGCGGACGTTCCTGATGGCGTCGGGTATCCACACGTTCCTGGTGGACGGCGGGTTCCAGCCTGATCGGCTGCTGTCCGGTGCCGAGCTCGGGTCGTTGGCCGGGGTGGTGTCGCACGACATCGTGCGGCTGGAGCACCTGGCTGAGTCGCTGCGTTCGTCAGTGTCGCCGTCGGAGTTCTTGGACGCTGTGCGTTCGCGGCTTGCTTCTTCGTCGGCGGTGGGGGCGAAGTCCGTTGCGGCGTATCGGGTTGGGCTTGATCTGCCCGGTTCGCGGCCGATGGATTCGGACGTCGTGCAGGCGGTGGAGGCGTGGTCGTCGGGTCGGCTGGTGTCGCCGGTGGTGATCACTTGGCTGGCGTGGGAGGCGTTGGACGCTGGGCTGCCGTTGCAGTTCCACGTGGGTTACGGCGACTCGGACATCGATCTGCACCGTTGCGATCCGTCGTTGTTGACGCCGTTCTTGCGCGCGACGGCTTCTCTCGGCGTGCCGGTGCTGTTGCTGCACAACTACCCGTTCCACCGGCAGGCCGGGTATCTCGCGCAGGTGTTCCCGCACGTGTTCTGCGATCTCGGGCTGGCGACGCACGGGCTGGGGCATCAGGCGCCGCGGGTGCTGGCGGAGGCGCTGGAGATCGTGCCTTACGGCAAGTTCTTGTTCTCCTCCGACGCGTTCGGACTGCCCGAGTTGTACTACCTCGGTGCGCTGCTGTTCCGCCGTGCGTTGTCGGACTTCTTGTCTGACGGACTGCGTCGTGACGTGTTCCTCGAGGAGGACGCACATCGGATCGCACGGCTCATCGCGTCGGACAACGCGGCGCGCGTGTACAAACTGTAGGATTCGTCTCGAACTCACGTTCGAGGGGGTGTTCATGGGCCGCAGTGCGAGCCTGCCACGCGGCCTGGTCGACCGGTTCCGTGCGCGTGATGGTGTGTGGCCTGACGACACGGGCTGCCGGATGCTGCACGTCGACATGGACGCCTTCTACGCGTCGGTGGAGATCCGCGAACGCCCTGAGCTCGCTACCGTGCCTGTCGTCGTCGGTGGCGTTGGCGGGCGTGGCGTCGTGTGTTCCGCGAACTACATCGCGCGCGAGTACGGCGTTCGGTCTGCGATGCCTACCGCTCACGCGCGTCGCCTGATCCCCAACGCCGTGTACCTGCCGCCGCAGTTCGACCTCTACCAGGAGGTCTCTCGTGGCGTGATGGCGATCTTCCGCGACATCACGCCGTTGGTGGAGCCTCTCTCGTTGGACGAGGCTTTTTTGGACGTCGGTGGGGCTCTACGCCGGTTGGGTCTGACGCCCGGTGGCATCGGCGAGCTGGTCAGGTCGCGTGTGTTCGCTGATCACGGTGTGTCTTGTTCCGTCGGTGTGGCGCCGACGAAGTTCCTCGCGAAACTCGCCTCGGGCATGTGCAAGCCCGACGGAATGATGGTCGTGCCTGCCTCTGATGTCCTGGACTTCCTGCACCCGCTGCCGGTGTCCGCACTGTGGGGCGTCGGTGCGAAAACCGCTGCGCGCCTTGAGGAACTGGGCTTGGACACCGTCGCCGACGTGGCCAAGACACCCCTGCCCCGGCTGCGCCGCATGATCGGCGTCGCGCTGGCGGAGCACCTCTTCGCGCTGGCCTCGGGCGTGGACGACCGTGCGGTGGTGCCCACGTCGCGAGAGAAGTCGATCGGCGCCGAGGAGACGTTCGAGGTCGACCACTACGACCGCGTGCTGCTGCGCCGTGAGCTTCTCCGCCTGTCCGAGCGCTCAACGGGTTCGTTGCGCGCCAAGGGTTTGCGTGGCAGAACGGTCTCCATCAAGGTCCGCTTCTCCGACTTCACCACGATCACCCGCTCGCGCACGCTCCCCGTGTCGACCGACGTGACCCAAGAGGTCTACCGCACCGCGGCTGAGCTGCTGGACACCCAGGTCCCACCGGGAGCGGTCCGCCTGATCGGCGTCCGAATAGAAGGCCTTGACAACGCCGACTCCGCCCAGCAACTGATCTTCGACGCCCCAGAACGCGGCTGGCGCGAAGCCGACCAAGCCGCCGACCAGGCCCGTTCCCGCTTCGGCTCGCTAGCCGTCCGCCCAGCCTCCCTGCTGCGCGAAAGTCCAGATAGGACAGTGGAGCCCGAACCGAAGCCGGAGTGATCGCGAGTTGTCCACAACCCGCGACTTGTCCACAGCTTCCGCTCAACCCCAGTTCCCCGACCTCCCCCACCCCCCAAGATGAACCCATGCGCCACCCCATCGACCTGGAAGCCCTCGGCTCCCTCTTCGCCCACCGCGTAGCCCCGGTGGCAGCCCTGATCCACATAGGACTGTCCTCGTCCCTGATCGACCAGCGAGCCCGCCCAGGCGGCCCCTGGCAACGCCTGTTCCCCAGCATCTTCCTGCTGTCCCGAGCCGGCCCGTCCCGCGAACAACTCGTGCAGGCAGCCCTCCTCTACTCAGGCGAGCGCGCCATGCTCACCGCCTTCGACGCCCTGTACCTGCACGGCATGAGATCCGTCCTGCCCACAGCCGACGCCATCCACGTACTGGCACCACGCCACTCAAAAGCCTGCGGCTACGCAACCCTGCACCTGGAACGCACAGACCGCCTACCGAAACCGGCCATCCGCCGAGGCTTCCACGTGGCACCCCTGGAACGCGCCGCCGTGGACGCGATCCGCCGCACCCGCTCGATCGCCGACACCAAAGCCATCCTCGACGAGGTCTCCCACTACGTAGGCGTGGCAGCCCTCCGCGCCGAACTGGCCCTGGCCCCGCGCAAGGGCACCACCCTGGCCCGCAAACTCCTGGGCGAATCCCCAGCGCGCCAACTGGAACTGGCCGTGATGGAACGCCGCCCGCCAGCGGTCCCGCAAGCCCGCGTGCCTCTGGCCATCGGTTAGCGCCCTGTGTGGGTCGGCTTGCGTGCGGGTGGTCGCGTTCCAACGAAGGGGTCGCCTGGCGTGCGCATGTCACCTTGCGTGGGTGGTTGCGCGGGCATTGACGAGGCGTGGGGGTGCATCGCCGCTTCGCGACGATTGCGATTGGGGCGCACCGCTACCCAGCGAGGAATCACCACGCGGGCTCACCCGGCGCGGCAACACCGACAGAGCACCCATCGCGGCAATGCCACGCGGCCCGCCCATCGCGGCGTTGCCCAGCGACACCTCGCCCCACATCACTGCGCCGGCGCCGCGACCTCGCGAGTCTCCAAGCCCTGACCCGCAGTTCCCAAGCCCACAACCCGACCCGGTTGAGGCTTAACCCCGTGGGCCCACAACCCAGCCCCGTCGAGCCCGGCTGCCCCGTGGAGCCCGCAGCCCCAACCCGTTGGCTCACAGCCCCGTGGAGCCCAACCCCGTTGGCCCACAACGCAACCCCGTTGGCCCGCAATCCAACCCGGTTGAGCCCGCCAGCCCCGTCGAGCCCGCAGCCCAGCCCCCGCGGAGGCCTCCAGCCCCGCAGAGCCCCCGCCCCAATCCCTACCGAACCGGAGCCTTGATGCCCTTGCCCTTCGCCACAGCCTTGATCGCCACACCCCGCAAGCTCAGGAACGTGATCCGCGGCTCCTCGAAGTAGTCCCAAGGTCCGGCATCCGCCAACGTCCCCAAAGCCCGGAACTGCCCCAAGGCCTCCTCGAACCGCTCCAACCGGATCAACCCGAAGGCCGCGTATCCCCGGTCGTCCCGAACCGCGTAGGTGTCCGAGCCCTCGTCAGCAAGCCGCTTCAGCAACGCATCCAAGGAGGCCACCACTGAAGGCGTCTTCCACATGTCCGGCGAAGTGCTCTGCGCCTCATAAGCGGCGTGCAGTGGCAGAGCCAAGAACTTCGGCGACTCGGCCGCGGCCTTCAGCGCGAACTCCAGAGCGAGTTCGTCGGATCCGTGCCACTTGCGGCACCAGTACTGCAGGGCCTGCTGGTGTCCGTTGTGGTGCAACGGATCCCGGGAGATCAGTTCGGCCCAGATCGCGCGGAACTCGTCGTGGTCCACCTGCAAGCCACGCGCGAGGGTCAGCAAGGTGTTCAACGGAGTCGGGTCGTCCGGCAGAACGGAGGCAGCCACGCCCGCGGCCTCGCGGGCTTCGAACAGGACGCGGTGGAAGCCCTCGAACTGTTCGCGGGTGGTTTCGGAGGCGCGGGCGCTGCCGCGGATGTCCCAGGCCAGGGACACGAGCGACATCGCGTGCACCACCAGCCAGTGCGGGTCGCCTGGGCGAGCGGCCTGCCAGGCGGTCATCCAGGTCTCGTCCTTGGCGGCCAGGTCGGCCAGGGCCCACACCACGCGCTGGCGGCGGTCCCAGTCGCCGTGCGTGGCGGTGACGAGGTCGGCGGCGTTCTCCCAGTTGCCGGCGCGGACGTCGTCCTTCACGGCGGCGAGGGCCAGGTCCTCGAGGGGCGTGGTCGTCGTCACCTCGGTGTCGGGGACCAGGCCGTAGCGCTCGGGGTGGGTCTTGGGGAGCACGAAGCTGGCAACTACGTCGGTGGGGAGTTCGTCGATCTCCACGCCCAGGCGCTTGGCTTCGCGCATCAGGCGGAAGACGTTGACGAGTTCCTTGGGCTTGAACAGAAGTGAGAGCACCACGGGGTTTCTCCAGAGAAAGAAGTCAGTTCGCGGGGCGGTAGTCGAGGGCCACGCCGGCTGTGGCGAGCACGCCTCGCAGGCCCTCGGTGCTGCCGTTGTCGGCGACCGCGGCGTCCAGGTGGTCGGTCATGTCGAAGTCGTGAGAGGAGGTGACGAACGTGGTCCGTCCCAGCCAGTCCAGTTCCCAGTGAGCGAGGCCCGCGTCGGAGAACGCCAGTGCCACCAACGCGGACAGCTCGGGCAGCACTTCGCCGCGGGCCATCTCGCGGCGGGCTCGTGGGCCCGCGTCCCTGGCGCCCGGCGTGTACGAGCCCAGGTCGGCCAGGTGGCCCGCGTCCAGTGCGTCGAGGACGGTCGTGAGTGACGGCGGCTGGTTCGTCGCGGTGGAGGCTGCCTGCAACAGCCGCTGGGTGCCTCGCACCACGCGGGCGCGGGCGCCGATGTGGCCGAGCGTGGCCCAGTCGACGCGCTGCTTCTGGTTTGCGTCGGACACCAGTGTGTTCAGCACGGCGGCGTCGAGCAGCGGCATGGGGTCCGTGAGGAGTTCGATCGCCGGGCGGTCGCCCCAGCCCGACTCGGGTTCGAGGCCCAGGGCTTCGATGGCGGCGATGCGGTCCAGCATCGGCGGGTGCGAGTCGTACGGGCCGCGGTCGGGGTCCGTCGGGTGCTGGCGGATCTGCTCCAGTTCCTCGTGGAGTTCGGAGGAGGTGCGCAGGCGGGCGAAGCCGTCGAAGAACGTCGTGGGGAGGTAGCCGAGTTCCCACGCGACGGTCAGGTGGCGGTTGGTGAACAGGTCCCACGCGGCGTCGATCACCGGCAGCTCGCGCAGGGCGGAGGCGGCGGCGGACGAGCCGGCGAGTGAGGCGGAGAAGCGGTCGGCGGCGAACTCCTGGCGCCTGCTGATCGCCTGGGAGACACGGAGGTACAGCTTGGCGTAGCCCAGGAACAGCTTGGCGATCATGCGCTGGAACCAGTGTTCGGCGTTCATGTGGGAGCCGGCGCGCAGCATGGCGTTGCGGCCGGAGACCACGACGCCGGCCAGGCGCGTGTCCTTGTTGGCGTAGTGCCCGAGCTCGTGGGCGAGCACGGCGATGAGTTGCTTCTCGGTCAAGGAGGTGAGCAGCGGAGCACCGATGAACATCCGGCGCTTCAGCACGCGCAGGCCCAGGAAGCGGGTGTCCTCGGCGACACCGGCGTTCACCGCGGCGAGGATCCGGATCTCGTCCGGCGGGCGGGTGCCGACGTCGGCGGCCAGGCGGTGGACGAGGTCCCAGAGCGCGGGCTGCTGCTCGGGCGTGACGAGGGTGCCGGGCACCTCGTCCTGCGCGCGGCGTTCCAGCGAGACCAGGCCCTTGACCAGAGCGAACACCACCGGCACGACGAACAGCGCCAGCTTCAGGCCGACGAACGGCCGTTCGATCAGGGCGTACGTCTCCAGCGCGAGGAGCCCGCCGATCAACCCGAAGGCGAGGACGTAGAAACCGACCAGAAGCGCCACTGCGATGGCAGCACGCAACGAAACACGCATGAGTAAAGCGACCTTCCCCCAGAGCCCCCATGCCGCACGCAGATGGCGGCAGCAGGAAGTGTGCACGAAAGGACGGTCACGACTCAATCCCGAAACAACGGCGGGTGTGTCAACCGGTCGATCGGCCACTCCGCATACCTCTGCGGGATGACATCCCCGGCACCACCTCCGGCCTTCAGATGGAGGTGGGGTGACGCTCGGTGTCCCTACGGTCACTGAGGCAACACCTCATCGAACACTGGAGGACCAGTGAGAGCAGGACAGCGAGGTGCCCGTCGGGGGATCACCGCGCTCGCGCTGTCAGCCGGCCTTGTCACCACGACAACGGCTGCTGTCGCGCATGCGGAGGAATCGGCGCCGGGCCAGCGTGACCAGAGCGTCACGCTGATCACCGGTGACCGGGTGGACCTGGTCGGCAACCGCGTCGTGCGGTACGTGCCGGGTCCGGGGCGGGGCAAGCTCGCCGTGCGCACGTTCACGCGGAACGGGCATCAGCACGTCGTGCCCGCGGACGCGGTTGTGCTGGTGTCCCAAGGAAAGCTGGACTCGAGGCTGTTCGACGTGACGTCGCTGGTCGAGTTCGGCTACGACGACGCGCGGCGCGACTCGGTGCCGGTGATCGTGCGGCCGGCGGTGGGCGCACGATCGGGCATCACCGCGTTGAGCGCCAAGGGATCCGTGGCCGACCTGGTGACCGGCTCGGTCGCGAAGTCGGGCAGCGCGTGGGAGTCGCTGCGGTCCGGCGCGGTCGAGAAGGTGTGGCTCGACGGCGTCCGCAAGGTGACGCTCGACCGCAGCACCAAGCAGATCGGCGCGCCGGAAGCGTGGCAGGCCGGTGTCACCGGCAAGGGCGTGAAGGTCGCCGTGCTCGACACGGGCGTCGACGAGAAGCACCCGGATCTGCAGGGCAAGCAGGTCGCGGAGAAGAACTTCACCGACTCGCCGGACAACACCGACGAGGTCGGCCACGGCACGCACGTCGCGTCGACGATCGCCAGCAAGGGCGAGAAGTACCGCGGGGTCGCGCCGGACGCGGAGATCCTCGACGGCAAGGTCTGCTACCCGGGTGGCTGCACCGAGTCGGCGATCCTCGGCGGCATGCAGTGGGCGGCCGAGCAGGGCGCGCACGTCATCAACATGAGCCTGGGTGGCGGGGACACCCCCGACATCGACCCGATCGAGGAGGCGGTCAACCGGATCTCCGGTCAGACCGGCGCGCTGTTCGTGATCGCGGCGGGCAACTCGGGGCGGCCGGAGACGATCGGCTCGCCCGGTAGCGCGGAGTCCGCGTTGACCGTGGGTGCCGTGGACCGCAACGACGGCATCGCGCCGTTCTCCAGCCGTGGCCCGGCCGCGGACGGTGCGGTGAAGCCGGACGTGACCGCGCCCGGCGTCGACATCGTGGCGGCCGAGGCCGGAACTCAGGGCCACGTCGCGATGTCCGGCACGTCGATGGCCACGCCGCACGTGGCGGGCGTTGTCGCGCTGCTCAAGCAGCAGCACCCGGACTGGACCGGCACGCGGCTCAAGGCGACGATCATGGCGTCGGCCAAGGCGAATCCGGCACTGAAGCCGTTCGACCAGGGCACCGGCCGCGTCGACGTGCCGAAGATGCTGGCGCAGCGGGTGATCGCCGAGCCGAGCAACATCAACTTCGGCGTTCAGCAGTGGCCGCACGACGACGACCAGAAGGTCGTCCGCGAGGTCACCTACCGCAATCCGGGCAAGGAGCCCGTGACGCTCGACCTAGCCGCGGACACCACCGGACCGGACGGCAAGCCCTCGCCCGCAGGTCTGTTCACCGTGTCGCCGGCGAAGGTCACGGTCCCGGCCGGCGGCGAGGCCAAGGCCACGATCACCGCGGACACCAAGGTCAACGCGGCCGACGGTGCCTACAGCGGCGCGATCGTCGCGTCGAACGGCCTGCGCACGCTGGTGAGCGTCAACCGCGAGGTCGAGAGCTACGAGGTCGGCGTCTCGGTGCTGGGTGTCGACGGCAACCCGGCGGAGAACCACGGCACGGTGTTCATCAACACCAAGACCGGCAAGGGCTATTCGGCGTCCGCCAAGAACATCCGGCTGCCCAAGGGCGAGTACGTCGTCGACAGCGCGGTGATCACGCCGGACAACAAGGTCGTGTTCCAGGTGCAGCCCAGGTTCGTGGTGGGCGGCAAGTCCTCGATCACCGTCGACGCGCGCAAGGCCAAGCCGGTCGCGCTGAAGACGCCGGACGCGGCAGCGAAGGGCATGATCGGCACGATCTCGTACACGACGCAGGTGGCGGGCCAGGCGTACGGCTCCGGCTGGGCGTTCTTCGAGGGCCTGGCCGGCCACGTGTCCACCGCCCAGATCGGACCGGACGCGCCGGGCTTCACGACGACGTTCGCCGAGCAGTTCCAGGGCACACCTCGCGACGAGAAGACCCCGGTCAGCTACCGCCTGATGTACACCGAGAAGGGCATGCCGACCGGCTTCGAGCGCACCGCCAAGGCGAACGAGCTCGCCGAGATGACGAGCAACTTCCGTCCGGGCGGCGAGGGCTACCGCCACGGCGTCGCGGCGATGCCGCACCCGACCGACGGCAGCGGCGGATTCGCCTGGTTCACCGTGGTGCCCGACAACGGCCGGGCCGTCGACCTGGTGTCGACCACCGGTGGCAAGTGGAGCTGGATCTACGACCGCGTCGCTCCCGGCAACGTCAACGAGTACTCCGCGGAGACCCCGGCCGGCTCCTTCAGGGGCGGCAGGAAGTACGCGCAGACGTTCGGCAAGGCCGTCCTCGGCCCGTCCGTCCCATCGGCGCCGGGCTTCGGCATCGCGAGGCTCGAAGACCAGATCGCCGTCAGGGTCCCGCTCTTCACCGACAGCAACGGCGGCGAGGGCCGCGCCGGCACCGGCACGGCGAAGACCACCTTGTTCCACAACGGCACCAAGCTCGGCGAGTTCCCCCAGCAGTCGGGGATCTTCGACGTGCCGGCAGCCGAAGGCTCGTACCGGGCCGAGATGGAGCACAGCCGTGACGCCGAGCTGTCGACGAAGGTCAGCGGGGCCTGGACCTTCAAGGCCAAGCACACGACCGACATCACGCACCTGCCGTACTCGGTGGTCCGCTTCCAGCCCAAGCTCGACGACAAGGACACCGCACACGGCCGTGTCCTGCTCGTCCCGCTGAAGGTCGAGCAGGCGGAGAACACGCCGAAGGTCAAGCGCGTCAACGTGGAGGTGTCGTTCGACGACGGCAAGACCTGGAAGCAGGTGCAGGTGGCCGGCGACAAGGCGATCGTGCACCACCCGAAGGACGCGAAGTTCGCTTCGCTGCGCGCCAAGACCACGGACGCGGCGGGCAACACGGGCGAGGTGACGATCATCCGCGCCTACAAGATCGCCAGTTGAACGAACCTGCGCGGGCGGGACAACCCGCCCGCGCAGTCTTCTCACGGACGCCGGTACTGCGCGGGCGAGCCCACCGTCCCCGGATCCTCGTAACTCCCGGCCTTCCCACGATCGACGTGGAACGTGGTCAGCGTCGAAACCGGCGAAGCAGCATCACGCCGGTCCCCGATCACCTTCATGTGCGTGGTGAACCGCTGCGGCGTCACCTCGTACACGTCGTACCCGTACCTGTTGCCCTCGAAGTACTTCAGGTGCGGGTTCGCCGCGCCCATCACCGGCCCGTTCACCGCGTTCCACTCCGGCGAGTACGCCCCGGAACTGACCGAGTGCGCCGTGAACTCGGTGCCGATCACCGGTGACGACAGGTCGTTGAAGTCCGGCCGGATGTCGTCGACGAACGCCGAGTGCCAGTCCCCGGTGAGCACGACGAGGTCCTTCATCTCCGAGGCGGCCACGTGCCCGAGCACCTCGCGCCGCTCGGCCAGGAAGCCGTCCCACTGGTCGGTGAAGTAGTAACCACCGCCGGTGCGGGCGAGCTGCGACAGCATGATCGAGTTGATCCACACCTGCCAGGCCTCGCGGGCGCCCGAGATGCCGTCCAGCAGCCACTGTTTCTGCTCAGCGCCCAAAATCGTGCCGTCCGGGAGGTTCTGGGCGGACCGGTACTGCCGGAGATCCAGCACGGTGAGGTCGAGCAGCGAGCCCCACTGCCGCCGCCGGTAGATCTGCGGCTCCAGCGCCGAACCCGCGCGGATCGGCAGGTGTTCGTACCAGGCCTGGTAGGCCGCAGCGCGCCGCTTCACGAACGGCGCCGAGCCATCCGTGCCGCTGTAGTCGTTCGCGACCTCGTGGTCGTCCCACGTCAGGAAGAACGGGTGCGCCGCGTGGGCGTCGCGCAACGACGGGTCGCCCTTGTACAGGGCGTGGCGGCGTCGGTAGTCCGCAAGGGACAGAACGGCGGGGCCTTCGTGATCACGCACGTGCGTGCCGCCGACCTGGCCGTGTTCGTAGATGTAGTCGCCGAGGTGCACGACGAAATCGAGGTTCTCGCGTGCGATTCCGCGATGCGCCGCGTAGAAGCCGTCGTGGAACGCCTGGCAGTTGGCCGTTGCGAAGCGCACCTTCGAGACGTGCCCGACCGGAGCCGTGCGCGTGCGACCGACGCGACTGCGCTTGCCGAGCGCCGAGAACTGGTAGTAGTAGGTGCGACCGGGACGGAGACCGTGAACGGGCACGTGCACGCTGTGCCCCAACAGGTTCGAGGCAGCGACCGTCCCGCACGCCACCCGCGACCGCATCGTGCGGTCCAGTGCGACGAACCACTCGACCTCGACGATCTCGGGCAGCGGCTGCTCGAACGCCAGCGGCTCCGGGGCGAGCCGCGTCCAGAGGATCACGCTGTCCGGCAACGGGTCCCCGGATCCGACGCCCAGGGTGAACGGCGCCGGGTCCCACGACGCGCCGAGATCGAGAGCGGCCGCGTGGGCCTCGGCGGGGGACAGGCCGGCGGACAGTGGCCACACGGTGCCCAGAGCACCGGCAGCGGCCGCGGCGCGCAGCAGATCACGTCGGTTCAACATCAGCGACCTTTCACCGTGAACGAGATGTTGTCCGCGTAGCCGTCGTTCGACGTACCACCACCGGATCGGGTCATCTGCAGCGTGACGACGGCGGTCCGGCTGCCCGGTGGCACCGTGCCGCGCGTGGTCCGTTCGAACAGGCCGGTGCGGCTCGTGCGCTCCTCCGCGGTGAGCGGCCCGAGCACGACGAGGCCGCGCGGGGTGCCGGCCGCGTCGAGGAACTCGACGGACAGCCGGGCGCCGTCCTGCTGCGAGGCGTAGCCGCCGAGCCAGGCGGAGATCACGAACTGAGACGGGCGCCGCGGCAACGTCACGCTCTGTCGAAGCGTGCTCAGGGGCGTGTCGCCGCCGCCGAAGAACGAGGCACCGCGCTGTGCCGGTCCGGGATCGCCGGGCCCCGGATACCCCTGCCCCGTGTCGTACCGCAGCACGACAGGGGCGCCCGCGACGGTGAGCCAGCCGGTCAGGCCCTGCTCTGCGTCGCCGTTGACGATGAGTTCGGTCATGGGACTGATCCGAGCAAGCGGGGCTGTCCCGGACGGATCACCCGGCCCAACGAGATGTGAACGGCAGGCCACAAGGCTCGTGAAAGTGCCTCACGAAGGCCTCACCACTGCCCCAGGAGGATGATGGTGACAGAACCGACCGTATGAGAAGGCCGACTGGGTAGTCGCCGGGGCGCGCGGATCGTATCCTGGGGGGTGACGTCCCCAGGGTGGGTCGTCCGCCGGGTTCGGCGGTAACCGAAAACACCCGGCGCCCGCGACCGCTGTGCCGGAGGAGGAACGATGCCACTCTCCGAGCACGAGCAGCGACTGCTCGACCAGATCGAGCGCGCGCTCTACGCCGAGGACCCGAAGTTCGCATCCACCGTACGAGGCGCCAAGTTGCGGCGGCCGTCGAAGCGACGCCGCGTGCAGGGCATCGTGTTGTTCGTGGTCGGCGTGGCCGCTCTCATCATCGGAGTGACACTCCCGCAGCTCGCGATCGCCAGCGTCCCCGTGGTGAGCGTCTTCGGCTTCCTGCTCATGTTCTTCGGTCTGCTCATCGTCGTGACGACACTGCGTCGCGGTGACCAGGTCGCCGAAGGAGCGCAGGAGGACGGCAAGCCGACGCGCAGTCGCAGCTCGTTCTCCGAACGGATGGAGGAGCGCTTCCGCCGTCGCTTCGACGACGAGCAGTAAGCCTTCCAGGACCGCAAAGCGATGGGCCCGCCCCCCCCGAGAGGGAGCGGGCCCATTCGCTTGTCTTTCGAGGCCTAGACCGGAACCGGCTCGCGCTCCTGCGCGTCGGCCACCGGCGCGGGCGCCGGCTTCAGCACCGACTTCGGGAACAGCTTCGCGCGCCACGACAGCGGAGCGTTCTGCCGCAACGACTGCCGCACCGCCGCCAGCGCTCCGGGCAGCGCCGGGTCAGCGACGGGGTTCGCGCTGTACCAGGACCGTTCGATCGTCCCGATCACCAGCCGCAGCCCGTCCTTGCCCGCGTCGTCCAGGTTGTGCTCGCGAGCCAACCGGCGCGCGGCGGTCCTGATCGTCTCGGCCGCGGGTACGGGCGCGCCCCGGTCGATCGACTCCGCCATGAGCTCGCTCCAGGCCGCCGAGGCCGCACCGGGGCCGAGCTTCGCGACCTCGTGCAGGCGGTTGCGCCGGCGCACGGTGCGAACCAGCAGCGGCGTCAGGACGAGCCCCGTGACGACCAGCAGCACGGCCAGCCACCACGAGATCAAGGCAGCGGCCAGACCGGCGCCCATCAGCCACAACCCGGCCGCGGCCGATATCAGCAGCTTGCGCGCCCACGTGGCGCCCATCAGGCCCGCACCGACCACGCCGAGCAGCGTCAGCACCAGGAACAGCGTCACCAGGACCGCCAGCGCCAGCACCGCGATGATCGCCCACACCAGCCACGCCGGCGGCCCGGTCGGACCGGCTTCCTGCAGGTTCTGGTTGTTCTCGGTGCCGTCGGTGGCGGTGGACGTCTGGGCCGACCCGGTCGCGGACGGCGCCACCGACTCGGAGTTCGTCTCGCCGGTCGGCACCTCGTCGTCGGGGCCCTGGGTCTCCCGCATGTACGGCGGCACGACACCGCGGCCGTCGTCGACCGGCGTCGGGTCGAAGGTCATCCAGCCGTAGTTCGGGAAGAAGATCTCCACCCACGCGTGCGCGTCCTGGGTGCTGATCACGCGGCCCTTGCTGTCCGCGGCCTTGACACCGGCCGTGAAGCCGATCGCCACGCGGGACGCCAGGCCGACCACGCGGGCCATCACGGCCATCGCGGAGGCGTACTGCTCGCAGTAGCCGACCTTGGACCTGGTCACGAAGTCCGTCAGCGCGTCCTTGGTGACGTCGCCCTGGGTCTTCAGGTCGTACTTGAACCCGCTCGTCGGGCTGTTGAAGAACTCGGAGAGCTTGGCGGCCTTGTCGAAGTCGTTGGTGGCGCCCTCGACGGCCTTGTTCGCCGCGTCGATCACCGGCTGCTCGACGCCGTCGAACTTGAAGTACTCCTGCTCGATGATGTTCTTCCCGCCGGGCGGGGCCAGCCGCAGCGCCTGCTTGGTCGGCGTCGAGAGCACCGTGCCGATCTCGTACGCCTCCGGCTCGCGCTCCTTCGTCGTGAAGATCGAGCCCTTCTTCGGGTCGAACCGGTAGTCGTCGTCCGGGGTGTTGATGCTGCGGATGGCGCCGTAGGTCGGCAGCCAGTAGCTCTTCCAGTCGCGCGGCTCGATCTTGATCGTCGTCGTCTTGCCCTCACCGCGGTCGCCCGGCTGCGGCGGCAGCTCGCCACGCGCGGGGTTTCCGTCGGGGTTGAGGCCGCGCTCCCAGCCCTTGTTCGGCACGTACCTGGCCAGCGTGGTCGCCCGCATGTAGGCGTCCTCCTGCAGGCCTTCGACGTAGAACACCTCGGTTTCCCGGCCGCGGTTGAGCATGCCGCGCAACGACGTCATCTCGCTGAGCCCGATGCCGCCCTTGCCACCGCCACCGCCGCTGCCGCCCGGCAGCCTGCCGACCGTGCCGACGAACGTGAAGCCGGCGCCGACGATCAACGCGATCACCATCGCGATGCTCGCCACCGAGGTCGCGGAACTGCCGGACCCGCTGGCCGACCCGGACCCGAGCCTGCCCCGCCACGCCTCGTGCCGGTGCTGACCGTCGACCGCGAGCAGCATCGCGAACGCCGCCGCGCCCAGGATGAACGTCCAGAACGGCAGCATTTCGTCGGCCAGCGACGCGGGCACCGCGAACACGCACAGCAGCACCAGCCCGGACGCCGCCGGGGCAGCTGCCGCGACGGCCAGCGTGTCCACCAGCACCGCGACCAGGCCGATCGCGAGCACCACGAGTGCCTGGATCGCCGGCGACGCGTGCACCGGCGGCACCCCGGTCTGCACCTGCGCGACGGACTCCGCGAGCACGTCGCCGAGTTCGCCCAGCGCCTCGGGGCCGGGGATGAACAGGAAGATGCCCGACCGCGTGTGCAACGCCGTGAGCAGGCACAACAGCACGAAGACCTGGGCGATCGCGACCAGCGGCGGGGTCAGCCGGGTCGCGCGCAGGAACGCGCCGGTCACGGTGATCGCGATGATCACCACGCCGATGCGCACCAGCCACAGGTCACCCTCGATCACGCCGGAGAGCGCGGTCGACGCGCACAGTACGGCCAGCGCGGCGATCCACGGCGTCGCCGACGTGAACCACTCGGGCTCCGTGCCCTTCGCTGGAGCGGCGGAACGGGTCCCCATCTCAGCCCACCTCCGACCGGATCGACGGACCTCGGTTGCCCGCCGAGGCGCACAGCTCCTGCCACACCTGTTGCATCGAGGCCGACGGCCGCGCGATCGCCACGCCCCAGCCCGCGCCGGTCAGCAACCGGCGCGCGTCCTCGGGTTCGGGAGCGGTCGCGGCTGAGTCGTTGCTGCCACCGGCCCACGCGTTCACGTCCAGCAGCACGGCCAGGCTGCGCATGCCGCGCGGCCGGTACCGGATCAGTTCCTCGATCGACGCCGGCGACACGCCGCCCAGCACCGCGATGACCTCCTGGCCCGCGCCGGGGTCGATCCCGGCGCTGAGCTCACGCCGGTGCGAGCCCTGCAGCGCGGCCAGCGAGTCCAGCACCACGTGGTCGCTGTGCCCGCCCTCGGACGCCCCACCGGCGAGCACCCTGCCGTCCTCGGAGACCAGGCGGACCTGGTGCCCGAAGTGGTGCAGGTGCATGCAGACCGACGCCACGAACGAGATCGCCCACTCCAACGACGCCGTGGGCCCGCTACCGCGGTGCGCGTGCACGCGGTGGTCAAGCAGCACGGTCGTGCCGCCACGCCACGGACGTTCCTCGACGCGCACCATCAGCTCGTCGCGCCGTGCCGTGGACCGCCAGTGGACTTTCCGCAGGTCATCGCCCTGGCGGTACGGTCGCACCACCGCGTCGTCCTCGCCCTGACCCGCCCGCAGCCGCACCGATCCGTCGTCGCCCGCGCCCATGCCGGAGCCGCCGGGCAAGCCCGCCAGCCGCACGACGCGCGGGACCACGACGAGCCGCGACCGGCCGGCGAGTTCGCGGTCGAACTCGGCCAGCCCGAACGGGTCGGTGATCCGCGCCATCAGCGGGCCGACCTGCTGGATGCCGCGCATGACCGGCTTGAGCGGGTAGCGCAACGTCGTGGGCGTGTTGCGGGGCAGCCGCTCCACCAGGAACCGCGGCCGCGCGCCCAGGGCGTACGGCACGGTGTCCTCCAGCATCAGCCCGCCCGTGGGCAGCCGGCCGGTGCTGCGCAGGTCCAGCTTCACCTCGGACGCCGCCCCGACCGGCACCCGGCTCGGCGCGAGGAACCGGGCGGCGTGCAAGCCCACCCGAGCCCTCGTCGCGAGCCACGCGGCCAGCAGCGGCAGCGCGATCACGAACGCCGCGACCCTGAGCAGGTCGCGTTCGTTCAGGACCGCGGCGCACACTCCGGCGGCGAACCCCGCGGCCAGCAAGCATCTTCCGCGCGTGGTCAGACCGGAGAGTGCGGTGCGCATCGTCAGCGTGGCGTCCCTGCGTTGTTGTTCATGCTGCGGACGTACGCGGCGCTCGGATCCAGCGCCGCCGTGGGAACCGGCACCCGCTGCAGCAGTGCCCTGATCAGCTCGGCGGGGGACCGGCGGGCGGCCTGCGCCTCCGCGGTCATCACCAGCCGGTGCGCGAGCACCGGGATCGCGATCGAGTGGATGTCGTCCGGCACCACGAAGTCACGGCCCGCGAGCGCGGCCTGTGCCCGTGCGGCGCGCACGAGATGCAGCGTGGACCGCGGTGAGGCGCCCAGTCGCAGTTCCGGCAGACGGCGGGTGGCCGACACCAGTTCGACGGCGTAACGACGCACCTCGGGGGACAGGTGCACCCGGCGCACGGCCTCGATCAGTCGCAGCACCTGGGCCGCGTCCGAGACGGGCCGCAGGTCGTCGATCGGGTTGTGGCCGGCGTGCTCGTCGACCATCGCGAGCTCCGCCGCCGGGTCCGGGTAGCCGATCGACAGGCGGATGGTGAACCTGTCGCGCTGCGCCTCCGGCAGGGCGTAGGTGCCCTCCATCTCGATCGGGTTCTGCGTGGCGATCACCATGAACGGCGAACCCAGTGGGTAGGTGTTCGCGTCGACGGTGACCTGGTGCTCCTCCATGCATTCCAGCATCGCGGACTGCGTCTTGGGGGAGGCGCGGTTGATCTCGTCGCCGACCACGATGTTCGCGAAGATCGGTCCCGGCCTGAACTCGAAGTCGTTCTCCTGCCGGTTGTAGATCGACGAGCCCGTGATGTCGCTGGGCAACAGGTCGGGCGTGAACTGCACGCGGCTCACGGTGCAGTCGATGGAGCGGGCAAGCGCCTTCGCGAGGGAGGTCTTGCCGACACCCGGCACGTCCTCCACGAGCAGGTGCCCCTCGGCGAGCAGTGTCACGAGAGCGAGCCGGACCACGTCGGGTTTGCCGACGAGAACCCGTTCGACGTTGGCGGCGATCCGCTGGACGGCGCCGTGCAACTCTCCCAGGATCTGATCGACCGGCGCGTGACTGTTCGCGCTTGGGCTTCCCGGTGTCACTAAACCTCCAGCAGCCGTGTCCGGAACACGGACGTGTGAGCGTTTCACGCAGTGTGTCAAACCACGGCTAAGTGCCCTACACCTGCGGGCTACATCGGGTTCGCTCCACCAGTTTCCACCTTCCCCCACCAACCCGCCCCAACGCGTCGTTTTGACGGAAATTGCTAGGCCGTTCGAGTGCTGAATCTGGGCTGAACCCTCACTCGGCAAGGTGGTGGCTGACCAGCTCCCCCACCATCCCCCCACGCCTCCCCACCGCGCCTACCTGGGGAAACGGGTGACAAGTTGGTGTCCAACCAGTCGTTTCAGCGTTGACTGTGGTGAAAAGTGGGGTACTGTGGCGGCCGGTGGGGCAGACGGGGGCTCCACTGCCGGTCTCGTCGCCCGGCAAGGGAGGTGGCTGCCGTGTTCCTCGGCACTCACTACCCGCGCCTGGACGACAAAGGTCGGCTGACACTGCCTGCGAAGTTCCGGGACGAACTGGCGGGAGGTCTCATGGTCACCAAGGGCCAGGACCACTGCCTGTACGTGTTTCCCCGGGCTGAGTTCGAGCAGATGGCGAGGAAAGTCGCCGAGGCGCCGTTCACCAACGACGCCGTACGCGCCTATCAGCGGTATCTGTTCGCGGGTACGGACGAGCAGCGTCCGGACGGTCAGGGCCGCGTTCTGATCGCACCGGAACTGCGCCGGTATGCCGGGTTGACCAAGGAGTGCGTGGTCGTCGGCGCGTTCACCAGGATGGAGATCTGGGACGCGACGGCCTGGCAGACCTATCTCGAAGAGCATGAGGACGGCTACGCCGAGGCTCGCGAGGAGGTCATACCGGGCGTCTTCTGATGGCGGTCAGCCGAGCAACAGGCCGGATGTTCCACACGCGATTCGGGTGCCGTGAGGCCTCGGTCCGCTCGACTATCGGCCCTGGCGCACCTTCCCCGGCGCCAGGTTCGACGGGCGGGCGGGGACCTGACGTCACCCGAACGCGCATCAGGGGAGTAGAGGGACGATGGATCAGCCGCGGCACGTTCCGGTGCTGCTGGACCGCGTCCTGGAACTCTTCGCTCCAGCGCTCTCCGGCAAGCCCGCCGTCGTCGTCGACACGACGCTCGGCATGGGCGGCCACTCCGACGCGTTGTTGAGCGCCCATCCCGAGCTCACCCTCATCGGACTCGACCGCGACCCGCAGGCCATCGAGATGGCCTCGAAGCGGCTCGCCCGCCACGGCGACCGAGTGCACCTCGTCAACGTCACCTACGACCACATCGACGAAGCCGTGGAAGAGCTCGGCTACTCGCATGTGGACGGTGTGCTGATGGACCTCGGCGTGTCCTCGTTGCAGCTGGACGAGGAAGAGCGCGGGTTCGCGTACTCGAAGGACGCGCCGCTGGACATGCGGATGTCCAAGGGCACCGGCATGACGGCGGCGGACGTGCTCAACACGTACGCGCACGGCGACCTCGCGCGGATCCTCTCCACGTACGGCGAGGAGCGGTTCGCGGGCAAGATCGCCTCGGCGGTGCTGCGCGAGCGCGAGAAGGAGCCGTTCACCAACTCGGGGCGGCTCGTCGAGCTGCTCTACGCGGTGGTGCCCGCGGCGTCCCGGCGCACGGGCGGGCATCCGGCGAAGCGCACGTTCCAGGCGTTGCGGATCGAGGTCAACGGCGAGCTGGAGTCGTTGCGACTGGCGCTGCCCGCCGCCTTGGGCGTGCTGGGCATGGGCGGGCGCATCGTCGTCGAGTCGTACCAGTCCCTCGAGGACCGGATGGTGAAGCAGGCGCTCGCGGAGCTGGCGAAGTCGAAGACGCCGCAGGGTCTGCCGGTCGAACTGCCGGGCCACGGGCCAGAGGTCAAGTTGCTCACGAAGGGCGCGGAGCTCGCGTCGGAGCAGGAAATCGAGGACAACCCGCGTGCGGCGCCGGTGCGGCTGCGTGCGGCGGAACGGATCGGAGAACCGAGATGACGGCACCCGCACGGGTCGGCGGACCGTCGCCCCGCGACCCCTCGAAGGACCGTGACGACCGCAACGACCGGGACAAGGCCCGCCGGCGGACCGCGGGTGCCGAGCGCGCCTACGCCCGTCGTGCCCAGCGCGCCCAGAACCTGCGCAACGGCACCGCCTCGCCGCAGCAGAAGGCCGTGTCCAAGGCTCCGTTCGTCGTGCTCGTGATGCTCGTGCTCGGTGCGGGCGTCGCCGGGATCATGTACTTCTCGACCCAGGCCGCCGCCGACACCTACCGCCTGCAGGAAGCGCGGGCGGAGGCGGAGAAGCTGACGTTGCAGATGGAGCAGCTGCGCCGGGAGGTGGCACTGCTCGAGTCGCCGACCGACCTCGCCCGCCGGGCAGGTGAGATGGGCCTGGTCGAGCCGTCGAACCCGGCGCGGTTGCGGCAGAACCCGGACGGCACGGTCGAGGAGTTCGGCAAGCCGAGCGCGCCGACCAAGTCGACGCCGCCGCCTCCGCCGTCCACGGAGCAGCCGCCGCCCGCCGGTCAGACGCCGCCTGCCGGAACCACGACTCCTCCGGCGGGTGGCTGATGCCCGGTCCGCAGCAGCGAGGGCAGCGCCGCCCGTTGTCGGTGCGCGGCTCTCGCCCGGCCGCGCGCACGGGTGGCAACAGCAAGGTGCGCATCGCCGTCGGCCGCATCCTGCTGATCGGCGCGTTGCTGATCGCGGGCGTGAAGCTCGTGCAGGTGCAGGGCCTGCAGGCCGACGAGCTCTCACAGCAGGCGCAGAAGCAGCGCACGACGCGCCTCGACATCCCAGCCGAGCGCGGTTCGATCCTGGACCGCAACGGCAACCAGCTCGCGTTCTCGATCGAGGTGCGCGCGCTCTACGTCCTGCCGCAGCGGGCCCGCAAGACCTGGGACGAAGCCCGCGCGAAGGACCCGGAGCAGTACCCGCTGTCCTACGACGACCATGCGCGTGAGGTCGCGAAGTTCATCTCGTCGACGCTCGGTCCTGAGGTCAACGGCGAGAAGACCGACGAGGAAAGCGTCTACCGGCAGCTCGTCGAGGACATCAGCTACGAGGTGCTGGTCAAGGAAGCCGAGCCGGCCAAGGCCGCGAAGATCGTCGCGAAGTTCCCGGCGGAGATCGGTTCCGAGTACCGCTCGAAGCGCATCTACCCCAACGGCGAACTGGCGTCGAACATCATCGGTGCCGCGAACTGGCGCCAGGACGAGAAGCCGCCGACCACCCAGGGCATCCTCGGGCTGGAGAACGCCGCGGACAACGTCCTCGCCGGCCGCATGGGCCGCCGCGTGGTCGACACGATGTCCGGTGACGACACCCTGGTCATCCCGAACACCGAGCGCGAGCTCGTGAAGCCGCAGCCAGGCAAGAGCCTCGAGCTGACGATCGACATCGACACCCAGTACGCCGTCCAGCGCCTGGTCACCGACTACGCCAAGAAGTCGGGCGCCAAGTCGGCGTCCGCCGTCGTGCTGGACAGCCGCACCGGCGAGATCGTCGCCATGGCCAACGACAAGACCTACGACCCGACCGACTTCGGCAAGGCGTCGGAGGACCAGAAGCGCAACGCCGCGGTGGCGTCGAGCTTCGAGCCGGGCTCGGTGAACAAGATCGTCACGGCCGCCGCCGCCGTCGAGTACGGCCTGTTCAAGCCGGACGACGTGCTGCAGGTGCCGGGGTCGCTGAAGGTCGCCGACCGCACGATCAAGGACGCGTGGAACCACGGGACCGTGCCCATGTCGTTCACCGGCGTGTTCGCGAAGTCCTCGAACGTCGGCACGCTGCTCGCCGCCCAGGAGGTCGGCAAGGAGCGCTACGCCGAGATGCTGCAGAAGTTCGGCCTCGGCAAGCGCACCCAGTCCGGCGTCCCCGCCGAGGAGTCCGGTGTCGTGCCGCCGCTGAACCAGTGGTCCGGCTCGACGTTCGGCAACCTGCCGATCGGCCAGGGTCTCTCGATGACGTTGCTGCAGATGACCGGCATGTACCAGGCCATCGCCAACGACGGCGTCCGCATCCCGCCGCGGCTGATCCGCGCCGAGATCGGCGAGGAGGGCGCCCGCTCCGAGAAGCCCCGCCCCGACGGCGTCCGCGTGGTGTCGCCGGAGAGCGCGAAGATCGTCCGCGACATGTTCCGCTACGTCGCCCAGACCGACCCGCGCGACGCGAACCAGAACGGCACCGGCCGGCAGGCAGCCCTGCCCGGCTACCAGATCGCGGGCAAGACCGGCACGGCCCAGCAGATCGACCCGGTCTGCAAGTGCTACTCGCAGTCCGAGTACTGGATCACGTTCGCCGGCATCCTCCCGGCCGACAACCCGCGCTACGTCGTCGGCATCATGCTCGACGGCCCGCACGGCACCCAGTTCAGCTCGTCGGCCGCGCCCCTGTTCCACGACATCGCCGCGTTCCTGACCCAGCGGTTCCAGGTGCCGATGTCGGCCGAGCAGACGCCGTTCGTGCAGCTGCAGCTCTAGAGTTGCCAGATCATTTTCGGGCCGCGCATTGTTGGTGATGCGCGGCCCTTTTGCAAGTGATCTGAGACACGCCCACGCGTGGCAATGAGCAATTTCATTCTTTAACAGTGAAATACCGCACTTCACTTTTTCGTAATGAGACGCATTCCATCACGTCTAATACTCCGAAACCGGAGAGCAAGGCGAGATGGGGTTCAGCGTGCGTTCATTCAGCTATTTGATCTTGGCGGGCACAATGGCGGTGACCATGGTTCCCGCAGCTCAAGCAGAAGAAGTCGAGTGGACCGCGAAGTCGTACTGGCTCCACATGAACAGCACTCCCGCGTCCGACGAAATGATCAATCTGGAGGCGCAGCGACGCTCGTACGTCGTGCTCAACGCCTGGGAAAGCGATCTTGCCAAGAAGCTCAAGGCGGCCAATCCCAAGATCCAGACCTTCGTCTACAAGGACCTCTCCTCGACCCGCAGCTACGCCTGCTCGAACGGCACCGACGATTCCGCTCTCCCCGCCGGCGTCGGTTACTGCGAGGCCTCGAACAATCACCCCGAGTGGTTTCTTCTCGGTCCGAACGGTCGGCGCTTCGAGTACAACGGCTATGACGGCCACTGGCAGATGGACGTCGGCAACCCCGGCTACCAGAACGCCTGGGCCGACAACGTGATCGCCTCCAGCAAGGCCTTCGACGGCGTGTTCATGGACAACGCCCTGTTCGCCTGCGACACCTACCACGACGGCGTCTGTCCTTCGAACTACCGCACCGACGAGTCGATGCGCGACGCCTACCGCTCAATGCTCGCCAACACCCGCCAGAAGTTCGTCGACGCGGGCCTCAAAACCGTCGCGAACATGTCCAACGCCCGTCTCTACGAGGGCGCCTGGGACACCTACGTCGAACACCTCGACGGCGGCTTCGACGAGTGGTGGCTGACCTTCAACGACAACGACCTGCTCTCCGAATACCCGCAGGGCTGGAGCCGCCAGCTGGCCCAGATCACCGCCAACGAGGCCAAGGGCAAGATCACCTGGGTCCAACCCCACCACAGCGGCGCCGAACAACCCTTCCGCTACGCCTTCGCCAGCTACCTGCTGGCCAAGGGCGAGCACGCGGCGATCTCCGAGATCGAGGAGACCGACCGCTACGACAACCCCTCCGAATGGCGCACCGAATACGACTGGGACCTGGGCAAGCCCCTCGGCGAACACCACGAGGTGGCCACCAACGTGCACCAGCGCGACTTCGAGTGCGGCACCGTGCTCGTCAACGCCAACAAAACCGGCACCGGCGCCGTGACCATCCGGCTCCCCGAGACCCACACCAACGAAAACGGCGCCCCGGTCACCTTCGTCGCCTTGGCGGGCACAACCGGCTCAGTGCTGCGCAAGCCCTGCTAACCCCACCGAGGCTGCTCGCCGGTGATCCCCCAGACCAACTGCTCAAACGGGTCAGGGTAGGTCCTGCGCATGTCGATCGCGGACCGGATGCGCAGAAACCCAGGGAAGTCCGGATCGCCCTCCGTCCCGCTGAGGATCACGGGGATGACCGGCTTCTCGGTGCCCAGCGCCAGGTCCTGGATCAGTTCCAGCTCGGCTTCGCGCCATCGGCCCCGGCCACCAGGGCCGATGACCACAGCCGCGGCCTTGCTCGCCGCGATGCCGTCGGCCATGGCGCCCTGCCAGTGGGAGCCGGGTGGGATGTCGTGGACGTCGAGCCAGGGGAGGAGACCGAGAGCCTCCAGACGTGCCGCGATCTCCAGCACCTTCGGCTTGTCCAGCTCGTTGTGGCACAGGAAGACGTCGTATGCGCCCGTGTCGCGCTTGCCTTTCAGCTTGACCGCGATGACGTCCTGGTCGCGCTGCGCGTCGGCGTGTGAGTTCATCTCCGCGACCGCGGGCCGGACGTCCCCGACCTCGGGTTGATCGTCGACCAGCGAGACCGGGCGATCGCAGAGCTGGCAGATCACCGTCGTCAACCCGCGGCTCAGCCTGCGCCGCACCACCTCGTCGTCGATCGCGTAGTCGCACGGCGCGCATCGCCGTACCCGGCGCATCACGACGTTGCCAGCCCGTTGCTCGAGATGCTCGACGACGTAAGCCTCGAACTGCCTTCGCACGATCGGCTGGATTTGTTCGTCGTAGAACAGGACGAGCTCGCCCTCGCCCTCGACGATCTCCCGGACGGCGATCCCGCACGTCCCTCCCGCGTCCGCTCGGTAGCAGGCGGAGTTGTGCCACATCTCGTCCCTCCGGAAGAACCGCGAGTGCGACAGCCGCACCGCGAGGGTCGAGTAGATCGAGTAGAGGGAACCGGTGAAGGTGAACACCACGTCCTGGCCAGGCAGCTCCGGTGCGTCCGGCCGTTCCTTGGTGAACTGCGACGGGAAGATCAGGTCAACCTCCCGGTCGGTGATCTCCTTGAGTGCGATCTCCCTGCGCAGCAGCTCCTGGACCACGGCGTTGAGCAGGACTCGTTCCTGCTTCGGGTTGGTCAGCCGTTCGGACTCTGGGATCCGGAAACGCCCTTCAAGCGCGTCTTCTTCCTTGACGAAACCCATGCCGTCCGGCTCATTCTTGGCAGCCTCCACCAACGACGAGGCGTAGGAGTCGAGCAACTCGGGTCGCAGCAGCACGAAGTCGCCGTACGACATGCGCCGCACAACGCCAACGCTCTCTAAGCGCCCGATGCAGACAGCGAACCCGTCCGCCAGGTCGGCCTCGGGCGTGTCCGGCCGCGTGCGTCGGAATCCGCGCATCAGATCGTCCACGGTGGACAGAATCCCGCCCTGCTGCTTCTCTTCCAGCACGAAGTCCTTGATCGCCTCGAACAGCGCCGTCGAGCTGACCACCGGCAGCGCGTCCCAGTCGATGCCGTCGCGGACGCTGCGGATCAGGTCGTCAACGCCCCAGCCCTCCTTGGCGCTGGTCTCCAAGTATCCGTCGAACCCGAGCGCCTGGACGGTCGCGTCGATTCGTTCCCGGCTCACGGCCGAGGTGCCGCGGTCCGCCCGCGCGGCGACGAGGTAGACGCGCAACCGGACAGCCGCCATGTCGTCGAGCCGGCGTGCCTGCGCGAGTGCCCGGCTCCAGTAGTGGACACCGGCGAACGGATCGGTCTCGCTGCGCGCGTCGAACACCACCAGTGCGACAGCGACTTCGTTCAGGTGCAGTTGGTGCACCATCCGGTAGCCGGGCTGGCCGGCGAGGTCCCAGAGCAGCGTCTCGCGGGTCTGGACGTCGCCCGACGGCATGGTCGCGTGGGACTTCTCGAAGGTCCACACGTTGCGACCGTGAGTCGAGTCGGTCGGAGCGAACGGCTGACCGCTGAGCACGAGCCCCAGGCCGGACTTACCGACGCCGGTGTCGCCTACGAGCACGATCTTGGCGTTGACGTAGCGGCGGGCGGTTTTCGCTGCGCCGACGTTGTCCAGAACCGCGTAGTCGAGGCGAACGACGTCGACCTTCTTGCCGTTGGTGACAGCGAGCAGCGGCTGGGTGGGGTGGAACGCGAGCCCGCCTGGGCGGTCGACGTTCTCACGCGGCTGGGTCGCGACGCAGTACCAGTCGCGGGCTCGCCAGATCCGGACCGTGTTGTCCATCGACATCGTGGCGAGGAAGTTGCCGTCCGGTGAGAACTTGGCGCTCACTACGCGTTTGGTGTGCCCTTCCAGCACGGCCAGCCCTTTGAACGAGCTGAGGTCGAAGATCTCCACACCGGTTCCACCGTCTAGCGTCAGCACGCCGATGGCGCGTGACTCCGCGGAAACAAAGACCTCCAACACGTTCTCGCTGGATTCCATGCCGTTCGCAGCCCTCAGTTCTGGCAAGACGAACACGAGCATGTTGGTTCCATGCGTGATCACGATTTGGTCGCCGTCCGCTGTCCACTGTGGTCGCGGGCGGTGCTTCTTCCGGCGCTTTGGTGGGTACTCGACCACCCCCTCGGCCACCGTGTTGCGGGAGGCGACGTTGATGATCTTCAGGCGTTGAGGCGTGATCAGTGCGAGGACTGTGCCGTCAGGCGACCAGCTGACCTGGGTTTCCGGGCCCGTGGAGCAGAGTTCGCGTGGCTCCGTGGCGCCAGGTCCGGTGAGGATCACCTCGTGGGTGGCCTGTTCGGGGCCTTCCAACTGATACAGGGCGGTCCTGCTCTGCACGATCGCCGCGATCGACGAACTCGGGTGCCATGCGACATCTGCCGCCCACCCGAAGGACTCGATCGGCCGCGATGTCAGGTCGTCGGCGATCTCCCACAGGTCAACACCGCTGCCGGAGTTGGTTGCCAACAGCCTTCCGTCCGAGGACCAGCTGATGTGCTCGACCGAGCTGCTGAGTGAGAGCAGCGCCCGGTGCACCAGCTCGATCCCGGTGCGAGGGGACTCTGGTGTGATCTGTTTCCGTCGCACCGCCCGTCGGACGATGGTCTCGTTCTCGATCACGACGATCGAGTCGAGTTCGCGCAATCCCTCGGCACGCCACAGGTCGAGAAGCTGACGGCCCGGTGAGAACGGTGCGTCTGCTGCCAGGTGCAGCCGCAACAGGGCCAGGTTGGCCGAGTACGTCGCCATGGCGAGGGCTGGGGATGGCGAGGTGGGCTGGTATCGGGCGTACCGAGCGCTCCCGCGGACCTCGAGCGATCGCCGGACCAGTTCGTCCACGGCGTGGGTCAGCGTTCGCCGTCCGTCGTCGCCAAGGTCCGCGGCCAGGCCGAGCACCGACGACAGGATCTGCGGCTGCGCGGCGAGAAGACGATGGGAGAGCAGCGGGAACAACAGGTCTTCCGCCCAGCGCGTCGTCAGTCCTTCCAGGAGGAACGCCGCGATCTGGTGGTCGGCGAGCGGGCCGTGGCTCAGCACGGACTCGTCGACCATCTCGACCTCGTGCCCGAGCGCGGCCAGGTCGTCGAGGAGGTCCAGTTCGGAGATCCGCTGGTCGCTGCGGTTGAACATGCCGATCGCGGCGATGGCGAGCACGGGCGCGTTCGCGGTCGCCTGACGCGTGAAGCGCCGGATCATGCGCCCCAAGAGAACCTCCGTGTGGAGGCCGGCGTCGGACGACAGCACCGATCGGTCGCTCAGGTACGAAGCGAGCATCATCAGCAACCGCGGTTGCCGGGTGAGCGACCTGTGGGCGAGTGCGGTCTCCAGACTGAGCGGGCGCCGGGTGGTACCGGTGGTCGCTCGGTTCCAGTGGTCGAGCCACTGGCCGATCTGCCGGTCGTCGAATTCCTCCAGCCGCGCCACCGGCGTGCCGTCCGGGATGAGCACCCGCTCCACGAACTCGGTGCGCAATGTGACCACCACCGCCACCGGATGGTCCTGCGAGGCCTCGATCCGCTGGAACCGGACGACCTCGGACAGGTAGTCGGTGTTCGCCCCGGACACCAGAAGGTCCTGCAGCCCGTCCAGCACCACGACGCACATCTCGCCGTCGAGGTCGCTCCAGGTAACTTTGCCGTCGGTGAGGTCGTACAACGCGTCCTCGACGTGGTCCAGGACGGGCACGAACGGATCAGCCGACCGCAACGGCACCCGCACGACGGCGAGCGAGTCGAGGGGAGGTGCCGCCGCGAGCATCTCGGTCAGCACCGACGCGCCGGCTCCGCTGCCACCGATCACCAGCAGTGGGACGCTGTGAGCCAGCGTGCTGCTGAAATGTGCGGCGAACAGCAGGTCGACATCGTCTGCCGGCTCGGCTTCCGCCGGCCACCAGTTGTCATCGGTCAGCCGGGCGGTGGAATCCGCAACGGCGGTGCGGAAACGTGGTCGGACGTACAGCCGGCCGAGCGGCGGCGTGCTCGGGTCGTGGTCCAGAGGCTGGTTCGGCACGGCATCGTTGGCGTCGCGCAGCACCTTCAGCGGATCGGTCGCGGGTACATGGCGGACCTGGGCGAACCCGCGGGAGGGGTCGCCGAGACCCGCCCACAGGGCGAACTCGGGGATGTGCGCGGCGAGAGAGCGATACGCGGCTTCGTACCTCGTTGCGGTCAGTTCGCCGGCATCGATGCGCGCGAGGGCCGTACCCGCGGATGGGTGCTCCCGTTGCAAGGCTTTACGGAACCGGTCGCATCGGTCGGAGGCCCACAGCGTGACGTCCACGAGGTGGGCGGAGAAGCTTGTGACCGCGGCAGGAGCGGGCAGGTCGTCCGAGTACAGGTTCGAGACGAATGAACGGTCTTCCTGATGCCAGCGGGCGGCGTCCGGTGGCCTGAGGTGAGTCCCGCTTCCCAAAGCCAGGCGAATCTCGTCGAAGAACGCCACCGTCAGCAATGTGGTGTGCACGGCGAAGACGAGTTGGCGGCGCACGAGCCCGCTGATCGACGGCAGCTCGTCGACAGTGCGGTTCATCGCCTGGCGTACCAGCGGGGAGACCTCGCCGTGCGGATCAACCCAGCCGAACACGCCGTGCATCGACTTGCTCGGCTCGGTACCGGTCAGGACGTTGCCGAGCTGGCCATCGACATCTTCCAGCCACAGTGCGTCGTTCCGGCCGAGCACCTTCAACGCGCTGCGGAGATTTGTCGCTGGCTCAGGCGGCATCGGCACATGCTAAAGACTTCGTGCGCGGCCGAACGAGTCTTTGCTAGAGCGTCACCCGGTCGTCGTGCATCGGCTCAGGCCGAGCCACCAGCACCGGACAAGACGCGTGGTAAAGCGCCGCACGAGTGATCAGCCCAACCCCGTCACCCTGCCCACCCCGCCCCACCACGACCAGGTCCGAGTCCAGGGCGGCCAGGGCCTCGTGCGGATGCCGCGACTCCACCAGAACGTCGGGTGTCAGCTCGGGGGCTGTGGTGCGCAGGAACAGGACGGCGCGGCGGACCGCGGCCTCGTCGCGGGGGACGGAGACGCCGTGCTGGGCTGGTGGGTGGACGTGCAGCAGGCGCAGTGACGCTCGGCGGGTGCGGCAGAACTCGACCGCGCGCCGCAGCACGACCGGGTCCTCGCACCCGCCGACGGCAGCGGTGATCCAGCCGTACTCGCCGCGGATTGCCGGGGGTCGTCCGCGCACCACCACGACTCCGCACCGCGCGCGGCGCAACACCGGGAGGACGAGGGAGCCCAGACCCAGGCTGCGGTGCTGTTCTCCTTTGCACCCCAAGACCAAGGTCGCGCTGGAGTCCGACGCCCTCACCAGTGCGGCCACCGGGTCGTCACCGCTCGGGCGGAAGTGGGCGGTGAGCATGGGGAGTCGTTCGAGGACTCGCTGGACCGTCGTGTCGCCGGGGTCCGCGAGGTACACCTGGAGGTCTGTTCTGAGTGACCACGCGTGGCGTGCCGCCCACTCGAACGCGTGGTAGGCGGACTCGGAAGTGTCGACGCCCACCGTCACGGAACGACTGAAATCCGGTGCCCAGAAAGAAAATCTCCTGGGTTCCACCGCCGTGCGTGTTCTCATTGCCGCCTCCTGCCGCCCCCTACCTCACCGCGCGCACACAACTGACCACAGGGTCGGAAGTCACTAAGCGGGCATGAACTTGTTCGGCCGGACGGGCTCACCCCTGAAGAGCACCCGAAACGGCCACTCGAACGGCCTATCACGGCAGATCATCACCCGATTGCCAACGCGCCGCTCGGCCACTCCGCGCACGCCGGTAGCCTCTTGCCCGTGCCTGCCAAGCTCGAGGGCAAGGTCGCGACCGCCCCGCCCCGCCCCAACGCCATTCGCCCTGCTTCCGTGGCCGCACTCGCCGCGGTTGCCGACGTGCACCTGACCAGGCCAGCGCATGCTGACGTCCAGGTGACGGGGGTGACTCTGCGTGCACAGCACGTGGTCCCCGGAGACCTCTACGCGGCGCTGCCCGGTGCCCGTGTGCACGGTGCCGACTTCGCCGAGACGGCCTTGGCCAACGGTGCCGTCGCGGTGCTGACGGACGAGGCCGGTGCCGCGCGCGAGTCCCTCAAGGACGTGCCCGTGCTGATCCACCCGCGGCCGCGCGAGGTCGTGGGTCTGCTCGCCGCGCACGTCTACGGCCAGCCGTCGACGAAGATCAAGCTGTGGGGGGTCACCGGCACGTCCGGCAAGACCACCACCACGTACATGATCGAGTCGGTGCTCCGGGCCGCGAAGAAGCGGACGGGCCTCATCGGCACCGTCGGCACGCGCATCGGCGACGAGCAGCTCGACAGCTCGCACACCACGCCCGAGGCGCCGGACCTGCAGGCGCTGTTCGCCGTCATGGCTGAGCGCGGCATCACCGACGTGGCGATGGAGGTGTCGAGCCACGCGCTGGAACTGGGCCGTGTCGCCGCCACCGAGTTCGAGATCGGCGCGTTCACGAACCTCAGCCAGGACCACCTCGACTTCCACTCCTCGATGGAGGAGTACTTCGAGGTGAAGGCGCAGCTGTTCGACGGCCGCGCGCGCAAGGAGATCGTCTGCGTCGACGGCGAGTGGGGTCCCCGTCTCGTCCGCGACCACACGATCACCGTCGCCACCACCAAGCCCGCCACCTGGACCGCGAGCAACGTCGAGGTGTCGCCGACCGGCGAGCAGACGTTCATCGCGCACGGGCCCGACGGCGACATCGAGATCCACCTCCAGCTCGCCGGCAGCTTCAACATCGCGAACGCCCTGCTCGCGATCGCCTGCCTGCACGCGGAGGGCATTTCGGAAGAAGCCATCGCGGAAGGCCTCACGAACGTCCAGGTCCCCGGCCGCATGCAGCGCGTCGACGAGGGCCAGGACTTCACCGCCGTCGTCGACTACTCGCACAAGCCCGCCGCCGTCGCCCTCGCGCTGGACGCCGTGCGCGCGAAGACCGACGGCCGGGTGATCATCGTGCTGGGCTGCGGCGGTGACCGCGACAAGGCCAAACGACCGCTGATGGGCGAGGCCGCCGCGGAACGCGCCGAGGTGTTGATCATCACCGATGACAACCCGAGGAGCGAAGACGCGTCCTCTATTAGGGCCGCCATGCTCGAAGGCGCCCTCGCCGCCGACAACAGGGGCGAGGTGCTCGAGATCGGCGACCGGAGGCTCGCGATCGAGAAGGCCGTCGAGCTCGCACGTCCGGGCGATGTCGTCGTGGTGGCCGGCAAGGGACACGAAACGGGACAGGAGATCGCCGGCGTGATCCACCCGTTCTCGGACGTCGAGACGCTGACCGCCGCGATCAGAAAGGCTCACCGTTGATCGCACTCACGCTCGCCGAGATCGCGAAGATCGTCGGCGGACGGTTGCACGCAACCGATGGCAGCCCGGCAGTCACGGGCTCCATCGAGTTCGACACCCGCAAGGTCACCGAGGGCGGCCTCTTCCTGGCGTTGCCCGGTGAGCGCGTGGACGGCCACGACTTCGCCGCCCAGGCGGTCGCGAGCGGTGCCGCCGGCGTGCTGGCCGGCCGTGAGGTCGACGCCCCCGCGGTGATCGCGCCGCCGGTGGAGACCAAGCACGCCAACGCTTACGTGCTGGCCGGCGACACGACCGGCGAGGGCGCCGCGGTGCTGGCCGCGCTGGCCAAGCTCGCGCGGTACGTCACCGACCAGCTCCAGGACCTCACGATCGTCGGCGTCACCGGCTCGGCCGGCAAGACGTCCACGAAGGACCTGATCGCGCAGGTGCTGCGGCCGGTCGGGGACGTGATCGCGCCGCCGGAGTCGTTCAACAACGAGCTCGGCCACCCGTGGACCGCACTGCGCGCCACCGAGGACACGAAGTTCCTGGTGCTGGAGCTGTCCGCGCGCGGTATCGGCCACATCGCGAACCTCTGCGAGATCGCCCCGCCGAAGTTCGGCGCCGTGCTCAACGTCGGCACCGCGCACCTGTCGGAGTTCGGTTCCCGCGAGGGCATCGCGCAGGGCAAGGGCGAGCTGATCGAGTCGCTGCCGGAGGACGGCGTCGCGATCCTCAACGCCGACGACCCGCTGGTGGCGGGCATGGCGAGCCGCACGAAGGCCAAGGTCGTTCTCGTCGGTGAGAACCAGAAGGCCGACGTCCGCGCCGAGAACATCGAGCTGGACGAGCAGGCCCGCGCGAGCTTCACATTGAAGACCGCGCAGGGCGACGCGCAGGTCAAGCTCGCGCTGAACGGCCTGCACCAGGTCGGCAACGCGCTGGTCGCCGCCGCCATCGCCCTCGAACTGGGTGCCACGCCCGCCGAGGTCGCCGAACGACTCGGCGCCGCCGAACGGGTTTCCGCGCACCGCATGGTGATCACCGACCGGCCCGACGGCGTGACCGTCGTCGACGACGCGTACAACGCGAACCCGGACTCGGTGCGAGCGGCGTTGAAGGCGCTCGCGACGATCTCGCGCGCCACCACGCCCGCCCGCCGCAGCTGGGCCGTGCTCGGCCCGATGGCGGAACTGGGCGACGACGCGGTGCGCGAGCACGACGAGATCGGCCGCCTCGTGGTGCGGCTGGACATCAGCAAGCTGGTCGTCATCGGTGACGCGGCCCGCGCGATGCACCAAGGGGCGCACCTGGAAGGATCTTGGGGGGAAGAATCCGTCCTGGTGCCGGACGCGGACGCGGCGATCGCGTTGCTGCGCGCGGAAATCCGGCCCGGTGACGTCGTGCTGGTCAAGGCATCAAACGCCTACCGCCTGTGGCGCATTGCCGAGGCCCTGCTGGAGGCAGGAACCAAGTGAAGAGCATCCTGATCGCGGCAGCGATCGCACTCGCGGTGTCGATCCTGCTGACGCCCTACCTGATCAAGATCTTCTCCCGGCAGGGCTTCGGCCAGGAGATCCGCGAGGACGGTCCGCAGCACCACAAGACCAAGCGCGGCACGCCGACCATGGGTGGCCTCGCCATCCTGGTCGCCATGTGGGCCGGCTATCTCGGCACGCACCTCGTGAACTCGATGTCGGCCTCGGCGTCCGGGCAGACCCCGACGGCGTCCGGCCTGCTCGTGCTGATGCTGACGACGTCGCTGGGCATCGTCGGCTTCCTGGACGACTTCATCAAGATCCGCAAGGCGCGCAACCTGGGCCTGAACAAGACCGCCAAGCTGGTCGGCCAGTTCATCGCGACGATCACGTTCGCGATCCTGGTGCTCCAGTTCCCGAACAAGGACGGCCTGACGCCCGCGTCGGTCAACCTGTCGTTCGTCCGCGACATCACCGTGGTCTCGTTCGGCGTCGTCGGGTTCATCGTCTTCTGCTACGGCATGGTCGCCGCGTGGTCGAACGCCGTGAACCTGACCGACGGCCTCGACGGCCTGGCCGGTGGCTCGTCGGCGATGGTGTTCGGCACCTACGTGGTGATCTCGTTCTGGCAGTTCCGCTACAACTGCTCCAGCTACGCCGTGGCCGGCTGCTACGACGTGCGAGACCCGCTGGATCTGGCGGTGATCGCCGCGGCCGCGATGGCGGGCTGCATCGGCTTCCTCTGGTGGAACGCCGCTCCGGCCAAGATCTTCATGGGTGACACGGGTTCGCTGGCGCTCGGCGGCCTGGTCGCCGGTCTCGCGATCGCGACCCGCACCGAGCTGCTGATGATCGTCATCGGCGGTCTGTTCGTGGTCGAGGCGCTGTCGGTGGCGTTGCAGGTCGCGGTCTTCCGCACCTCACGACGGCGCCTGTTCCGAATGGCGCCGTTCCACCACCACTTCGAGCTAGCTGGCTGGGCGGAAACCACTGTCATCATCCGGTTCTGGCTGATGGCCGGAATCTGCTGCATGTTCGGGCTTGGCGTGTTCTACAGCGAGTGGCTGACGGGCGGGTTCTAGAACTATGACCAAGCTGGCCGGAACAAAGGTGCTGGTCGCCGGTGCTGGAGTGACCGGCCGGTCCGCCGCGGAGGCGTTGCTCGCGGCGGGCGCGGAGGTCGTGGTGACGGACTCGTCGCAGGAGCGACTGGCCGCGCTGGAGACCATGCTCGAAGGCGTCGAGCTGGTGCCCGGCCTGACCGAACCCCCTGCCGGGACCTCGCTGGTCGTCACGAGTCCCGGCTGGCAGCCGTCGAGCCCGTTGCTCGCGGCCGCCGCGTCGGCGGGCATCGAGGTGATCGGCGAGGTCGAGCTGGCCTGGCGGATGGCCGCCGAGCTGGCCGACCCACCGGTGTGGCTCGCGGTGACCGGCACGAACGGCAAGACCACAACGGTCGGCATGCTGGAGTCGATCCTGCACGCGGCCGGCGCGGACGCCGTGGCCTGCGGAAACGTGGGTCTGCCCGTGGTGGACGCGCTGCTCGCGGGACGCCGGGTGCTGGCCGTGGAGCTGTCCAGCTTCCAGTTGCACTGGGCGCCGTCGGTGCGACCGCAGGCGGGCGCGCTGCTCAACCTCGCGGAGGACCACCTCGACTGGCACGGCGGCATGCAGCCGTACGCGCAGGCCAAGGCCCGGATCCTCACCGGTGACGTGGCGATCGGCTGGCTCGACGACGACCTCGTCGTCGACCTGCTGGAGGCCTCGCCCGCCCGTGACCGGATCGGGTTCACGCTCGACGAGCCGGAGGACGGCCAGCTCGGCGTGCGCGACGGCTGGCTGGTCGACCGGGCGTTCGCCGACGACGAGGCGTTGGTCGAGGTTTCGAAGATCCGCCCGGCCGGTCCTCCCGGCATCGCGGACGCTCTCGCCGCGACGGCTCTGGCGCGTGCGTACGGTGTGCCGTCCGAGGCTGTGCGCGAAGGCTTGGAGGCGTTCGAACCGGCTGCGCACCGCGCGGTGCTGGTCGCCGTCGACGGTGCTGACATCCACTACATCAACGACTCGAAGGCTACGAACCCGCACGCCGCGGTGGCGTCGCTGCGGGCGTTCGACAGCGTCGTCTGGATCGCCGGCGGGCTCCTGAAGGGCGCTTCGGTCGAGGAGATGGTCCGGACCGAGGCGCACCGGCTGCGCGGCGCGGTGCTGATCGGGCAGGATCGCCAGGTCATTGCGGACGCTCTCGCGCGACACGCGCCGGATGTCCCCGTTCGTGTGCTTGACACGGGGGACGATGAGCCCATGACCGTCGCGGTACGGGCTGCTCAGGAACTTGCGAAGCCGGGAGACACCGTGCTGCTCGCGCCGGCGGCGGCCTCCATGGACATGTTCACCGACTACGCCCATCGCGGCCAGGCCTTCACGACCGCGGTGCAGGAGCTCATCGGCCGATGAGCGTCGTCGCGGAGAAGACGAGATCCAAGCGCAAGGTGCGGCCTGCGGGCCGCATCGCGTCGTTGCGCGGCGGTCTGACCGCGTGGCTGAGCCGTCCGCTCGCCGACTTCCACCTGCTGCTCGCGATCTTCGGCATGCTCACCGTGCTCGGCCTGGTGATGGTGCTGTCGGCGTCGGCGCCGGGACAGGTCGCGTCGGGCGTGTCCGCCTACAGCGTGTTCCAGAAGCAGTTGATCTACGTCTGCATCGGCGCGGTGTTGTTCTGGCTGGTCCTGCGGTTCCCGCTGCGGCGGTTGCGGCACCTGTCGACGGCCGCGATGGGCATCGGCGTGGTGTTGCTGGCGCTCGTGCTCACGCCGCTGGGCGACGTCCGCGGTGGCGCCCGGTCGTGGTTCATGCTCGGGCCGATCTCGTTCCAGCCGATCGAGGCCGTGAAGCTCGCGCTGGCGTTGTGGGGCGCGCACGTCCTGGTCACCAAGCGGGCGTTGCTGTCGCAGTACCGCCACCTGCTGGTGCCCGTCGTGCCGGTCGCGATGCTGGTGTTCGCGCTGGTCATGCTGCAGCCCGACCTCGGCGGCACGATCACGCTCGGCGTGGTGCTGATCAGCATGCTGTGGTTCGTGGGCGCGCCGATGAGACTGTTCGGCGTGATCGCCGGTGGCGCGGTGGCGGGTGCCGTCGTGCTCGCGATCGGCGCCGCGTACCGGCTGCAGCGCGTGACGTCGTTCCTCGACCCCAACGCCGACCCGCAGGGCGCGGGTCTGCAGGCGCGGCAGGCGATGTTCGCACTGGCCGAGGGCGGGTTCTTCGGCAAGGGGCTCGCGCAGGGCAGCTCGCAGTGGCGGTACCTGCCCAACGTCGAGTCGGACTTCATCTTCGCCGTCATCGGCGAGGAGCTCGGGTTCGTCGGGTGCGCGCTGGTGCTGGCGCTGTTCGGCGGGCTCGCGTGGGTCGGCCTGCGGATCGCCTCGCGCAACACCGACCCGTGGATCCGGATCGTGTCGGCGACGCTGACGGTGTGGCTGGTCGCGCAGGCCGCGATCAACATCGGCTACGTCGTGCGGCTGCTGCCGGTCACCGGCATCACGCTGCCGATGATCTCCTCCGGCGGCACCTCCGTGGTCACCACCATGATCGTGTTCGGCATCCTCGCGAACTGCGCCCGTCACGAGCCCGAGGCCGTGGCGGCGCTGCGGTCGCTCGGTCCCGGTCGCGTCGGCGGGCTGCTCAGGCTGCCGGCGCCCGAGGCGTACCGGCCGCCGCCCAAGCGCAAGCCGGTCCGTCCGTCCACCCCTCCGCGCGCACCGGGCAGGCGCACCGCGCAACTTCCGGTCGTCGATGAACGTCGTATGGCTGGAAGGTCCGCACCGCCGTCGGAGTACCGTCGCCGCGAAACGCGGCGGGTGAACCAGAGCCGTTCCGAGCAAGGCCGATCGACCCGCGGTCGCGGTCGATACAACTGAGAAGTCGAAGTCGAAACCAATCTCCGGAGGCAAGTCTTGACCGGGCACCCTGCCCCCAGTGGTCCGTGCGTCGTGGTCGCAGGCGGTGGCACTGCGGGACACATCGAGCCGGCACTGGCGCTGGCCGACGCGGTCATGCGGCTGCGACCGGACGCACGCGTCGTCGCTCTCGGCACCGAGCGCGGCCTGGAGAACAAGATCGTGCCGGCCCGCGGCTACCAGCTGGAGCTGATCCCGCCGGTGCCGATGCCGCGCAAGCCGACCTTGGACCTGCTGAAGCTGCCGCTGAACGTGCGCGGCGCCGTCAAGCAGACCCGTGAGGTGCTGGAGCGCGTCGGCGCGGACGTCGTCGTCGGCTTCGGCGGCTACGTGGCGCTGCCCGCGTACCTGGCCGCGCGCGGCCGCATCCCGATCGTCGTGCACGAGGCGAACGCCAAGGCCGGTCTCGCGAACAAGGTCGGCGCCAAGTTCGCCGCGCACGTCGCCGCGGCTGTGCCGGACTCCGGTCTGCAGGACGCGCAGATCATCGGCATCCCGCTGCGCCAGTCGATCACGACGCTGAACCGCGCCGCGTTGCGCGACGAGGCCCGCCGGTTCTTCGGCCTGGACCCGCACGCGCCGGTCCTGCTGGTGTTCGGTGGCTCGCAGGGCGCGCGCTCGATCAACGAGGCGGTCGCACCCGCGGCGGCCGAGTTCGCGCGCGCCGGCGTGGGCGTGCTGCACGCGTACGGCCCGAAGAACACCATTGCCGTGCAACAGGTTCCGGGCGCGCCGACCTACGTGACGGTGCCGTACCTGGAGCGCATGGACCTGGCCTACGCGGCCGCGGACGCCGTGCTGTGCCGCTCCGGCGCGATGACCGTCGCCGAGGTGTCGGCCGTCGGTCTGCCCGCCGTGTTCGTGCCGCTGCCGCACGGCAACGGTGAGCAGGCCCTCAACGCCGGTCCGGTCATCTCCGCCGGTGGTGGCGTGCTGGTGCCGGACGAGGAACTGACGCCGCAGAAGGTCGCCTCGCTGGTGGTGCCGCTGATGGCGGACCGCAACCGGCTGGCCCAGATGTCCGCGGCGACGCTCGGCACCGGCCGTCGCGAAGCCGACGAGATCCTCGCCCGCACCGTCTTGGATGTGATCCAGAAGTGAGTCTCGAGCGCGTTCACCTCGTCGGCATCGGTGGTGCCGGCATGAGCGGCATCGCCCGCATTCTGCTCGCCCGCGGCGCGCAGGTGTCCGGTTCGGACGCCAAGGACTCGCGGACCGTGCTGGCGCTGCGCGCTCAGGGCGCGCGGATCGCCGTCGGGCACGACTCGTCGAACCTGGACCAGCTCGTCGGCGGCCCGACCGAGGTCGTGGTGTCGACCGCGATCAAGGAGTCGAACCCGGAGTACGCGGCGGCTCGTGAGCGCGGCATCACGGTGCTGCGGCGCGCCGAAGCCCTTGCCGCGCTGATGGAAGACCACCGGGTCGTGTGTGTTGCCGGTACGCACGGCAAGACGTCGACCACGTCGATGCTGACCGTCGCGTTGCAGCACTGCCGGTTGGACCCGTCGTTCGCGATCGGTGGCGACCTGAACGAGTCCGGCGCCAACGCCCACCAGGGCACCGGTGGCGTGTTCGTGGCCGAGGCGGACGAGTCCGACGGCTCGTTCCTGTTCTTCTCGCCGTCTGTCGCTGTTGTGACGAACGTCGAGGCGGACCACTTGGACCACCACGGCACCGTTGAGGCCTACACGGCCGTGTTCGACTCGTTCCTGGAGCGGATCGTGCCGGGCGGCGTGCTGGTGTCCTGTGTGGACGATCCAGGTTCGGCGCGACTGATCGCCGAGGCGCGGGCCCGCGGGATTCGGGTGCGCGAGTACGGGCGCGCCGCCGCGGACGCGCGTCTCGTCGACTACAAGCCTCTCGAGACCGGTGGCCTGGCGTCGGTCGAGATCGACGGCGTCGCGGTCGAGGTGCGCGTCGCGGTGCCGGGCGAGCACATGGCGTTGAACGCTGTCGCCGCTCTGCTGGCCGGCCTGGAGCTGGGCGCGGACCAGGCCGGGCTGCTGGAAGGTCTCGCCGCGTTCGGTGGCGTGCGGCGGCGGTTCGAGTTCAAGGGCCGCGCCGGTGGCGTGTCCGTCTACGACGACTACGCGCACCACCCGACCGAGGTCGACGCACAGCTGCGTGCGGCACGTCCGGTCGCGGCGGCGGGCCGTGTTGTCGTGGTGTTCCAACCGCACTTGTACTCACGCACGCGCACGTTCGCCACCGAGTTCGCCGCCGCCTTGTCGCTGGCGGACGAAGTGATCGTGCTGGACGTGTACGGCGCCCGCGAGGAGCCGGAGCCCGGCATCACCGGCGGGTTGATCGCCGAGCAGGTAACGGCTTCCGTGCACTACGAGCCGTCGTTCGACCGCGTGCCCGCGCTGGTCGCCTCGCTGGTGCGCGAGGGCGACCTCGTGATCACCATGGGCGCCGGCGACGTCACGATGCTCGGCCCCGAGATCGTCAGCGCGCTGTCATGAGTGCCCCGGTTCGCGGCAGGTCCACGCGAGTTCGTCCCGCTGCGAACCGGCGACCGAAGAGCGCGGAGTACCGGGCGCGGCGCAGGATCATCTTGCGCCGCCGCCTGGTAGCTCTGCTCACGCTGCTTTCCGTGGTGGCGTTGACCTACTGCGTGTTCTTCACGCCGTTGCTCGGCGTCCATCAAGTCGACGTCCGTGGTGCCGCGGTGCTGACCGACGACGAGATTCGTGGTGTCGCCGCCATCGAACCCGGCTCCCCGTTGGTGCGCTTGGACCTCAAGGGCATCCACGACCGCGTCGCCGCCATGCCGCGCGTCGCCGCGGTCGAAGTCGAACGCCAGCTGCCGGGCACGGTCCGGTTGCTGATCACCGAACGCGTCCCGGTCGGCTCGGTGAAACTGCCCGACGGCTTCCACCTGGTCGACAGCACCGGCAAGGACTACGCGGTCCTGCCGGCGGCCGCACCAGGCGTGCCCGAACTCGTGCTCGCCGCGCCGTCGTCCGCGGACCCGGCCACGCGCGCCGCGGTCGGGGTGGTGAACGAGCTGCCGGAGAAGCTGCGGCCGGAGGTGGCGTCGGTGGCGGCGACGTCCGGCGCCGACGTGAAGCTGACGCTGTCCGGGAACCGCGTGGTGAAGTGGGGCAGCTCCGACGACACCCCGCGCAAGGCGGCCGTGCTGCTGGTGCTGCTGACCCGGCCTGGCACGACCTACGACGTCTCGTCGCCGGACCTGGCGACGGTTTCCTAGTTTCCTGACTTTCAGCGGGCCGGGATCGGCGGCTCTGCCCTGCCTTGATCCGATCCCGGCCTGACGCTGGAAGCGCTTCCTCAGCGGTGTTCGCCGGCGTGCCAACGACCCTGGGGCTGGCGTGCCGGCGACCGGCTACGGACGCGGGGTTGGTGGCCGGGACGGTGTGGGGAACCGGCGGGGACGTCGGTGCGGGGACCGGGGAGTTGGCTGCGAGCACATGGAGATCTCCTGAGGTTCTTTGGTCAGCCGAGCGTGAGGTGGAAGCCTTCGGCCATCGCCTCTTGCTGTGTCTTCCAGATCACGCCGCGGTTGACGTTGCCCGTGCTCGCGCCGTAGAGCCGCTCTCCTGTCGGTATGTCCCGCACCGTGAAAGTGAAGACGCAACGGTCCTCGCCCTTCCTCAGCGCGGACACGCCGAGCATCTTGTTGTCCTGGTTGACGATCTCAACCTGGGCCCCGTCACGAATGTCGCTGTAGCCACCTGATCCACAGCTGCCGGCCACGGTCATGCTGCCGTCGACGGAGAACGTGTCAGGTGTGCCCCATTCCACTGGGGTTGTGCATGCGGTTCTTCCGGTGGAAGAGGGTCCACGGGGGATCTCCTGTGGCTCGCCGGTCAGCCGTTCGGCCTGAGCGCTGTCGCGACCCGCACGAACAGGTTGCCCACCCTGCTCGTCAGGAGTTCCAACACGATCGCCTCGATGACGAGCGAACGCACGGACGCGGGTGCGGGTGCCAAGACGGGCCTCCTCGTAGTGAACGACTACCGTGCTCATCGGACTGCTTCTCGCGGTATTAGCCGGATTCGTCGTTGTCACCCGAAGGAAGTACTCATGGCTCGCCACGTCGTGGTTGTGGGCGCTGGTCTTGCCGGACTGTCGGCCGCGATGCACTTGCGGGGCGCCGGGTGGCGGGTCACCGTCGTCGAAAAGGCTGATGTGCCAGGCGGTCGCGCTGGGACTGTCCAGGTGGGTGGGTTCGTCGCGGACAGCGGGCCGACGGTGCTGACGATGCCGGAATACCTCGACGAGGCTTTTGGCGCGGTGGGGGAGCGGCTGGCGGACTGGCTGACGCTCGACCGGGTCGATCCGGCTTACCACGCGCGGTTCGCGGACGGGTCGCGGATCGCGGTGCACGCCGATGCCGAGGCCATGGAGGCCGAGGTTCGCAACGTCTGCGGCGCAAGGGAAGCGGCCGGGTATCGAAATTTGCGGCGGTGGCTGGGTGAGCTGTACTCGACTCAGCGGGAGCACTTCATCGGGGCCAACTTCGACTCGCCGTTCGACCTGGTCCGGCCGGAGTTGGTGAAGCTGGCGCGGCTGGGTGGGTTCGGGCGGCTGGAGTCGCAGTTGCGGCGGTTCATCAGGGACGAGCGGCTCATCAGGGTGTTTTCGTTCCAGGCTCTGTACGCGGGAGTGCCGCCGCAGCATGCCCTCGCGGCGTACGGGGTTATCGCGTACATGGACACCATCGCGGGTGTGTACTACCCGCGCGGTGGGATGCATGCGGTGCCTCAGGCGTTGGGCAAGGCCGCTGAGAAGCACGGTGCGGAGTTCCGTTACGGCGCAACGGTCACACGTCTGGAGTGGCGTGGGGCCAATGTGAGGGCTGTGCACACGGCTGAGGAGCGCATCGAGTGTGACGCGGTGGTCTTGGCGTGTGAGTTGCCGGACGCGTACCGGTTGCTCGGGAAGAGCCCGCGACGGCTCGGTGGGCACCGTTGGTCGCCGTCTGCCGTGGTGTTGCACGCGGCGACAGATCGCACTTGGGACATCGGGCACCACAACATCCTGTTCGGGGGCGCGTGGCGGGGGACGTTCGACGAGATCGTCCACAAGGGACAGTTGATGTCGGACCCGTCGCTGCTCGTCACGCACGCGCAGGACGGGCTGCACTATGTGCTGGCGCCGTGCCCGAACCTGAAGACCGGGCCGATCGACTGGCGGCGCGTCGGGCCGCGGTACCGCGACGAGCTGGTGCGGACGCTGGAGGCGCGCGGGCTGGACGGGTTCGGTGCGGCTGTCCGGGACGAGGTGCTCGTGACGCCGCTGGACTGGGGCAACGCGGCGGGCACGCCGTTCGGGCTCGCGCACACCTTCGCGCAGACGGGACCGTTCCGGCCGCGCAACGTCGTGCGCGGGGTGGAGAACGTGGCGTTGGCGGGTGCGGGGACCACGCCGGGTGTCGGGGTGCCGCCGGTGCTGATCTCCGGACGCCTTGCGGCCCAGCGGATAAATGCGGTGCGGTGACCTGGGCGCTCATGCAGGCTGCGCCGCATGACACGGACTGCACCACCACTCGTCGCTGATGAACGTGCGACGTACACGGCCCTGTTGGACTACCTCCGCGCGACGATCGAGCTGAAGGTCGAGGGACTCGCGGAGGGCGACGCGGCGCGTGCGGTGTTGCCGTCGAAGCTGACGACAGCCGCGGGTGTGGTGAAGCACGTGCGGTGGGTCGAGCACCACTGGTTCGAGGTGGTGCTGGCCGGACGGGGGTCGCGTGCGCCGTACACGATGGAGGACCCCGACGCGGACTGGCGCGTCGAGGAGGGCGAGACGCTCGCCGGGCTACTGGAGGACTACCGGCGGCAGGCCTCGGTGAGCCGGGAGATCCTCGCCGGCGTGGAGCTCGACGGCGAGGTGCCGTTCCGGGGCGACCGGACGGTCTCGGCCCGATGGGTGCTCGCGCACGTCATCGAGGAGACCGCCCGGCACGCCGGTCAGCTGGACGTGGTCAGGGAGCTGCTGGACGGGTCAACCGGCGACTAGTGGCGTGGTGGGTCACACCACTAGCTGCCACTGCTGCGAGAGGCTGATCCCCCAGTACGGGAAGGTGGCCACCTCGCCGTCGCTGGCCGGCGTGAGGTGCCGGGCCGTCGACACGTTCGCGATCTTGTGGTTGCCGAGCTCGTCGACGGTGAACGTCCAGTGCTGGGCGGCGTCCGTCGCCGAGCAGTTCTCCAGGGTGACCGCGCTGTGCCTCAGGTTGGCCAGGCACAGCTCACTCCTGGTGCTGCGCAGCCCCGTCCTGCCGTCGCCGAGGTCGACACGCCGGAACGACTGGCCGGGCGCCGCCGCGCAGGGCCGCATGATCGCCGTGACGCCGTTCTCGGTCACGCAGGCGTCGGTGCGGTCGGCGTTCTTCAGTCGTACGACCCGAGCCGGCTCCTGCCGCGGTGGTGCGACCCCGACCTCGCGGATCTGCCACAGCTCGTTCTCCTCGCCGTCGTCCTTCAGGAACAGCACACCCATGTCGGAGTAGAGGACCTGGGCGAACCTGTCCTGGAACCGGAGCTTGACGGCGCCCGTGGCGACCGGCAGCACCTGAACGCGCTGGCTGGCCGCCTCCGCGTTGCACGGGAGCAGGTACAGCTCCATGCCCTGCTGCAGCCTGTCCAGGCAGTTCCCGCTCGCGACGGCGCGCAGGAACTCCCCGCCCATGGCCGCCGGGACGCGCTCGAACTGCTGCGCGGCGCTTCCCGTGCACGTGGCGAGGCTGGGCGAGACCCTGCCCTGCGGGGTCAGGTCGACGCAGAGATCGTGGCCCACGTTTCTGATCTCGACGATCTTGTTTCCCTCGGTGGCGGCGCTCGCCGGCGCGGCCACGACTGCCCCCAGTGCGATCGCCGCGAGGGCAACGCACAGTTTTCTCATCCCCATGTGACCACGCTAGCGGGCGGCACCGACAGGAAATCGTGGGTTAGGACGGGCGAGACGATCTCTGATTCGACGTCCGACTAGGCTTGGGGTGCGTCGTCCTCAGGCCGTGCGCACTACTTGACTGCACGACCGGGGAGTAGTAGCGCACAGTGTTGGGACCCTACGGCGTGGCTGCTGGACCGACGTGCCACCGGTGCTTACCGTCCAGCAGGAACATATGGGGTTGACATAACTCTGAGCCTCTAGGAGAGGTTGAGAGTTTCAATCCGGGTGCATCACCACCCAGCACCACAGCACGGACCACGATCAGGAAGGCGGATCCGATGACGCCCCCGCACAACTACCTCGCGGTGATCAAGGTCGTCGGCATCGGTGGTGGCGGCGTCAACGCCGTCAACCGCATGATCGAGGTCGGGCTCAAAGGCGTCGAGTTCATCGCGGTGAACACCGACGCACAGGCCTTGCTGATGTCTGATGCCGACGTCAAGCTCGACATCGGCCGCGAGCTGACGCGCGGCCTCGGCGCGGGCGCGAACCCCGAGGTCGGGCACAGGGCCGCCGAAGACCACAGAGAAGAGATCGAGGAGGTCCTCAAGGGGGCCGACATGGTCTTCGTGACCGCCGGCGAGGGCGGCGGCACGGGCACCGGTGGCGCACCGGTGGTGGCCTCGATCGCTCGCAAGCTCGGCGCACTGACCATCGGCGTCGTGACGCGCCCGTTCTCCTTCGAGGGCAAGCGCCGCGCCAAGCAGGCCGAAGACGGCATTCAGGCCCTGCGCAACGAGTGCGACACGCTGATCGTCATCCCGAACGACCGGCTGCTTCAGCTGGGCGACATCGGTGTCAGCCTGATGGACGCGTTCCGTTCGGCCGACGAGGTGCTGCTGTCCGGTGTTCAGGGCATCACGGACCTGATCACGACCCCTGGTCTGATCAACCTGGACTTCGCCGACGTCAAGTCGGTCATGTCCGGGGCGGGCTCGGCGTTGATGGGCATCGGCTCGGCCCGAGGAGAAGGCCGCGCGGTCCAGGCCGCGCAGAAGGCCATCAACTCGCCGCTGCTGGAGGCCTCGATGGAGGGCGCCCACGGGGTGCTGCTGTCGATCGCGGGTGGTTCCGACCTCGGATTGTTCGAGATCAACGAGTCCGCGTCGCTGGTCCAGGAAGCTGCTCACCCGGACGCGAACATCATCTTCGGTACGGTCATCGACGACTCGCTCGGCGACGAGGTTCGGGTCACGGTGATCGCCGCGGGTTTTGACAGCGGCGGGCCCACGCACAAGAAGCTGGAGCCGACGGCGTTGTCGTCACCGCCGCGGACTGCTTCCGGGCCGATCGCTTCCGCTTCGGCGGCGCCGGTGCACCAGTCGGCTCCGGTGGCGCAGACGCCTCCGCCGCCTGTCGCTCAGCCGGTGCATCAGCAGGTGTCGCAGCCGGTTCACCAGCAGGTGCATCAGCCGGTGCACCAGCAGCAGGCGCATTCGCAGGCGGGGCATCAGCCTGGTTCGCAGGGTGAGGTTCGGCAGGCTCCTCCGGCGGCTACTTCTGTGCCGCCGCAGCCTTCGCCTGCTCAGGGCAACGGGTACGTGCCGTCGGTGCCTCGGTCTTTGTCGCAGAACGGGTCGTTGCCCTCTCGGCCGGTGCCGGTCACTGATGATCCGGATGATGAGGTTGACGTGCCGCCGTTCATGCGGCGGTGACGTTCGTACGGCGGTGAGCTGGGAGATCGGTGGATCGACTGGCCGCCGGATGTCGGATTTTCGATCTTGTCGGACCCCCTGAGTAGCGTTTGGGCTCAGGGGGTCTTCCTTTTGAGGGGACGCCTGCGTCAGCTTGTGGATTGGGGCGCGCAGGTTGCGTAGGTCGTCCCCCTGTTGCGTTGGCGGCTGCCGGTTGCGAGTCCGTAGGTGGTTGCGTGCCGTAGTTACCTGGCGGTTGCGAGAGTTTTCCTGGGGCGCTGCCCCAGACCCCGCCAATCTGATCAAAGACCTGCCCACGCCGTCAGCGGGTTGATGGCACGCCTGTTGCGTTGGGCGGAGTTGCGTTGCGTAGGTGGTGCGGTTCGGGTGGGTGGTCCCGTCACGAGCCGAGCCAGAGCGAGCCACCCACGAGGAGGGGTGTCAACTCGACGAAAAGCGTGTCGAGT
>NZ_JBSGXZ010000034.1:0-103032 GCF_053610285.1 Lentzea sp. NPDC054927
ACTTGTGACGGGACCACCCACCCGAACCGCACCACCTACGCAACGCGCCTCCGCCCAACGCAACAGGCGTGCCATCAACCCGCGTGCGGCGTGGGACAGGTCCTTGATCAGATTGGCGGGGTCCGGGGCGGAGCCCCGAAATCCCTAAAACGCGACACGCCCCCGCGCAACGCAACCACTCACCCGCGATGCAGCGTGGTAACCATCGCCTCAACAGCGATCCGAGGCTTGACGTTGACCTCAATAGCCTCCCGGCAAGCCAACACCGCCTCCAACCGCCGCAATATCGACTCCTGCGACCACTGCGCAGCAGCAGTCCGAGAATCCGAAGCCCGATCCGGATGCATCAACGCAGCCTCAGACCCGGTGTGCACCACCAACGCATCCCGATAAAACCCAGCCAAATCCACCAACGCCATGTCCAGCGAATCCCGCTGAGTCCGGGTAGCCCGAGACTTCTGCCGCTTCTCCAAATCCTTCAACGCTCCCTTGGCGCCCCGAGAAGCCGCTGCAGTCCCCTTCCCGGTCCCCCCAGCCCCCATCGCCGTCTCCAACGCCGACCGCTCAACCTCGTTGCGAACCTCGTTGGCCGTAGAAGCATCCTCTTCCGCAGCCCGAATCAACTCATCAGCACACGTGAAAACATCGGCCGGCTTCCGCAACGCCAAGGGAATCCGCAGCACGGCCTCGCGACGCGCACGAACCTGCTCCTCCACGGCCAACCGCCGGGCCCGCCCGACATGCCCACCACAAACAGCCGCAGCCCACGAAGCCATCTCGGCAGGAACCCCGTCGATGGCCTCCAACGCCGCAGCAATAGCAGCGGGCCGAGGCGATCCCAACGAAACCAACCGGCACCGCGACCGAATGGTCACCGACACGTCGTCAGGATGATCAGATGGCGCACACAACAGGAACACAGTCCGCGCCGGCGGCTCCTCAACAGCCTTCAACAACGCGTTGGCAGCACCCTCGGTCAACCGGTCCGCGTCCTCGATGATCACCACCTGCCACCGCCCGGAGGTAGGCCGGCGAGCAGAGATCTGGACCAGCGACCGCATCTCGGCGACCGAAATGGAAAGCCCCTCAGGCGCCACGATCCGAACATCGGCGTGCGTCCCGTGCAACGACGTACGGCACCCGCTGCACTCACCGCACCCAGGCCGGTCATCAGCCACCACGCACTGCAGCGCCCCGGCAAAAGCACGCGCCGTGGACGACCGGCCAGACCCGGGCGGCCCCGTGAACAGCCAGGCGTGGGTCATCACACCCGGAGCAGGAGTGCCACCCGCGACGATCACGCCGGCGGCCTCCGCAGCCGCGGACAGAACAGCCACCGCGTCCGGCTGGCCGACGACCTCGTCCCACACGCTCATGGCTAGCAGTCTTCCAGCGAACGGTCAGACCGCGGCTTCGGGGACCGCTCGCTTGCGGGTCGCCAGCAGCGGCAGCACCGCGGAGCGGACCCGTTCGGCCACCTCGTCCGCGTCACCATCGGCCTCGACCACGACGTAGCGGTCGGGGTCGGCGGCGGCCATCTCGCTGAGCAGCCGCTGCACGCGCCAGTGGTGTTCGAGCCCGATCGCCTTGCCGTCGACGACCGGCCGGTCGAGCAGAATCGTCAGATCAGGCCGCAGCCGCCCAGTTGCCCAGTCGACGAGCCCCTCGAGCTCCTGGTGTTCCAGCGAGGAAGTCGCGGTGAAGTGCGCCAACGGCGAGTCGACGTATCGCTCCATCACGACGACGGAGCCTTCGTCCAAAGCAGGGCGCACCTGCCGTTCGACGACATCAGCACGGACCGCAGCAGCGACAAGGGCCTGCGCACGCACACCGGCCAGCTCAACGGACGACAGCATCGTGCGCAGCCGGCGTTCGTCGTGCTCGGGATCGGCGGCCAGCAGCACCTCGACACCCTCGGCACGCAGAGCGGCGGCCAGGCGGCGGGCCTGCACCGACGTGTCCTCGCGGGTGTCGCCCTCGACCGCGATCAGCAGGCCCTTGGTGGCCCGGCGGCCGCGGATCGCCGCGAACAGCGAGGTCAGCACCGGCTCCTCGCGGCGGTCGTCCATCTGCCGGTACGCGACGAGGCCCAGGACGATCGCGATCACCGCGCCGCCGAGCATCACCGGACGGGTCGCGTCGACCTCCATCGGATGGCCGAACACGCTGACCGTGCGCTTCTGCAGCAACGCGACCAGCAGCGGCGCGCCGGCGGAGGCACCGAACAGCACGATCTTGAGCAACGACTGGATCAACGCGACCGTGCGGCCGCGCATCTCGTCCTCGACCTGCGACCCCACGATGGTCAGGCCGGTCAGGAACGCGACACCGGCGCACGTGCCGACCAGCGCCACCGCCAGCAGCGCGATCCACAGGTGCGGGGCCAGCGCGACCAGCACCAGCGTGACGCCGGCGCCCACGATGGTGACGCCGAACAGCCGGTTGTAGGCGAGCCTCCTGGCCAGCCGCGGCGCGGTCGCCATGCCGATCGCCAGACCGACGAACACCGCCACGAACAGCAGGCCGAACGTCGAGGCGCCACCCAGCAGCGACTGGGCGTAGAGCTTCGCCGTCGCGATCACGACACCGGCCGCGGCGAACGCGCCGATCATGCCGATCACCAGGCCGCGGACCAGCGGCGTCGCGGCGGCGAACCTGATGCCCTCGCGGAACATCGCGACGAAGCCCGGCTTGTCGGCCTCGACTTCCTTCTTCTTGGCCGCGGTGCGACCGGACAGCTCCGGCAGCCGGGTCGCGATCAGGATCGCGGAGGTGAAGTACAGCAGGCCGTTGATGATCACCGCGATGGTCGCGATGTTGAACTCGAGGTTCCCGCCCTGCAGGTTCAGGTAGGCGGGGATGCCCGCGATCAGCGAGTACAGGCCGAAGCCGCTGATCGTGGAGATGCCGTAGGTCATCACCAGGCCGAGCTGGTTCGCCGACTCCACCTGGTCGGGGCGGCGCAGCAGGTTCGGGACCGCCGACTCCTTGGCCGGGATCCACAGCATCGCGCAGCAGCCGACCAGGAAGTTCGCCACGAAGAGCCAGATCGGCGACCCGATCAGCGCGATCGAGATGAACAGCGAGCCGCGCAGGACGTCGCAGACCACCATGACCTTGCGGCGGTCGAACTTGTCCGCGAGCACGCCACCGATGGGCGCGAACAGGATGCCTGGCAGCAGCTGCGTGAGCACGACCAGCGACAGCGCGAACGACTGCCACTGGTAGCTGCTCATCATCTCGGAGACCAGACCGGTCAGCGCGAGCAGTGACAGCCAGTCACCAACGCTGCACAGGTAGGTGACGAGCCACAGCCGCCGGAACGGCCGGATGGCCAGCACCGAGCGCAGCCGGTGGACCGTGGACACGCTGGACTGGGCCTGCCCTGTCTGGCCTGCCTCGGTCACTCCTGTGTCCGCGTCCTGAATCTCAGTCACCCCTACTCGGCCCATCCCGTGGGATCAGGGTAACCGGATGGGGTGGGTGACGTTGCCGGACTCTCAGCACAGCTAGCTGAAGATCGCTCCGAGAATGTTGACCACGACCAGCACGAAGAAGCCGATCACGATCAGGCAACCGATGAACGCGGCCACGCCGCTCGACTGCTTCGCGGGCTGTTGTTGTTGCGCGCCAGGAGTTTGCACCACTTGCATGTACTGCTGCAGCACCTGGTGCTGATGCGGCGGCGGACGTTTGCCGCGTGGCCGGCGCTGTTCCTGCTCCATGGCCGACCAGATGGCCTGCCTGATCTCCTCGGTCGGCACCGGCGGTGTAGGCACCGACACACGTGACGCGACGTACCCGCCAGTCCACTGAGGAGCGATCCAGGCGTCGGCGGTCACCAGCCCGGCCAGCGGGTCGGGGAACAGCCTGGGAGGCGGCGGGGGCTGAGTCCCGTCCGGACCGAACTCGTTCGTCGGCACCGCCGCCTCCTAGGCGTACATCAGTCGTGCATCACACGCGGCTCAGCTCTTGGACTTGGCCGGAGCCTTCTTGGCCGCGGGCTTCTTCGCCGCCGCCGGCTTCTTCGCCGGAGCCTTCTTCTTGACCGGCCCCTTCGCGCGCTTCTCGGCCAGCAACTCGGCCGCGCGCTCGTCGGTGATCGACTCGACGCTGTCCGTCTTGCGCAGCGACGCGTTCGCCTCACCGTCGGTGACGTACGGGCCGAAGCGGCCCTCCTTGATCACCATCGGCTTGCCGGACACCGGGTCGTTGCCCATCTCGCGCAACGGCGGAGCGGCGGCGGCGCGGCCGCGCTTCTTCGGCTCGGAGTAGATCTTCAGCGCCTCTTCGAGCGTGACCGTGAAGATCTGGCTCTCGTCGACCAGCGACCGCGAGTCCGTGCCCTTCTTCAGGTACGGGCCGTAGCGGCCGTTCTGCGCGGTGATCTCGGCGCCCGTCTCCGGGTCCTTGCCGACCACGCGCGGCAGCGACAGCAGCTTCAGCGCGTCGTCCAGCGACACCGTGTCCAGCGACATCGACTTGAACAGCGAACCGGTGCGCGGCTTCGGCGCCTTCGCCTTCGACGGCGCGGCCCCGTTCTCCGACGGCTCGGGCAGCACCTCGGTCACGTACGGACCGAAGCGGCCTTCCTTGGCCACGATCTCGTTGCCCGAGACCGGGTCGGTGCCCAGGGACCGGCCTTCCTGCGGCGTCGAGAACAGCTTCTCGGCGATCTCCGCGGTCAGCTCGTCCGGCGCCAGGTCGTCCGACAGGTTCGCGCGCTGCGCGGTTCCGTCGACATCCCGCTCCAGGTACGGCCCGAAGCGGCCGACGCGCACGACGACCGTGCGGCCCTCGGAGTCGCTGAACAGCGGGATCGAGTTGACCTCACGCGGGTCGATGTCCTCGACACCGGTCCCGACCAGCTTCTTCAGACCACCGGAGCGGCCGATCGAGCCGTCGGGGCCGATGCTGCCACCGAAGTAGAAGCCGGACAGCCACGTGGTGCGCTGCTGGCGACCTGCGGCGATGCCGTCGAGCTCATCCTCGAGCGCCGCGGTGAAGTCGTAGTCGACGAGACGGCCGAAGTGGCCCTCGAGCAGGCCGACCACGGCGAACGCGACCCACGACGGGACCAGCGCCGCGCCCTTCTTCCACACGTAGCCGCGGTCCTGGATGGTGCTGATGATCGACGAGTAGGTGGAGGGACGGCCGATGCCGAGCTCCTCCATCGTCTTGATCAGCGACGGCTCGGTGTAGCGCGAGGGCGGCGAGGTGGAGTGACCGTCCGCGGACAGTTCCGCGATCGTCAGGTCCTGGTCCTTGACCAGCTGCGGCAGGCGCGATTCCGCGTCGTCCGACTCGCCACCGGCCTCGGCGTCGACGGTCTCGACGTAGGCCTTGAGGAAGCCGGCGAACGTGATCGTGCGACCGGAGGCGGCGAACGTGACCTCCTGGCCCGTCGCGGCCCGGCCCTGGATGCGGATGCTGGTCGTGTTGCCCCGCGCGTCGGCCATCTGGGAGGCGATCGTGCGCTGCCAGATCATCTCGTAGAGCTTGAACTCGTCCGCGTCGAGCTCGGCGGCCACCTGGCCGGGCGTGCGGAAGACCTCTCCCGCCGGCCTGATCGCCTCGTGGGCCTCCTGCGCGTTCTTGACCTTGCGCGTGTACTGCCTCGGCTCCTTGGCGACGTACTGCGCGCCGTAGAGGTCCGTTGCCTGCGTGCGGGCCGCGTTGATCGCGGTCTCCGACAGCGTGGTGCTGTCGGTACGCATGTAGGTGATGTAGCCGTTCTCGTACAGCTTCTGCGCCGTGCGCATCGTGCGGTCAGCCGAGAAGCGCAGCTTGCGGCCGGCCTCCTGCTGCAGCGTCGAGGTCATGAACGGCGCGTACGGCTTGCGCGAGTACGGCTTCTCCTCGACCGAGGCAACCTTGACCGGCGCGTTCTGCAGCCCGGCGGCGATGGCCCTGGCCTGTGCCTCGTCCAGCACGACCACGTCGGCCTTGCCGGTCAGCTTGCCGTCCGAACCGAAGTCACGGCCCGTGGCGAGACGCGTGCCGTCGACGGCCACGAGACGCGCGCCGAACTGACGCGGCGTGGCTTCGGCACCGGCGTCCATCTGCGCCGAGATGTCCCAATAGCTCGCGGAGACGAACTTCATCCGCTCGCGTTCGCGCTCCACGACCAGGCGCGTCGCCACGGACTGCACGCGGCCAGCCGAAAGCTTCGGCATGACCTTCTTCCACAGCACGGGGCTGACCTCGTAGCCGTAGAGGCGGTCGAGGATGCGCCGGGTCTCCTGGGCGTCGACCAGGTCCTGGTCGAGGTCGCGGGGGTTCGCGGCGGCGGCCTGGATCGCGGACTCGGTGATCTCGTGGAACACCATCCGGCGAACCGGAACCTTCGGCTTGAGGGTCTCCAGCAGGTGCCACGCGATGGCCTCGCCCTCGCGGTCACCGTCTGTCGCGAGGTAGAGCTCGTCGACGTCCTTCAACGCTTCCCGCAGCTCCGTGACCAGCGACTTCTTGTCCGCGGAGATCACGTAGAGGGGCTCGAAGTCGTGGTCGACGTCCACGCCGAGCCTGGCCCAGGCCTGGCCCTTGAACTTCGCGGGAACGTCGGCGGCACCGCGCGGCAGGTCCCGGATGTGTCCCCTGGAGGACTCCACGACGAAGTTGGCGCCGAGGTATGAGGCGATCTTGCGCGCCTTCGTGGGCGACTCGACGATCACAAGCCGTCGAATGTTGCCGCCCTCTCCTCCGCTGCTCTTCTTCGTCCGTGTCGATCCAGCCACTCGCCGTCCCGCTCTCTTCCAAACCCGGTTCCCAGGCCCGCCAGTGTTGCCCAGCGTCGGCCGAAAAGCACACCATCCGTCATGTCTCCGCGACGCCCGTACGACGAGACAGAGTGACACAACCATGCCGGACGGCCCGCTCAGGCCGCCGGCCAGGTGCTCATCGCCACTCCCTGAGGAGGGCTTCCGACCAGCTCAGCGAGCCGTGCCAGCCTTCGTCGGCCGGTTACCCGCAACGCCGGTGCCCCTACCAGGGTGCACGGAAGTCCCGATGCGAGCAGCGCATTTTGCAACGGTGCGTGTGTCTGCGGCGCGTTGGGGTCCAAACCGAGCAGGTACGCGGACTCCATCCAGCTGCCCGCGGCCAGCGCCCAGACGCGCAGCACTGCTCCGTTCAGCTCGAAGTCCGCCGGCACCTTCTTGACAGATCCGTTGACGGAGACGTCCAGCCAGCGGGCGGCCAGAGGGGTGAGATCGGTGCGGAACGGCGTGCGGACGAAGTGCGTGCCCTCCTCGTTGACGCACAGCTCCGTCGTGACCCCGCGCTCGGTGCAGGCCTGCTTGAGCGGCCGGTGACGCCACTCGTCGCGCAGCTCGACGTAGACGCGCGCGGCTGTACCGCGCGCGAAGCTGACGGCCTGCCCCGGCCCGCAGAGGAACCCGGCGAGGTCCGCCTTGGCCGGCGTGCGCGCCTCGGCCGAGAAGAAGGACAGCTGCCCAACCACGGCCCACAGGGTAGAACAGACGTTCGACTGCGGCCAGTGGGACAGTTGTTACCGACCGAGCTGCTGCCCCTTCGACCTGATCTCCGAACAGGGCGCCGACCTGCCCAGCGCGTCGGCGTACTTCGGCCGTTTCTGCAGCTCCTGGAAAGTCGCGCGGAGGTCTTCCGGACTGCTCACCACGTTGGTGTCGGCCAGCACCTTCTCGGCGCCTTCCAGGAACTGGGCGTTGGGCTCCAGCGCCTGCACGGGAGCCTGCGCGTCGCCGTACGACCTGGCGGACTCCGTGACGAACTTGACCAGCCGTTCGTGCACCTTCTCGAGATCGTCTTCGGGCGCGCCGAGCTCCTTCAGCTTCTTCTCCGCGGCGGTGAACGCGGTGGCGTTGGACGTGACGAGCTCGACGTACGCAGCCTTGACCGCAGCGACGTTCGCCGGGTCCTGTTTGCGCAGGTCAAGGCCCGCTTCCAGGCCTGGCAGGACACCGCCGCAGAACGCGTCCACCCACTGCCGCTGCGCGTCGGTGATCGGCTTGTCCGCGTCGGAACCGCAGGCGGTCAGCACGACGGCACCGGTCAGCAGAGCAGCGAGCAGACGAGTCCTCATCCGGGCTATTTTGCTCTGGCCATCGCCTGCCAGTCCGCGCACACCTTGTTCGCGCGGAACGCCTCGGCGTACTTCGGGGTCTCCACGATCTGCTTGAACATCAGTTCCGCGTTCTCGCGACCCGCACCCGTTCCGCTGCTGGCCATGACCTGCTCGTACCGCTCAGGGAACACGTCGTCGGCTGCCAGCGCGCTCAACCTCGTGGACGCCTCCTCGAAGCCCTTGGCCCGCTCGCGCACCGCCTTGACCAGACGCTCGTGAGGGTTCCGCACGTCGGAACCCAGCGGGCCGAGCTTCTCCAGATCGTCCGCGATCTTGCGATCCGACACCGCGGCGGACGAGGCCCAGCGCACCACGGCGTCCTTCACGGCACCCATGCCCTGTGCGGCTTTGCCCTGGATCTCCCGCCGGGAGATCTCCACCACTCCCATCGGACCGCAGTAGGCGTCGAACCACGCCGCCGGATCAGCGCCGGGAACGTCCGCCGTCGTGGTGGTCGTCGGCGCGGCCTGTTGGACCGGGGCAGGCGGCGACGTGCTGCACGCGGAGATCGCGGCCGCGCTGAGCACGGCCGCGATCAGGCGAAACGTCGTCACTGACCGAGCAGCTTGCCGAGCTTGGTGCGCATCTCGGTGCACTCGGGCGCCTTCGCGATGGCGTCCTTGTACTTCGGGTCGGCGTCGAGCTTCTTGATCTGGTCGGAGAACTTCGACGGGTCGGCCGAGTCGCCACCGATCTTCTCGACCTGATCCATGAAGTCCGGCGCGTTGGCGTCGATCTTCTTCACCTGCTCGGCGACCGACTTGTACTCCTTGGCGCTCTCCCCGAACAGCTTCACCAGGTCGTCGTGCAGCACCTGGGCCTCCGGGCCGGGCGCGCCGACGTCCTTGAGCTTCTTCTCGGCGTCGGCGAGCGACGTCGAACCGGTGTCGAGGATCTTGAGCATGCCCTCCTTGAGGGCGACCGGGTTGTCGGAGTTGGTGCCGACGACGGTGATGAGCTCGACCACGCCCAGCAGCACCGGCGTGGTGCCGCTGCAGAACGCGCCTGCCCACTTGACCGGGTCGGCGGCGGGCGGAGTGGTGGTCGTGGTGGGTGCCGTGCTCTGCGTGGACGGCGCGGCGCTGTTGGAGCACCCCGCGAGGGCAAGAGCGGCACCAGCGCATGCGACAGCGAATCTCAAACGTGCGTTCATGGTGAAAATCCCCCAGGACATGTCTAACCGGACCGCCGCACGGTACACGTTCGGGCGATCCGGTCAGACAGGATTCCTGGTTCGTCAGGAAGTCGGAGGAGACGTGGGAACGACCGCAAGCCCCTTGCAGTTGCCCGCTTTCTGAGCGGCCTGCGCGAGTCCCGTCTCGGTGAACTTCTTCTGCACCTCGCCACCGGCCCCCTCCAGCGCGGCGGCCTTGGTGACCATCTCGGTGAAGGCGGTGATGACCTGGGTCGGATCGGTGGACGAGTCCACCTTCGACCGGGTGTCACCGAGCAGTGTCTTGATCTGGTCCATGCCCTGCTCGGCGGTGCTGACCAGCTCCTTCGACTTCGGGTGGGGGCCGTTCTCGAGCGCCTTGAGGTCCGCGATCGACTTGTCGACCGCGGCGATCTTGGTGCCGAGCCACTCGGAGAGGCCCGTCTTGAGCTTGGAGGGGTCGGTCATGTCGATGTTCGGCTCGGACGACATGGCCTTCACGGTGCCGTCGACGGCGCCGCAGACCTTGTCCATCCACGCCACGACGTCGGCCTCGCTGGCCGGCGTCGAGGACGTGGAGGAGCCTGTTCCTCCGGTGCTGCACGCGGTGAGCGCGAGCAGGCCGGTCAGGAACGCGATGACTGTGCGACGCATGGCGCGGAAGCTACTCCGAACCGCCTCGCTCAGCTCGTCGGCGTCAGGTTGAGGCGCTGCATCTCCTGGCACTTGGATGCCGTCTGCGTGGCCTTCTGCAGCTCCGGGTTGGCCTTGAGGTCCCGCAGCGGGTCAGCGAGCTCGGAGAGCTTCGCGATGGCCTCTCCGGCGGCCTGGATGCCACCGGTGGCGTTGTTCGCGTCGGCCTGCTCGACCTTCGTCTTGGCGTCCGCGAAAACGGCGCCGAGCGAGGTGAAGGTCTCCGCCATCTTGTTGACGGCCTCCTCGCCACCTGCGACGGGTGACGGGCCGACGTTCTTGAGGCCCTCCGCGGACTTGGTGAAGGCGTCGGCGAGCTGGCCCATGTAGGCGGCCATCTCGGCCTTGAGCTTCGTGGAGTCGGCGTCGAGCTTGGGGGCCGTCTTCTCGATCTTGGCGAACTCGGAGGCGGCGCCGCACACCTTGTCCATGTAGGCGACGGCCTCGGGGCTGGCCGCGCCGCTGGTGGGCGTCGATGAAGTGCCGGAGTTGCCGCCATTGGTGCACCCGGCCAGCGCACAGGCGGCGGCGACAACGGCAGTGGCGACGAGGCTGAGCCTCATGTCGTAACTCCTCGGTCGGGGTACGTCGGGGGGAAACCCGAACGTACCCCGACCGGGAGGGGAACTACGCGGCGCCGTTGCTGACGCTCTCCGCGGGCGTGTCCGCGATCGCGGTGCCGCGACGCTTCGACACGACCACCGCTCCGACGATGATCAGGGTCGCGACCAGGGCGATCGCGATCCGGATCGGGTCGGACGCGTTGTCACCGATGGAGAAGGTGACGATGGCCGGCGCGATCAGCACGGAGACCAGGTTCATGACCTTGATCAGCGGGTTGATGGCGGGGCCCGCGGTGTCCTTGAACGGGTCGCCGACGGTGTCGCCGATGACCGTCGCGGCGTGGGCGTCGGAGCCCTTGCCGCCGTGGTTGCCGTCCTCGACCAGCTTCTTGGCGTTGTCCCAGGCACCACCGGAGTTGGCCAGGAACACCGCCATCAGCGTGCCGGTCGCGATGGCACCGGCGAGGTAACCGGCCAGCGGGCCGACGCCGAGGCCGAAGCCGACGGCGACCGGGGCGAGCACGGCCATCAGACCCGGAGTCGCGAGCTCACGCAGCGAGTCCCTGGTGCAGATGTCGACGACCTTGCCGTACTCCGGCTTGACCGAGTAATCCATGATGCCCGGGTTCTCGCGGAACTGACGGCGCACCTCGAACACGATGGCACCGGCGGCACGCGTCACGGCGTTGACCGCGAGGCCCGAGAACATGAACACGACAGCCGCACCGATGGTGATGCCGACGAGGATGTTCGGGCTGAACACCAGGTTGGTGAACGACACGGGCAGGTCGCCCGCGACGTTGCCGACCTTGACGATGGCCTGCTCGATCGCGTCGCGGTAGGAGCCGAACAGCGCCGTCGCGGCGAGCACGGCGGTCGCGATCGCGATGCCCTTGGTGATGGCCTTCGTGGTGTTGCCGACCGCGTCGAGCTCGGTGAGGATCTGCGCGCCCTCGCCGTGCACGTCACCGGACATCTCGGCGATGCCCTGCGCGTTGTCCGAGACCGGGCCGAAGGTGTCCATCGCGACGATGACGCCGACGGTCGTGAGCAGACCACAACCGGCCAGCGCGATCGCGAACAGCGAGACGACGACCGAACCGGACAGCAGGAACGCGCCGTACACGGCCGCACCGATGACCAGCGCGGTGTACACAGCGGACTCGAAACCGACCGAGATACCGGACAGGATCACCGTGGCCGCACCGGTCAGCGAGGTCTTGCCGACCTCCTGCACCGGCTTGTGCTCGGTGCCGGTGTAGTAGCCGGTCAGCCAGAGGATGACACCGGCCAGCACGATGCCGATGATCACCGCGACGGACGCGATCAGCGCCGGGTTGCCGCTGGTGGCCTTGACCGCGTCGGAGATGCCGTTGAGGTCCGCGAAGGAGCTCGGCAGGAACGCGAACGCAGCGATCGTGCACAGCACCGCGGAGATGACCGCGGAGATGTAGAAGGAGCGGTTGATGGCCGCGAGGCCGTTCTCGCCCGCCTTCGCCTTCGTCGTGTAGACACCGATGACCGCGGTCAGCACACCGATCGCGGGGACGATCAGCGGGAAGAGCAGGCCCTGCGAGCCGAACGCGGCGGTGCCGAGGATCAACGACGCGACGAGCGTGACGGCGTAGGACTCGAAGAGGTCCGCGGCCATGCCGGCGCAGTCACCGACGTTGTCACCCACGTTGTCCGCGATGGTGGCGGCGTTGCGGGGGTCGTCCTCGGGAATGCCCTGCTCGACCTTGCCGACCAGGTCGGCACCGACGTCGGCGGCCTTGGTGAAGATGCCGCCACCGACACGCATGAACATCGCGAGCAGCGCGGCGCCGAAACCGAAGCCCTCCAGGACCTTCGGGGCCTGACCCGCGTACACGAGCACGACCAGCGCGGCACCGAACAGGCCGAGACCGACCGTGGTCATGCCGACCACACCACCGGTGCGGAACGCGATGCGCGTCGCCTTTTCGCGACCGCCTTCTTCGTTCGCGGCGGCGGCGACACGCACGTTGGCGCGCGTGGACAACCACATGCCCAGGTAGCCGATAGTCGCCGAGAACGCGGCACCGACGAGGAAGAACAAAGATCGGCCGATTCGTTCGGCCAAATCATCCGCCGGTAGCGCGAACAGCAGTACGAACACGATCACGACAAAGATGCCGAGCGTGCGGAACTGCCGGTTGAGGTAGGCCGCTGCGCCCTCCTGAACCGCCTTGGCGATGTCCTGCATCTTGGGGGTGCCCTGGCCTGCGGCCAGCACCTCCTTGAGCAGCACGTACCCGACGGCGAGAGCAGCCAGGGCGACCACGGCGACCACGGCTACGACGCCGCGATCACCCCCGGAGAGCTCGAGGCTCTCCGCGAGGAATTGCCGGGACATCCGTCCTCCTGGTGAGTTGCCATGTGCAGCGCCAAGGCAGTCCAGCCGCCCAGCGCGACGTGACGCATCCCTCATTGGATGCGATGAGCGGGGAGTCTAGGGGGTACTTGCAACGGGGCAACGAACTGTCCCGATCCGTGCACACACCGTTATCTGCGCAGGAAGTCGAGCACGGCCCAGCCGGAAGTGTCGGTGCCGTGTGCGAAGCTCGCGTCGTGGTGGATCAGGGACGGCGGTTGCTGGACCGCGTGCTGGCGGGAGTGCCCGCCGGAGAGTCGCCTCTCACACACGCACGTGATCTGCCGTTGCGGCAGGCTGATCACGTCGAATGGCCCTCGTGGGCCGCCGAGCAGGTGGTCGCCGCGTTCGCCGAAACCGGCGTGCGCGAGCCGTGGCGGCACCAGGCCGAGGCCGCTTCGCTGGCGTGGTCCGGCCGGCACGTGGTGCTCGCGACGGGCACCGCGTCCGGCAAGTCACTTGCCTACCAGTTGCCCGTGCTTTCCACTCTTTTGGCGGACACGAAGGCGACCGCGCTGTACCTGTCACCGACCAAAGCCCTTGGTGCGGACCAGCTCCGCTCGCTCGACGAACTGGGGATCAAGGGTGTGCGCGCGGCGGCCTACGACGGGGACACCCCGATGGCCGAACGCGACTGGGTCAAGGCACACGCGAACTGGGTCTTCACCAACCCGGACATGCTGCACCGCGGAATCCTTCCGCAGCACCCGAAATGGCTGCGGTTCTTCCGTCGGCTGAAGTACGTGGTGATCGACGAGTGCCATTCCTATCGCGGTGTTTTCGGTTCGCACGTGGCGTTGTTGATGCGCCGGTTGCGAAGGATCGCGCGCAAATACGGTGCGAATCCGATCTTCGTTTTGGCATCGGCCACAGTGGCTGATCCTTCTGCTTCGGCTCAGCGATTGCTCGGCGTGCCGGTTTCCGCTGTCGTGGACGACTTCTCACCGCGCGCCTCCCGGACCGTCGCGCTGTGGGAGCCGCCACTGACCTCTCTGGAGGGTGAGAACGGCGCACCGATCCGGCGGTCGGCCGGCGCCGAGACGTCGCGGATCCTCGCCGATCTGGTCGTCGAGGGCGCACGCTCGCTCGCCTTCGTGCGCTCACGTCGTGGTGCGGAGCTGACGGCCATGGGCACCCAGCGCATTCTGTCCGAAGTGGACAGCGAACTGCCTCCTCGGGTGGCCGCCTACCGGGGCGGGTTCCTGCCGGAAGAGCGGCGCGCGCTGGAGAAGTCGCTGTCCACGGGCGATCTGCTCGGCGTCGCGACCACGAACGCCCTGGAGCTCGGCGTCGACATCGCCGGGCTGGATGCGGTGGTGGTGGCCGGTTTCCCCGGCACCCTGGCGTCGTTCTGGCAGCAGGCGGGTCGTGCGGGCAGGTCTGGCGACAGCGCACTCGTGGTGTTCGTGGCGCGTGACGACCCGTTGGACACATACCTGGTGCACAACCCGTCCGCGGTGCTGGACCGGCCGGTCGAGGCGACGGTCCTGGATCCGTTGAACCCCTATGTATTAGGCCCGCAGCTGGCGTGCGCCGCGTCCGAGATGCCGTTGACCCCGGCGTGCCTGGACGACTTCGGCGGACCGCTCGCCGAGGCCGTGCTGGACGAGCTGGTGGCGGAGAAGCTGCTGCGCAAGCGTCCGGCGGGGTGGTACTGGGCGTCGCACGACCGCCCGCACGCCGGAGTGGACATCCGCGGCTCCGGCGGCGACCAGGTGGCCGTCGTGGAGTCGGACTCCGGCCGGATGCTCGGCACCGTCGACCCCGGATCCGCCTGCTGGCAGGTGCATCCCGGTGCTGTCTACCTGCACCAAGGCCGGGCGTACGTGGTCGACGAGCTCGACCTGGAGAGCGGCCTCGCGATGGTGCACCGCGAAGATCCGGAGTGGACCACGCAGCCGCGTGACTGCGTGGACATCACCGTGATGGGCGAGGTCGAACGCACCGACTTCGGTGGTGTGTCGGTGTGCCTGGGCGAGGTGGAGGTGACCACGCAGGTCGTCGGCTACCTGCGCCGGCTGCCGTCCGGCGTGGTGCTCGACCAGATCCCGCTGGATCTGCCGGAGCAGAGCCTGCAGACCCGCGCCGTCTGGTACACCGTCGACGAGTCGCTGCTGGTCGCCGCCGGTGTCGAGAGCAAACGGATCCCCGGCGCCCTGCACGCCGCCGAGCACGCGGCGATCGGCCTGCTGCCGCTGTTCGCGACGTGCGATCGCTGGGACATCGGCGGCGTGTCGACAGCCGTGCACCCGGACACGGGCATGCCGACGGTCTTCGTGCACGACGGCCACCCCGGCGGCGCGGGCTTCGCGGACCGCGGCCACTCGGCGCTGCGGGCCTGGTTGTCGGCCACGCGGTCGGCGATCAGCGCGTGCTCGTGCCCGATGGGCTGCCCGTCGTGCGTGCAGTCGCCCAAGTGCGGCAACGGCAACGAACCGCTGGACAAGGCCGGTGCCGTGCTGGTGCTGGACGTGGTGCTGAGCAAAATCACCTGACCGTGGCCGTGCGCCTGGCTACGGTTTTCGGATGCCCACTCAGTTTCCCGAGCTGAACGCGCTGCTCGCCGACTTCGTCTCGTCGGTGCGCGAGATCCTCGGCCCCACCTACGTGGGCACCTACGTCCAGGGCTCGTTCGCGTTGGGCGCCGGTGACATCCATAGCGACTGCGACTTCATCGTCGCCTGCACCGAGTTGCCGTCCGGCGACCGTGAGGCGGGGTTGCGCGCGTTGCACGACGAGATCCCGCTGCGCCCGGGCCACTGGTCGACCGAGATCGAAGGCTCCTACGCCGACGTGGAGTCGCTGCGCTCGGTGGCAGGCCTCGGAGTTCCGTGGCTGTTCAACGACCACGGCACCCGAACCTTGGCGTGGGACCTGCACTGCAACTCTCCGCACGCCCGTTGGATCCTGCGCAACCACGGCATCGTGCTGGACGGCCCGCCGACCACCTCGCTGGTCGACGAGGTCCCGGCCGAGGCTCTGCGGTCCTCGATGCGCGCCGAGCTGCCGCACGTGCTGGAAGGCATCCGGGAGTGGGCGCCGATGGGCAATGCCTGGACGCAGCGCTACATCGTCGCGGCGTACTGCCGCACGCTCTACACCATCCACACGGGAGAGGTGGAGTCGAAGCGCGGCGCCCTGTTGTGGGCCAGGAAAATGCTCGATCAGCGGTGGCACCCGCTGATCGAGCAGGTCATCGAGGACCGGGACCTCGGCTGGGACGCCGATGCGGTTCCGCGTCCGGGAAGCCTGGAGCAGACCGAGGCTTTCGCGGCCTACTGCGAGCTTCTCTAGCGTTTCCTGCTTTCGTGGGCGCGACGCCTCGGCTCACGGGTACCGAGGCGCCGCGCTCTCCACGTGCCGAACACTGTTTTCCCGCCTGCTACCGCTGCGCGACCGGATCCCTTGGAACATCGGTGGAATCTGGTTGTTCGTCTCGACAGGACACGCGGGAGGCGACGGTGTCGACTGTCTTGGGACGAACTCCGGGGAGGAGCCGGCTTCACCGACCGCGGCAGAGCTGGCGCCCTGCCACTAACGTTCCTCGGTCCGGTCGTGCTGCGGGAGGCTGTCCTTCGGGGTGCGTGTTCGGCTTTTCGCCCTCACCTGCGCGGCCCCCAAATGCGGGGTACGGAGGCCGACATCGGGTCGGGCTGGGTTGGAACGGCCGTGCAGGGCATCGCCTTCGGGGTTGTCGGGGAGAGTCCACGACGACACCCAGCACGGCCGGGCTCTGTAGTTGTTATGCGGCTTCGAGCTGGAAGCCCGCCGGGGTGTGGAGCGCCTCGACGAGTGCGTCCTGCACGATGTGCGCGTCCGGCAGGTTCCAGCCGCAGATCGACGGCTTGACCCTCCAGTGCACGACACCGTGCGCCAACGGGGTGGGCGGCAGCGGGATGGACTCGCCCTTGCCGTACAGGTGGACGTCCGCGTTGTTGCCCAGCTCGGCGTTGAGCTTCGAGCCGGACTTCACCAGGAACATCCACCGGCCGGACGGGGTCGCGGCGATCGGCACGGGAACACCGATCGAGCGCAGTGCGACGGCCGCGCGGCGGCCGAGGTCGGTACCGACCTCGATCGCGTCGATCACGTGACCGGTGGCGACGAGAAGGCTGTAGGAGCGACCCGCCCACCACGTGGCGACCTGCTCGGGACGAGTCCCGATGCGGTCGACCCAGTCGCGGTGCACCGGGATGGGGCCGTGGAGCTCGAGCCCGCTGCGGCCCGCCCACTGGGTGACGCCCTGCTCCGAACCGGCCGGGTAAGTGCCGGGCAGTACGGGCCAACCGCGGTACGCGAGGCTGATCGCCTCGGCACGCAGTTCGATGCGGAAGGCCCCGCGCCAGCTGTCCGACCAATCCATCTTCCGTCGCCTTCTTCCTAGGCTCTGACTCGACATCGACAAGGTGTCGGTTTTCGTAAGACACCGCGTCGGTGCCGCCACTACAACTAACGACACCGGCACCGGCCTCCGTAACCCCCGCTCGACAACTGGTAGCTACGAGACGGCGAACGCCCTTTGCCAGACCGAGCAACTGAACTGCTCGCGTTTAGTTCGATCACCGTTCAGCATGTCCCGGCGGCGGTGTGAGTCCGCTCACCGCTGCGAGTCGACCGCTCATCGCGCTCCAAACGCTTCGATCTTCGGCCGGACCTGCCCTGGCCTGTGCGCTCACCGGGCCGAACGGCGTAATCGCCGACACCTCCACAACCACCTCCCAGCCGCTCACCGTGCAGCGCTCGAGCGCGGACCGGTTGGCTTCCGCCACTCGTTTTGCCTGCTCACAAGCATTTTCATCGCCTTCGGCGAGACGAGAGGCAGCCGCGAGCGCCGCCAAATCGGCCGCACCGGTCACCCGATGCCGCACGACGACCGCCGCGCCGGCCTGCGCACCGGCCACCGTGACGATGATCAGCAACAACATCGCCACCACACCGCTCACCGCAGCCGAACCTCGGTCGCAACCAGACCGTTCGCCGTTCATCGCGGCTCCAGGACGGCGAACGCCTGCGCGCTGAGCGGCAAGCCCAACGGCCCCTGCTTGCGGATGACGACCCGGACCGCATCCCCTTCCACCTGGAACACCACGGACGCTCCCGGCACGGCCTGCCCTGCGACCTCCTCCCCGCGCTGCCGTTCACCGCGCGCCGCCAGCCGCGCCGCCTCCCGTGCCGCGTCGGTGCACCGCATCTGCTCGATCAGCGCCGTCAGCCCGGCCGCCGCCAGCCCCATGACCACCAGCAACGCGCACACGGCGATCGCCGCCTCCACCGTGACCATGCCGCTGTCATCAGACCGACGACAGCGCACGCTGTATCAGCCCTTGCAACAGGTTCTGCACGAAGTCGCTGGTGACCAGCGCGTACAGCACCCCGGCGAACGCGGCCACCGCCAACGTCCCGATCGCGTACTCGACCGTGCTCATACCGCTGTCGTCTTTCAGCAGTTCCATCTGTTCGTCCTTGTCAGTCGGGGAATTTCGTCAGTTGAGGAATCAGTTGAGGAATTGATCGGCCAGCCCCAGCACCACCGGCACGACGCCAAGGCACAGGAACGCGGGCAGGAAACACAGCGCGAGCGGCGCCGCCACCACCACAGCGGCTTTCTGCGCTTTCGCCTCGGCCTCGTTCGTCCCCTCGCCCCTGGTCCGCTCGGCTAGCTCAGCCGCCTGCCTGGCCAGCGCCGCCCCGGACCGCGCGGTCCTGCGCGCCGCCCTGGCCAGCGCTGCCGTTTCCGGCTGATCCAGCGCGGGCGCCCACGCGGTGACCGGATCCGCTCCGAGCCGGAGCAGCTCCGCGACCTGGCTGAGCTCCTTCATCGCGACGGCCTGGATCGCCGTCGGCACGGGCAACCCGGCCTTGAGACAAGCGGCCAGCAGATCCCAAGCAGCAGCCCGTTCGAACGCCCCAGTGCGTTCGGCCTTGTCCTGCGGCGGGTCGTGCGCCTTGGACCGCAACCGATCAATCGCTCTTCGCGGCACCGGAACCACGAGGATCGCCAACGCCAGGAGGAGAAACGTCACGGCTCCACCTCCGTGATCCGCTGCGTCCACCACAGGCCGGCCGCCAGGAACAGCGCGCCGAGCACCAGCAACACCTGTCCCGCCGCGGTGCCCAGAAGGATCCGCGTCGGCCGGGCCCCGCTCAGCTCGCCCAGCAACACCCCGAACACCGGCAACCCGGCCAACACCGCCGCACTGGCCCGCGGACCTGCCATCCGCGCGTGCACCTGCCGCGCGAACGCCGCTCGCTGATCGAGGTCACGTCTGGTGGCGTCCAGGACATCCGCCAACGCCACCCCGTGCTTCGCCGACACGTGCCACGCCTTGGCCAGCTGATCCACCGCAGTTCTGAGCAGTGGCTGGCGAAGATCTCGCAACGTCCGCTCAACGTCACCGCCCAGTCTCGCGGTGGCCGCCGCGGCCCTCAGCACCTCGTTGGCCGGCGCCGGGGTGTCCTGGGCCGCGCCTTCCGCGGCAGTGGCGGGATGGGCACCCGCCCGCAGCTCGTCGACCACGCCACCCAGACCATTGCTGAGCGCTTCGGTCGCCGCCCTGAACGCGCGGTTTCGCTTGCTCTGCTTGAGGATTCTGGAGATGACGACGGCGAGCACCGCTCCGGCAACCAGTCCGCCGATGCCTGCCACCAGGTACGTTCCCGCGACCGCGACGACAAACCAGATGTACTGCGGCACAACGATTTCCCGTTTGCCCGCCGGCCTGAGTCTGCGGAGTGACTTGAGCTGGGGCCACACCAGCAACGCGGTCGCCAGCAGCAGCAGGCTCAGCACAGCAACTCCTTCTCGTGCCACCCGCCGTATTTTGTCCATATCGGACGAACTGCGAGCCTCTTCTCGTTGCGCACGAACGCCCCGATCTCGCTGAGGTATCTGGTGTTGCCGTCTCGGCGCATGTGCAAGACCAGCTGCACAGCCGCAGCCACCTGACTGTGCAGCGCCTGCGCGTCGAGCCCGCCCAACGCGCCCAGCGCTTCGAGCCGCGCCGGGACCTCAGCCGGCGAGTTGGCGTGCAACGTTCCGGCACCGCCTTCGTGCCCGGTGTTCAACGAGGTCAGCAGCTCGCGGACCTCCGCGCCCCGCACCTCACCGACGATGATCCGGTCGGGCCGCATGCGCAGTGCCTCCCGCACCAGCGATCGCACGGTGATCTCGCCTGCACCCTCGACGTTCGGCGGCCTCGCGACCAGCCGGACGAACTGCGGATGATCCGGGTCGAGCTCGCCCGCGTCCTCCACACACACGATGCGTTCCGTCGGCGGGACACACGCGAGCAGAGCGGACAGCAACGAGGTCTTGCCCGACCCGGTACCGCCGATCACCAGGAACGCCTTGCGCTCGCGGACGATCGCGCGCAGGACTTCAGCGATCTCAGCGTCGAACGTGCCGAGCCGCCGGAGTGCCTCGAGATCGTGGGTGGCGGGCCGGAGCACGCGGAGCGACAGGCACGTGCGATCCGCGATGGGCGGAAGCACCGCGTGCAACCGCACCCCGCTGCCGGGCAACCAGCCGTCAACGCAGGGCGAGGCGTCGTCGAGTCGCCTCCCTGCCGCCACCGCCAGCCGTTGAGCCAGCCGCCGGACCGCGGCCTCGTCGGGAAACGTGACGGTGGTGCGGCGCAGCCCCGCCGTGCCGTCGACCCAGACCTGGTCCGGCGCCGTGACCAGGACGTCGGTGGTGCCGGGATCGGCCAGCAACGGGTCCAATGGGCCGGTGCCGCTGAACTCCTGGCGCAGAACTTGGAGGGCCTCCAAGACGTCCGAGTCGGCCAGCACGCCACCGGCCTCGGACCGGACCGCGTCCGCCACGACGGCCGCGGTCATCTCCATGTCCGCGCCGGCCAGCCGGTGACGCACGCGGTCGATCAGGGCAGAGGTCATGTGGCGGCCTCAGGGCGTTGGGCGTGCCGGCCGTAGGTGATCTCGCGGCCGGTCAGGCGAAGCCAGATTTCGTGGCACCAGACGAGCAAGCGGCTCATTCCGGAGGCTCCTTCTTGAAGATGAAGGGAGGTGGGAAGGGACGGCCGTAGACGACGAGGTTGCGCACCATCCGCCCCAAGATGCGGAGGAGGGTCACCGCTGCGTTCTCCCTTGCACGCGAGGGATCTCGCGCTGGAGGGGCCGGGTGCGGCGGCGAGGTCGAGCGCGGAGGAGGGGTCGAGCGCGCTGACGAACGTGGCGGGGTCATGGCCGCGCCTCCGCCACCCACGAAGTGGATCCACGGCACAGAGACCGGACAGGCTGGAGCAGAAAGCTGGTCATGGCCGCGACTCCTCTCGGGCGGGAGGGCTCTTGGGCAGTGGAGGTTGAACGGTCCGGGGCGACCAGGTAGTCCGTGCGAGCTTGGGAAGTCGAGTGACCCCGAGAAGGTGAGCGAGCCGGAGAGGTTCCGCAGCACCTTCTCCGCTGCACCTGTGGCAGGTGACCGCATCGGTCGTCAGCGATGCCCTCACCGCATCGGCTCGGGGCCCAGGACGAGCGCGCCAGACCCGCCGGAGAATCACCGTCAGGCGAATGCAATCCGGGCAACTCATGGGCGCAGCTCCTTCAGCACCAGGCGGGCCGCTGTGGCGAGAGGGCCCTTGGCGTTGCGTGGGAAGCGGCCGCGTTCCAGCACCTCGGCCAGGCCTGGCTCGGGCCTCATCTGGGTCAGCAGGGGGACGCCGATCACGTCGGCCATCTCGGCGGCTTGCAGGTTGCCGGGTGAGGGGCCGCGGACCACCAGGCGGATGTTGCGGCCCTGGGTCAGGAGGCGGGTGGCTACTCGCGTGGCGGCGGCGGTGGCGCGGACTTCGGCCGGTACGACCAGGACGGTCAGGTCGGTGCGGTCGAGGGCGGCTGAGGCGGAGGCGGTGGGGTGGCGCGGCAGGTCGCACACGACGGTGCAGCCGGCGCGGCGGCCTGCGTCCAGGACGGCGGCCACTGCTGCTGGTTCGGGGTCTGGGCCTGCTCGGTCGCAGGCCAGGACGCTGAGGCTGCCCGCGGTGGGCAGGGCGGCGCGGAGGGCTGACATCGGGACTCGGCCGCCGCTGCAGTGCACGCCCGGCCAGCGGGCGCCCTCGTCCGATTCGGTGCCCAGCGCCAGGTCTATGCCGCCGCCCAGCGGGTCGCAGTCGACGAGCATGGCCTCGCCGCCGGTCGCCACTGCCTCGCGACCGCAGGCGATGGCCAGGATCGAGGCGCCGGAGCCGCCTCGGCCGCCTACGAACGAGATCACCCTGCCGCGGTCGGAGGGCGGGCCCTCGTCCACGTCGGCGAGAGCGCTCACCAGGATGCGGCCTTCCACCGGCAGTTCCAGGACTGCGTCGACGCCCAGGGCCACCGCCGGGGCCCAGGGCGGGTCGCCTCCGTGGACGACCAGGACACCGGAGCGGCGGGGGAAGTTCGCGGACAGGCAGGCGGAGACGGCGGTCGGGTCGAGCAGGACCAAGGGGGCGCTGTGCCACTCCGCGCGCAGTTCCGTGATGTCCGAGGCGCGGGACAGTTCGCAGTCGGCCGCGGCGGCCATGCGGAGGACCTCGTCGAGGAGGTCGGGGTCTGTGAGCAGGGCGATCGGGTGGGTCATGGGGTCCACGGTGCTGAGTCGTGATGAACGACACAACGGGCGAAGATCCAGATGTGGACAGATCGCGGGGTGTGGACAAGTCGAGATCTTGAAAGCCCTGGAGCACAGGAACTGTCGGGGGCGTGTGCGACTCTGAGGGGTTGGGGGTCGGAACCCGCGCCAAGGGCCGCAGAGGTCCAGTCGCACCCACGGGGAAACGTGGTCCGGATATGGGACGACCCCCGCCAGGGGGGAGGGACGGGGGTCGTCAATGGTTCAGTCCCGGGGGGTCGGACTGAACCCGTCCGTCGAACCGGACTCTCCTACTGTATCCCCCTGCGCCAGTGCTGCGCGCAACTTCGGCAACAGCTGCGGGCCAAGTTTCGGTAACCGTGTCGCACCACGGTTTCGTACACAAACGAAATGCCGCCCGAACGGCCTACTGGCGAGTACACCTAAGCTGAGTCACATGAGCCGGATCGCCGCCTTCTTCGACCTCGACAAAACCGTGATCGCGAAGTCGAGCACGCTGGCGTTCAGCCGTCCCTTCTTCCAGGAGGGGTTGATCAATCGCCGCGCCGTGCTGAAGAGCGCTTATGCGCAGTTCGTGTTCATGCTCGCCGGAGCGGACGCGGACCAGATGGATCGCATGCGCGCGCACATCACCGCACTGGCCGCGGGCTGGGACGTCGAGCAGATCCGCAGCATCGTGAACGAGACGCTGCACGACATCGTCGATCCACTCGTCTACAAAGAAGCGACGCAGTTGATCGCCGATCACAAAGCGGAAGGCCACGACGTCGTCATCGTGAGCGCGTCCGGGGAAGAACTCGTCGCCCCCATTGCCCAGATGATCGGTGCGGACTTCAGCGTCGGCACGAAGATGTTCGTCCAGGACGGGCGCTACACCGGCGACGTCGACTTCTACTGCGCGGCCGACAACAAGGCCGTCGCGATCAAGCAGCTCGCCGCGGAGCACGGCTACGACCTCGCCAAGAGCTACGCCTACTCGGACAGCGTCACGGACCTGCCGATGCTCGAGGTCGTCGGCCACCCGACGGTCGTGAACCCGGACCGCGGCCTGCGCCGCATCGCCGTCGAGAAGGGCTGGCCGGTGCTGCAGTTCGTCGACCCGGTGAGCCTGCGCTCCCGCATCCCCACCCCGTCGGGCAAGGCGGTCGCGGTCACGGCCATCAGCCTCGGCGCGGTGGCGGCGGCCGGCGCGGCTTGGTACGGCCTCCGGCGCAAGCGAAACCGCGACTGAAGTCAAGCCCTCAGGGCCAAAACGAACCCTAAGAGACCGGTACTGGCGAGTAGCGGCAACGGCGCGCACACGTGGTGCCCGCGTGAGTGCACGGCAACGCCCTGTCAGCGGTACCCGAACATGTACAAGACCTCACAAACGCTGAAACCGCAGTACTTTCACTACTGAACGTGGCTTGAACGGTGCACCCGTCCGAGCCCTTGCTGTGACCGGGCCCACGCACTTAAATAGGTGGTGCGGACCTCGGGTCGGCCAGGGACCAGACGAAGAGAAGTCAGGATCCACCCCGGCCAAGCTCCGTGCGCGGACTTCGAGTACCCACGCGCAGCACGCCGCGGGAGGCTTGTCGTCTAGGGCCTGCGTACCGGGACGCCGGACGCCGAGGCCAGGGTTGTACGACCAGAGTTGCACGCTTGGTAACTCGTTAGCCCGCGCTGTCGACGGGGCACCCTTCCGAGGGTGCCCCGTTTGCTTGTGCGTGAAAAAGTGCCGCCGAACGGCAGAATGTCCACCCGTTGACCCGCCTCGCAGCCGTGAGTAACTTGCGAAATACGCCAGTTATCTGTGGGAACATCACCGGGAGGCACTTCCAAGTGCGGAAAATCGCCGCGTTCACGCTGGTCACAGCCATGGTCGCCCTCACGCCGGTGGCGAGAGCGGACGCCTCCGTGACCACGCTGCGCGGGATGTCGCTGGAACAGAAGGTCGGCCAGCTCTTCGTCACGTACGTCAACGGCCAGGCCGCCGACGTCCCGCACCCCAAGAACCAAACAGACTTCGGAGTGGCGACGGCCGCGGAGATGGTGCGCAAGTACCAGCCCGGCGGCGTCATCTACTTCAACAACTCGAGCCGCGACAACATCGACACCCCGAAACAGATCGCACAGCTCTCCAACGGCCTGCAGAAGGCCAGCCCCATCCCGTTGCTCATCTCGACCGACCAGGAGATGGGCCTCGTCACGCGCATCGGCCCGCCGGCCACCCAGCTGCCGGGCAACATGGCCCTCGGCGCCGGCCGCAGCACCCAGGACGCTGAACAGGCCGCGAGGATCACCGCGCAGGAACTCCGCGCGATGGGCATCAACCAGAACTTCGCGCCGGACGCCGACGTCAACTCCAACCCTGCCAACCCGATCATCGGCGTGCGCAGCTTCTCGAGCGACCCGAAGCTCGCGGCCGACATGGTCAGCGCCCAGGTCCAGGGCTACGAGGGCCGCCGCTGGTTCGACCCGGAGTCGGTCACCTCGACCGCCAAGCACTTCCCCGGCCACGGCGACACGGCCGAGGACAGCCACACCGCCCTGCCGGTCTCGAACCGCAGCCTCGACCAGTGGCGCCAGATCGACGCGCCGCCGTTCAAGGCCGCCATCGCCGCCAAGATCGACTCGATCATGACCGCGCACATCCAGGTGCCGCAGATCGACCCGTCGGGCAACCCGGCCACGCTGAGCCCGAGGGTCATCACCGGCCTGCTGCGCGAAGAGCTGAAGTACGACGGCGTGGTCGTCACCGACTCGCTGGAGATGGCGGGCGTCCGCAAGCTCCACTCCGACGCCGAGATCCCCGTGCTGGCCATCAAGGCAGGCGTGGACCAGCTGCTGATGCCGCCGAACCTCGGTCTCGCCGTCGACAGCGTCATCAAGGCCGTCCGCAGCGGTGAGATCACCGAGCAGCGCATCGATCAGAGCGTCCTGCGCATCCTGAAGATGAAGCTGCTGCGCGGCGTCATGCTCAACGCCCAGGTCGACGAGAACAAGGTCGACCAGGTCGTCGGCTCCAACACCCAGGCCGCCCAGGGCATCGCCGACCGCACCGTCACCGCCGTCCGCAACGACGCCCAGGCGATCCCTCTCAACGCCACGGCTCCCCTGGTCGTCGGCACCAGCGAGGCCACGACGGCAGCACTCGCCACCAGGCTCAAGGGCACGAAGGTCGTCACGGCGACGAGCCCCACACCGGCCCAGATCCAGCAGGCACTGACAGCAGCGGCGAACGCCGACAAGATCGTCGTGCTGACCAACAACCTGAGCACCCGGCCGGCCCAGCTCGACCTGCTCAACCAGCTGGTCGCCACCGGCAAACCGGTCATCGCGGCCGCCACCGGCAACCCGTACGACGTCGCCTACAGCAACGCCAAGACGTGGCTCGCCACCTACTCGACCACGACGGTCTCGATGGAAGCGCTGGCCAGGATCCTGCTCGGCGAGGCCAAGCCGCAGGGCAAGCTCCCGGTCGACGTGCCCGGCCCGACCCCCTACCCGTTCGGACACGGAGTGACCTGGTGAGAAGGCGCAGCTTCCTCGCAGCAAGCGCACTGTCCGTCCCGCTCGTCAGCACGGCGACCGCCACCGCCTCCCCGAAGCTCGCCACCGCCTCCGAACAACTCGCGAGCGACGGCTGGCGCAAGCTCAAGGGCCGCAAGGTCGGCGTGCTCACGAACCCGACGGGCATCCTGAAAGACCAGACCCACATCGTCGACTCGATGGTCGCCCACGGCGCCAAGCCGACCGCCGTCTTCGGCCCCGAACACGGCTTCCGCGGCACGGCACAGGCCGGCGGCTCCGAAGGCGACTACGCGGACCCGCGCACCGGTATCCCGGTGTACGACACGTACCAGGCCAACCCCACGAAGATCCAGGCGATGTTCACGAAGGCGGGCATCGACACCGTCGTGTTCGACATCGCGGACGTGGGCGCGCGCTTCTACACCTACATCTGGTCGCTGTACCAGGCGATGGAAGCGGCCAAGGACCTGGACTTCATCGTCCTCGACCGCCCGAACCCCATCGGTGGCACCGCGAACGGCCCGCAGCTGGACCCCGCCTACGCGACCTTCGTGGGCCTGAAGCCGATCGTCCAGCAGCACGGCATGACGGTCGGCGAACTGGCGCGCTTCTTCAAGGGCGAGTTCGACCTGACCACGAAGCTCGAAGTGGTCAACCTCAGGGGCTGGCGACGCAACCAGCTCGACACCGGCCTGCCGTGGGTGCCGCCGAGCCCGAACATGCCCACCCAGGACACCGCGCTGGTCTACCCCGGCACGTGCCTGTTCGAGGGCACCGTGCTGTCCGAGGGCCGCGGCACCACCCGCCCGTTCGAAACCGTCGGCGCACCCGGCATCGACTGGCGCTGGACCGAGGCACTCAACGCCCTGAACCTCAAGGGGATCAGGTTCCGCGAGACCTACTTCGCGCCCACGTTCAACAAGTTCCAGGGCAAGACCTGCGGTGGTGTCGCCCTGCACGTCACCAACGCGGCCGAGTTCGACGCCATCAAGGCGGCCGTCGCCATGCTGATCACCGCGAAGTCCTTGTACCCCACCGTGTTCGCGTGGCGGCCCGACAACTGGATCGACAAGCTCAGCGGCTCCGACCGGCTGCGCAAGATGATCGACGCCCAAGCTCCGCTGAACGAGATCGTCGGTGCGTGGCAACAGGAACTGCAGCAGTTCCGCCGCACCCGCCTGCCCTACCTGCGCTACCGGTGAGGACGCCATGCTCATCCCTGCCTTGGCCGTCGCACTCGTGACAGCCGTGATCCCCGGCCACTTCGACCAGCCTCAGGACGGTTTCGCGCAACCCTGGACCACCCTGCGCGACTCCAACCCGTACTGGGCCAACCTCGACCCGGAACCGATCAACGCGGCCCTGCGCCAGGTCCGCGACTTCACGAAACCCCAGGCCAACGGCAAACCGCTGTTCGCCGGCGCCGTCACGATGTACGTGCACGACGGCAAGATCGTCACGCACGACCGCACGGGCTACGCGGTGCTGTACAAGGACCAGCAAACCCAGCTGCCAGAAGAAGAACGCGTCCCGATGCGGAAGGACACGATCTTCGACTTCGCCTCGATCTCGAAGCTCTTCACGTCGATCGCGGTGATCCAGCAGGTCGAGCAGGGCCGGGTGAACATCGACGAGAAGGTCACCCACTACCTGCCCGAGTTCGGCGTGAACGGCAAAGAGAACATCACCGTCAAGCAGCTCCTCACACACACGAGCGGCCTCGAACCGTTCATCGCGTTGTGGAAGCTGTACCCGGACGCCCCCTCACGCATCAAAGCCGTGATGGACGTGAAGCCGAAGTCCACGCCCGGCACCACGTACGTCTACTCCGACCTGAACCTGATCACGCTGGGCGAACTGGTCCACAAGGTCAGCGGCAAGAAGCTCGACCAGGCGGTGCGTGACGGCATCACCAAGCCGCTCAACATGAAGGACACCGGCTACAACCCGAAGGCCACGAACCGAACGGCCGCCACGGAGTTCCAGACCGCACCGCCACGCGGCATGGTCCGCGGCGAGGTGCACGACGAGAACTCGTGGTCCCTCGGAGGAGTGGCCGGCCACGCGGGTGTGTTCGGCACGGCCAAAGACCTCGCCGTCCTCGGCCAGACGATCCTCAACGGCGGCACCTACCAGGGCCGCCGGATCCTGACCGAGCACTCCGTCGAGCTGATGCTCACGAACTTCAACCAGCAGTTCCCCGACAACGCCCACGGGCTCGGCTTCGAGCTCGCCCAGCGCTGGTACATGGGCGGCCTGAGCGGACCGGGAACAGCAGGTCACACCGGGTACACCGGCACGTCGTTCGTGATCGACAAGGCCTCGCGGTCGATCGCGATCCTGCTGACCAACCGCGTGCACCCGAGCCGTGACTGGGGCAGCGTGAACCCCGCGCGCCGGGCGGTCGCCGACGGCCTGGCCAACGCGCTCGCGGTCAAGGCGCACGGAAAGCAGTGGCGTGCAACGGCTTCCGGCGGAACTCTCATCGCGGAACGCCCGGTCGAGGTCTTCGTCGACATCGACAAGGGCGACAAGCTGACCATCCAGCACTGGAACGGTACCGGCTGGCAGGACGCCCGCACGATCACGACGACCGAACGTCGTTGGGTGCCAACGGAAGCCGTGAAGTCCAGGTTCGTCTACACCAAGGCGGGCCAGTACAACGGCCGCGGCGTCTACGTCCACGCCCGTGGTGACGTCACGGCCGACGGCTGGTCAGTGGCACGCCGCTAGCACCTCGGTGAACAGCGGGAGCGCCCGTGGAAACGCGGGCGCTCCGAAGCTCACCACGACCCCCGTGCGGTCGTCGTCGCTCAGCTCGTGCCGGAACCACGAGAGAGGATTGACCTCGATCCCACGTTCGCGCGCCGTCTGCACGATGGCGGCCTCGTGCGGTGTGTCGAGCACGGCGTGCATGCCAGCGGCGATGCCGGACACCGACGCGTACGGCGAGACGGCCTCCACGAGCCGGTCGCGCCGCCGTTGGTACTTCAGCCGCATCCGCCGGACATGGCTGTCGTACGCCCCGCACTCGAGGAAGTCCGCCAACGTCAGCTGATCGAGCATGCTGATGTACTGCTCACGATCTGTCTTCAACGCCAGGATCGGATCGACGAACCGGTCCGGCAGCACCATCCACCCGATCCGCAGCGCCGGCGACAACGCCTTGCTGGACGTGCCCAGGTAGACGACGTGCTCCGGATCCAGCCCCTGCACCGCCCCGACGGGCTGCCGGTCGTAGCGGAACTCCCCGTCGTAGTCGTCCTCCAGCACAAGGCCACCAACGCGCCGTGCCCACTCAACCGCCGATGCGCGGCGTCGTGGATGCAGAGGGCCACCCAACGGGAACTGGTGCGCCGGTGTCAGCACCACGGCCCGTCGGTCGTCTGGCAGCTGCTCGGTGGTCGCGCCGTGGTCGTCCACCGCCAGCGGCACCGTCGACTTCCACAGATCACGGTGAGGGCCCAGCCCGTACTCCTCGACGACGACCGGTGGCCTGAGCAGCCGGTTGAACATCCGGATGCCGTCGGCGAACCCCGAACAGATCACGATCCGCCCTGGATCGGCCCGCACGCCCCGCGCCCGCGCCAGGTACTCGGCCAGCACGGTCCGCAGCTCGATCCGTCCCTGCGGATCACCCGGCCCGAACGCCTCCGACGGCGCCGCCGTCAACGCCCGCCGCGTCGAGCGGATCCACTCCGTGCGCGGAAACTCGGTGATGTCCGGCGTCGACACGGTCAGGTCGAACCGCACGTCCGATCCCACCGCCGGGCGCTTCACCGGCTGTGGCGGTGAAACCCGTTGCGCGACAACCGTTCCCGAACCCTGACGTGCGGTCAGCCAGCCCTCCGCCACCAGTTCGGCGTACGCCTCCGCGACGGTGTTCCGCGCGATCCCGAGATCGGCGGCGAGCGACCGCGAGGCGGGCAGCCTGGTCCCGGGAGGCAGCCGTGCCGAACGGACCGCTTCCCGCAGCGACGCCGTCAACCGGTGCCGCAGCCCACCCGGCCCGGACAGGTCCAGGTGGAAGTCAAGATTGGCCCACGATTCCACGATCAAATTGCACCATGCCCAGAGCCAATCAGCGCCATAGGTTTGTGCCATGACGAACCGCATCGACCTCGCCAAGAAGGCCCCGAAGGTCTACCGCGCCATGATCGCCCTCGACGCCGCCGCCCGCGAAGGTCTCGACGAGCAGCTCGCCGAGCTCGTCCGCATCCGCGCCTCCCAGCTGAACCACTGCGCCTACTGCCTCAACATGCACACGGTCGACGCCCGAAAGGGTGGTGAGTCCGAGGCGCGCATCTACCTGCTCAACGCGTGGGAAGAAGCCGGCGACATCTACACCGAGAAGGAGCAGGCTGCGCTGCGCCTGACTGAGGCCATCACCGTCCTGAGCAGCCACGAGTACGTCAGCGACGACGTCTACGAGCAGGCCGCGAAGCACTTCGGTGAGGAGGAGCTGGCGCAGCTCATCGCGCTCATCTTCACCATCAACTCGTGGAACCGGATCGCCGTCTCCACCAGGAAGAAGCCCGACGTTCGGTGACACGCCGCCAAAGATTCGCTCCGACGGGGTGACTTTCGGACACAGTTGGGGTGAGTTGCGCCCACACTCCGTTGACCCCCGGTGTGGCGGTTAGTAAGTTTCCCACGTGTCCACTGAAAGCAGTGCGGAGTCCAGTCCTCTGGTGAAGATCCGGTCGTTGCTGCCGGGTCTCGCGCGCGCCGAGCAGCGCGTCGCGAAGGTGGTGCTGGAGAACCCCGGAACTGTCGCGCACCGCAGCATCACCGAGGTCGCCGAGCAGGCGGGCACGAGTGAGACGACGGTGACGCGGTTCTGCAAGGCCATCGGCGTCGGCGGATATCCGGAGCTGCGCATCGCGCTCGCCGCCGACACCGCTCGCAGCCAGGCAAGGGCCAACCACGACATGGGCGGCGACATCTTGCCCGGCGACGACCTCAAGCAGGTCGTGGGCAAGGTCGCGTTCGCCGACGCCCGTGCCGTCGAGGAGACCGCGGAGCAGCTCGACATCGAGTCGCTCGACAAGGTCGTCCAAGCCGTCGCGGGCGCCCGCCGGGTCGACGTCTACGGCTTCGGCGCGTCCGCGTTCGTGGCGTTCGACATGCAGCAGAAGCTGCACCGCATCGGCCTCACCTGCTTCGCGTGGAACGACACGCACATCGCGCTGACCTCGGCCGCCGTGCTGACCGAGGCGGACGTCGCCGTCGGCATCTCGCACACCGGCTCCACCGCGGAGACCGTCGAGGCCCTCCGCGTGGCCCGCGAGACCGGCGCCACCACTGTCGCGCTGACGAACTTCCCGCGCTCGCCCATCACCGAGGTCGCCGACCACGTGCTGACCACGGCCGCGCGTGAGACCACGTTCCGCTCCGGCGCGATGGCGAGCCGCATCGCGCAGCTCACCGTGATCGACTGCCTGTTCATCGGTGTCGCCCAGCACCACGTGGACTCGGCGAAGACGGCGCTGGAGGCGACCTACGAGGCCGTCTCCGGTCATCGACTGGGTGCGAGACCAGACGGCCGACGGCGGCCGCGGGAGACGACTAAATGATCTCCCCCCGGAACGGTGCGGGGGTGCGCGTGGAATCTCCGACCGAGCAACGGAACCCCCGCACCACGGACATCGACCGGGTCTCGACGATCGACGTGCTGAGGATGATCAACGACGAGGACCGCACGGTCCCGTCCGCCGTCGCCGAGGCACTGCCGGAGCTGGCCCGCGCGGTCGACCTCGGCGTCACCGCGATCATGTCCGGCGGCCGCGTCCACTACGTAGGCGCCGGCACGTCAGGCCGTCTGGCAACACTGGACGCCGCCGAGCTGGTGCCCACGTTCAACGCCCCGTCCGACTGGTTCGTCGCCCACCACGCGGGTGGCTCCGAAGCCCTCGTCCGCGCGGTCGAGGAAGTCGAGGACAGCTCAGGCGCGGCCCAGATCCGCCGGCACGCCACCGCGAAAGACCTGGTGGTGGGCATAACGGCGTCCGGGCGCACGCCGTTCGTGATCGGCGCGCTGCAAGAGGCGCAAGCGCTTGGCGCCCACACCGTGCTCGTGTCGAACAACGCGTCGGTGCCGTTCACCGCAGACGTCCTGGTCGCGCTGAACACCGGCCCGGAGGCGATCGCCGGCTCGACCCGGATGAAGGCGGGATCGGCCCAGAAGCTGGTGCTGACCTCGTTCTCCACCGCGGTGATGATCAAGCTCGGCCGCGCCTACTCGAACCTGATGGTCAGCATGCGCGCCACCAACGCGAAGCTGCGCGGACGGACGATCCGCATCCTGCACGAGGCCACCGGACAGCCCGAGAACACCTGCGAACGGGCGTTGGCGGAAGCGTCCGGCGACCTCAAGGTGGCGCTGGTGCACCTGCTGTCCGGGGTGCCGACCGAACGCGCGGCCGCCGCCCTCGAAGACACCAAGGGCCACGTCCGCAACGCGCTGGACCGGCTAGCCGGCTGACACCACGTCCGGCCCGAACACCTCGTAGTGGATGTCGGTGACACCCGCCTCCAGCAGCTGGGCCCGCAATGCGCGCAGGAACGGCACCGGCCCGCACAGGTAGGCGGTGGCGTTCTCCGGCACAGCGACGCTTTCGAGGTCGACCAGTCCGGTCCGCTCGGCCGGCCACTCCCCGATCGGCCGCTCGTAGAACACGTGCGCCTGCCCGTCCTCCAGCTTGGCCACGAGCTGGGCGAGCTCGGCGCGGAACGGGTGCGTGAGCTGGTCGCGGTCACCGTGCACCGCGATCACCCGCCGCGGCGAGTCGGTGGCCGCCAGCTCCGCGAGCATCGAGATCATCGGCGTGCACCCGATCCCCGCCGACGCGAACAGCACCGGCCCGTCGCCGGGCTGGAACGTCACGTCCCCGGCCGGCCGGCTGAGCCTCAGCGTGCTGCCCACCGGCGCGAAGTCGTGCAGGTAGCTCGACACCTCGCCGTCTCGCTTCACCGAGAACTGCAGCGCGTCGTCGGTCCGTCCGGAGAGGCTGTACTGGCGGATCTGCCTGGCGCCGTCGGGGAGCGGGACCTGCACCGACACGTACTGGCCGGGCTTGCTCAGGGGCACCGGACCGTGCACCGGCCTGACCACGAACGTCACCACGTCCTCGGTCTCCTGGAACCGGGCGATCACCCGGTGGTCCTGCTGCCCCCTCGGCAGGAACCGCTCGAGCCCGATCAACGTGTCGGCCATCAGCCAGTAGACCTCGCTCCAGGCGGCCGCGATCTCCGGCGTGACGTTCAGGACCTCGGCGACGGCCGCGAGCAGATGCTTGTGCACCACCGCGTACTGGCCGGGCGTGACGCCGACCGAGACGTGCTTGTGCGCGATGCGGCGCAACATCGCGTCCGGCTCCTTCCCGGCGAGCAGCCCGGACGCGAACACCGCGATCGAACCGGCCAACGCCTCGGCCTGCGTGCCGTTGGCCTGGTTGCCGCGGTTGAACAGCACCCGCAGCAGGACCGGGTGCTCGGCGAACATCCGCTGGTAGAACAGCCGGCTGATCTCGCCGATGGCGGCACCCACGGCGGGCAGCGTGGCTTCGACCAGCTCAGCGGACTTCGGGGACAGCATCGACGTGCTCCTCAACTAAGCTGACACGGCAGTTCGCCTTCGCCGCCGACGACCTCGCCGTTACCTTCCGGCGTCATCCCGGCAACACCGGGCGCCACGGGATCGGCGTCGACAGCACCATCGCGCTCGACGTCTCCCCGTGGCTCGCGAGCCGCACCAGCAGCCGTTCCAGCTCCAGGATCGACGTCGTCACGACCTTCACCACCGAGCAGATGTCGCCGGTCAGCCGCACGACCTCGACCACCTCCGGGCAGTCGTCCAGCAGCTCTGGGTGCACGGTGATGCACCGCGGGCCGTAGCACTTCATGCGTACCAACGCGACGACTGGACGTCCTACGACGGTGGGGTCGACCACGGCGCGATAGCCGGTGATTGCGCCCATGTTCTCCAGGCGGCGGACGCGTTGGGCGACTGTTGGTGGTGAGACGTGGACTCGGCGGGCGAGTTCGTTGTACGACAGGCGCGCGTCTTCTTGGAGGGCCTCCAACAGGGCCTTGTCGACCTCGTCCAACATGAACGCAAAGCTACCTGCCAATCTGGTTTGCGTTTGGAAGAAGTTTGGAGCGAACGCCTTTCGTCATCCATTCAGGTGAAGAGGCCCAGGCAGGAGGATTGGAGGCATGAGCTGCCCCGTGTCCCCCAAGCTGGATTTCGGCGGCACCACGCCGTACGAGGACTACGTGCACGCGTCGGTGTTGCACACCCTTCAACAGCAGTGGTCCAAAGATCCGCGTGAGATGTCGTTCCTGGTCATCACGCAGGTGATGGAGCTGTACTTCGGCCTGCTCTGCTTCGAGTGGCGGCAGGCCCAGACCGAACTTCGCGCCGACGACCTCAGGGCGGCCGTGCGCACACTTAGGCGGTCTGATCTGCACCTTCAGGCGTTGTCGGCGGCGTGGCGGCCGATCGCGCGGATGACGCCGACCGAGTTCAACTCGTTCCGCGACGCGCTCGGCGAGGGGTCGGGCTTCCAGTCGGGCATGTACCGCGAGATGGAGTTCCTGCTCGGCGAGAAGTCCGCGTCGATGCTCGTGCCGCACCGCGCGGTGCCGGCGATGCACGCGCAGCTGGAGGAGTCGCTCGCGAAGCCTTCGCTGTACGACGACGTGCTGGCGGCGCTCAAGCGGCGCGGGTTCGAGATTCCGCAGAGCATCATCGAGCGCGACCTGACCAAGGCCTACGAGCCGTCGGCCGAGGTCGAGCAGGTGTGGGCGCAGATCTACCGCGGCGACGACCGCGATCTGCTGGAGCTCGGCGAGGCGTTGACGGACATCGCCGAGGAGTTCGCGCGCTGGCGTTACGACCACCTGCTCGCGACCCGGCGCTCGATGGGTGCGAAGGTCGGCACCGGCGGTTCCGCTGGTGTTGCCTGGCTGGAGAAGCGCACCCAGCGAGCGGTGTTCCCGGAACTCTGGACCGCGAGGAGCTACGTGTGAAGCGGGAGCTGTTCGATCTTCCGGACGGTGTCGTCTACCTCGACGGCAATTCCCTTGGCGCACCACCGAAGCACGTCGCCGAACGGATGCAGGAGGTCGTCAAGCACCAGTGGGGCACGCGGCTGATCCGGTCGTGGTCCGAGGGCTGGTGGGAGGCGCCGCAACGGATCGGTGACCGGATCGGCCGGCTGATCGGAGCCGCCGAAGGTCAGGTCGTGGCCGGTGACTCGACGTCGGTCAACGTCTTCAAGGCGTTGATGGGAGCCGTGAAAGGCACCGACCGCACGGAGATCGTGTGTGACGAGTCGACGTTCCCGACCGACGGGTACATCGCGCAGTCCGTGGCCTCGTTGACGAACCTCGACATCCGCGCGGCACATCCGTCCTCTTTGGACCTCAGCGAGAACACCGCCGTGGTGTTGCTCAACCACGTCGACTACCGGACCGGCGCGCTGAACGACATGAAGGCGCTGACCGAGCAGGCACATGCCGTTGGCGCGCAAGTGGTCTGGGACCTCTGCCACAGCGCGGGCGTGCTGCCGATCGAACTCGACGCGCTCGGCGTGGACTTCGCCATCGGCTGCACCTACAAGTTCCTCAACGGCGGACCTGGCTCGCCCGCGTTCATCTACGTGCCGCGGCACAAGCAGGCCACCTTCGAGAACCCGTTGTCCGGCTGGAACGGCCACCGCGAGCCGTTCGCCATGCAAGCGAGCTACGAACCGGACCCCGGCATCGTCCGCGCACGGGTCGGCACGCCGGACATCCTGTCGATGCTGGCCCTCGACGCCGCCCTGGACGTGTGGGACGACGTCGACCTCGCCGAGCTGCGCGAGCGCGGCCTCAAGCTGACCGCGCTGTTCCGCGAGCACGTCGAGAAGCTCACGGACCTCGAAGTGATCACTCCGGAGGTCCGCGGCAACCAGATCTCGGTGCGCTGCCCGGACGCCAAAGCCGTGATGGACGAACTGATCGCACGCGGAGTCATCGGCGACCACCGGCCGCCGGACGTCCTCCGGTTCGGCTTCGCGCCGCTCTACGTGACCGACGAGGACGCGATCAAGGCCGCCGAAGTTCTCGCGGACATCACCCGGTGAGTGCGGCGTCCGCGATGCTCTTCGCCTCGCGGGCGCCCGCCTCCAACGCCGAGCAGACGAACAGGATCCACTGAGCCAGGCCTTCGAGCGAGCCCGACGCGAACGCCACCGACGCGGCCTCGTACTCGGCCGATCGGCGCAGGCAGGCCACCTCCGGCACGCCGAGCCCCTTGGGGTCGAGGCCGCTGGAGATCGACGTCATCCTGGCCGCGGCACGGGCGACCACGCCGTTGGCGACGTCGAACGGCGCCAGCCCGAGCAGTTCGCCGTGCACCACCGCGACCAGAACGGGCGCCGGCACGGACGTTCCACCGGTGACCAGCGACCCGATCATGTCGAGCCGCGCCGACACGTCTGCCGAGACGCGAGGCCGTCCGACATCAGCGTTGAGGTCCGCGGCGGCGAGAACGTGCAGCCGCGCGAGAGCCTGCAACGGCGCGCGCTGCCAGGTGCCCACCAGGCCGCCCAGAGCCTCGGCGACGCGCAAAGACCCTGCCAGCACGGGGTTCGTGACCTCGCCGGACTCCGGAATTTCGGTCGGCCCGCCCTCCAGAGCCGCCGACGCACGGGCCGCGCGAACGGACGCTTCGGCCGCGGTCGTGGCCCAGCCGCGCAGATTCACCCGATGGCGGTGCACCTGGAAGACGGCGTCCTTGGCCGCACCGGCGGCGTCAGCCACGCCGGGCAAGGAAAGCAGCGGAGCAAGCGGATCGGTCACGGTCGCGCAGAGTACCTGACCAGGTGAAACGCGTGATCCAGCTCACTGCCCGAACCGCTGGGCGCGCAACTGCGCCCGTTCATCGCGCCACACGTGCTTCAACCAGACAAAACGGGTTACACAATGACAGCCGTGTAACCATCCTCCCAAGATTGGTCTGAACCTTTCGGGGGAGGAGCCTGTTGGAAGTGAACTGGCTCGCACTACGGTCAGTACCCGCATCCCCAACCGGTCTGGATTTTCCAGGAGGTCTCGCACCATGACGCAGTCGCCAGGCCAGGGCCAAGCTCTGGACAACCTGCTCACGGAGAGCAGGACGTTTCCGCCCTCCGAAGAGTTCGCGGCGCAGGCGAACGCCCGTCCCGAGCTGTACGAGGAGGCGAAGGCCGACCGCGAGGCGTTCTGGGCGAAGCAGGCGGAACGGCTGCACTGGGACACCAAGTGGACGCAGGTCCTCGACTGGTCCGACGCGCCGTTCGCCAAGTGGTTCGTCGGCGGCAAGCTGAACGTCGCCTACAACTGCGTCGACCGGCACGTCGAGTCCGGCCACGGTGACCAGGTCGCCATCCACTGGGAGGGCGAGCCCGGCGACTCCCGCGCCATCACCTACGCCGAGCTGCAGCGCGAGGTCTCCAAGGCCGCGAACGCGTTGACCTCGCTGGGAATCGGCGCCGAGGACCGCGTCGCGATCTACATGCCGATGGTCCCCGAGGCGATCTTCGCGATGCTCGCGTGCGCCCGTCTCGGCGCGATGCACAGCGTGGTGTTCGGCGGCTTCTCCGCCGAGGCGCTGCGCACCCGCATCGAGGACTCCTCGTGCAAGCTCGTGATCACGACCGACGGCCAGTACCGCCGCGGCAACCCGTTCCCGCTCAAGCCGGCCGTCGACGAGGCCGTCGCCGCCGCGCCGAGCGTGGAGAACGTGCTCGTCGTCAAGCGCACCAACAGCGACGTGGCGTGGACCGACAAGGACGTGTGGTGGCACGAGCTGGTGGACGCGCAGTCCGACCAGCACACCCCGGAGGCGTTCGACTCCGAGCACCCGCTCTTCATCCTCTACACCTCGGGCACCACGGGTAAGCCGAAGGGCATCCTGCACACGTCCGGCGGCTACCTCACGCAGGCGTCGTACACGCAGCACCACGTGTTCGACCTCAAGCCGGACACCGACGTGTACTGGTGCACCGCGGACATCGGCTGGGTCACCGGCCACAGCTACATCGTCTACGGCCCGCTGTCGAACCGCGTGACGCAGGTCGTCTACGAAGGCACGCCGAACACCCCGCACGAGGGCCGCCACTGGGAGATCGTGCAGAAGTACGGCGTCTCGATCTACTACACGGCGCCGACGCTGATCCGCACCTTCATGAAGTGGGGCGCGGACATCCCGGCCAAGTACGACCTCTCGTCGTTGCGTGTGCTGGGTTCGGTCGGCGAGCCGATCAACCCCGAGGCGTGGATCTGGTACCGCGAGAACGTCGGCGGCGGCAAGGCTCCCATCGTGGACACCTGGTGGCAGACCGAGACCGGCGCGATCATGATCTCGCCGCTGCCCGGCGTCGTGTCGACCAAGCCCGGCTCCGCGCAGCGCCCGCTGCCCGGCATCGGCGCGAAGGTCGTCAACGACGAGGGCGTCGAGGTCCCGCACGGTGGCGGTGGCTACCTGGTGCTGGACGAGCCGTGGCCGTCGATGCTGCGCGGCATCTGGGGTGACGAGGAGCGCTACCGCGACACGTACTGGTCGCGCTTCAAGGACCAGGGCTTCTACTTCGCCGGTGACGGTGCGAAGTACGACGCGGACGGCGACATCTGGCTGCTCGGCCGGGTCGACGACGTGATGAACGTGTCCGGTCACCGCATCTCGACCACCGAGGTCGAGTCCGCGCTGGTCTCGCACCCGACCGTGGCCGAGGCGGCCGTCGTCGGCGCGTCCGACGCGACCACCGGCCAGGGCATCGTGGCGTTCGTGATCCTGCGCGGTGGCGCGGGTTCCGACGCCGGTGGTGCCGACGCGATCAAGGCGTTGCGCGACCACGTGGCCAAGGAGATCGGCCCGATCGCGAAGCCGCGCCAGATCATGGTCGTGCCGGAGCTGCCGAAGACGCGGTCCGGCAAGATCATGCGCCGTCTGCTGCGCGACGTCGCGGAGAACCGCGCGGTCGGCGACGTGACGACGCTGGCCGACTCGTCGGTGATGGACCTGATCTCGGCCGGTCTGCAGTCGGGCAAGTCCGAAGACTGATTTCGCTTCAAACGTGACGGGCGTCCTCGGAAGAGGGCGCCCGTTGGCGTTAAGATCGCATCTAGGTGAGCCGGGAAGTCTGGTCGGCACGAGGATTGTCGTATCCGCTGACCGCCCTGGGAGCCCTGTTGTCGCGCAAGAAGGACGTAGTCACCGAGTTCGCCCGCTACCTGCGCACGGAAACCGTGGGCGGCAGCGTGTTGCTCGTCGCCACCGCCATCGCGCTGATCTGGGCCAATTCGCCGTTGTCGTCCGCCTACTTCGGACTGAGGGATCTGCATCTCGGGCCGCTGTCCGTCGGCGACTGGGCCAAGGACGGGCTGCTGGCGATCTTCTTCTTCGTCGCGGGGCTCGAACTCAAGCGCGAGCTCGTCGTCGGCGAGCTGTCCGAACTCAAGGCCGCGATCCTGCCGGTGGTCGCGGCGATCGGCGGGATGATCGTGCCCGCGCTGATCGCGCTGGCGGTCGGCTGGGGACAGCCGGGGATCGAACGGGCGTGGGCGATCCCGGTCGCGACGGACATCGCGTTCGCTCTCGGGGTGCTGGCGCTGACGGCGTCCGGGCTGCCGTCGAGTCTGCGGGTGTTCCTGCTCAGCCTGGCCGTGGTGGACGACCTGGGCGCGATCATCGTGATCGCGATCCTGTTCACGGCGACGTTCAACCTGCTCGCGGCCGGGGCCGTGGTCCTGCTGCTGGCGCTGTACTGGTTCCTCCAGCACAAGCGGATCACCACGCCGTTCCTCTACGTGCCGATCGCGCTGGCGACGTGGTGGTTCATGCACGAGTCGGGCATCCACGCCACGATCGCGGGTGTCGCGCTGGCGTTGCTCACGCGGGTCAAGCGCGACCCGTACGAGCAGGAGGCGCCGGCGGTGCGGCTCGAGCACCGGCTGCAGCCGTTCTCGGCCGGGGTGGCGGTGCCGGTGTTCGCGCTGTTCGCGGCCGGTGTGCCGATCGGCGCCGAGGCGTTCGGGAAGCTCTTCTCCGACAAGATCGCCATCGGGGTGATCGCGGGGCTCGTCGTCGGCAAGGTGATCGGGATCGTGGGTGCCTCGGCGCTGGCGGTGTGGATCAAGGCGGCCGTCTGGCCGGCGGGAGCGGGGCCGCGGGACATCATCGCGGTGGCCGTGCTGGGCGGGGTCGGGTTCACGGTGAGCCTGCTGATCGCGGAGCTGGCACTCGATCAACCCGAGACGGCGAAGGCCGCCGTGCTGATCGCCTCGATGATCTCGTCGCTGCTCGCCGCGGTGTTGCTCATTCGTCGCAGCCGGGCTCATGGCACGATGTCCGAGTGACGACCAGGGAGCACATCGCGTCGATTCCGCTGACCGCAGACGACCCGACCGCCGAGGCCTCGATCGGTGGCCTCGTCCGTGATGCGACCGCCCACATTTCGACTCTGGTCAGAGCAGAGGTCGAGCTCGCAAAGGACGAGATCACCGCGTCGGTCAAGAAGGGCGTGAAGGGCAGCGTCTTCTTCATCATCGCGCTGACGGTGCTGTGCTTCAGCCTGTTCTTCCTGTTCATGATGCTCGGCTTCGGGTTCGCCGAGTGGTTCGGCTGGCGCTACTGGGCGGGCTTCGCGCTCGTGTTCGGCGTGATGCTGCTGACCGCCGGCCTCTTCGGCTTCCTGGGCTGGCGCAAGGTGAAGAAGATCAAGGCGCCGGAGAAGTCGATCGCGGCCGCGAAGGACACCATCGCGGCTCTCACGCACCGTGAGTCCAAGAGCAGGGGCGACGACAACTGAGCCGCAAACCCGACCCGTCGGTGGTACGGGTCGCGGGTCCGTGGACGCACCGCGACGTGTCGGCCAACGGCATCCGCCTGCACGTGGCCGAACTCGGCGAGGGACCGCTCGTGCTGCTCCTGCACGGGTTCCCCGAGTTCTGGTGGTCGTGGCGGCACCAGCTGACGGCACTGGCCGAGGCCGGGTACCGCGCGGTGGCCGTCGACCTGCGCGGGTACGGCGACTCGGACAAACCACCGCGCGGCTACGACGGCTACACCCTCGCGGGTGACATCGCGGGCCTGATCAAGGCACTCGGCGCCCAGCGCGCACACCTCGTGGGTCACGCGTGGGGCGGCGCCACGGCCTGGACCGTCGGCGCGATCCACCCACGCCTGGTCTCGTCGATCTCGGTGCTGTCCGCACCGCACCCGCTGGCGATGCGCCGCGCGTTCCGCAGGCACCCGCGGGTGAACTCGCACGTGCTGCGGTTCCAGCTGCCGATCTACCCCGAACGCTGGCTGACCGGCGAGAACGCCATGCAGGTCGCCCGGCTGCTGGCCGCGTGGTCCGGGCCGAAGTGGCGCTCAGCGCCCGAGTTCGACGAGGTCATCCGCCGCTGCCGGCAGGCCATGACGATCCCTGGCGTCGCCCACAGCGCGATGGAGTACTACCGCTGGGCGGTGCGCTCGCAGATCCGCAGCGACGGCCGCCGGTTCGCCGAGGCCGTCGACAAGCCGATGCAGGTGCCGGTGCTGCAGATCCACGGTGCGCTGGACCCGATCACGCTGGAGTCGTCCGCGCGCGAGTCGCGGCAGTGGCTCGGGCCGGGGTCGGAGTTCCGGAGCCTGCCCGAGGTGGGGCACTTCCCGAACCAGGAGGCGTCCCACACCACGAGCAGGCTGATCAGCGAGTTCCTGCAGAAGATGAGCTGAACGCGGCCCTGAGCACCTCGCTCGGGTCGTTCGGCAGGTCGGTGGAGCGCCAGGCGATGTAGCCGTCGGGCCTCACCAGCGAAGCGCCCTTTTCGGACAGTCCGAAGACGTCCAGCTGCTCGACCCGTTCGTACTGAACACCTGCCTGTTGCGCTGCTTCCTCCCACTGCGGATGGTCCGCGACGAGCACCCAGCCGCGTTGGAACAGGTCCAATGTGGATTTCCCCGGCTCGATCCACACGTGCGGCGCCCGCGTGCCCGGCTGGCCGTTCCACTGCTCTGGCCGTTGCGCCGGCGGCAGTTCTTCGCCCGCACCGAGCACGGCCGAAGACCGGTAAAGGATGCCGTAGTGCATCGCGTAGTTGTCGTACAACGGCGCGTCTTCCGGGTCGGTGCCCCGGTTGTGGCCGTCGTTGCGCGCGAAGATCTGCTGGTGGCACAGCGACGCGACCGGGCGCCGTTCCGCGTCGTAGGTGTCCAGCAGTTCCGGGCGTGACTCGCCGTTGAGCACGGCGGCGAGCTTCCAGGCGAGGTTGTGCGCGTCCTCGATGCCGACGTTCGCCCCGAACCCGCCGCGGCTCGGCGGCAACGTGTGCGCGGCGTCGCCGGCCAGGAAGATCCGACCGGCCGAGAACTGGTCGGCCACCCCCGCCGTGATCGTCCAGCGGCCGGTGGTGATGATCTCGATCTCCAGGTCGTCGCGGCCGATGGCCTGGACGATCTTCTCCCGCAGTTCGGGCTCGGTGTACTCGCGGTCGTCGAGCATCAGGACCCAGCGGCCGTCGCCGTAGGTGGTCAGGAAGCCGACGTCGTCGATCACGAACTGGCCGATCCCGTCCTTCAGGTACTCCTGCAGCGGAGCGCGGAACAGCACGCTGCGGGAGGTGTGCATGTACCCGCGGCCGGTGCGGGTGATGCCGAGCGCCTCGCGGATCGGACTGCGGTGGCCGTCCGCGGCGACCAGGTAGTCGGCGCGGATCTCGTAGGGCTCGCCGTCGCCCTGCACGATCGCCGTGACGCCGTCCGCGTCCTGCGAGAACTCCAGCATCCGGGTGCTCATGCGGATGTCCGCGCCCAGCTCACGGGCCTTGTCCCGCAGGATCGGCTCCATCCGGTCCTGCGCCACGCCGACGCCGGTGGTCGGCGAGTACTCGATGTCGGAGAGCTCGGCCGGCGGCGTCCAGAAGGTCTCGTCGAACCTCTTCCCGACCAGGCTCTCGGCCCTGACCCGCCGGACGCCGAAACCCTTCGTCATCCGGCTCGGCGGCAACCTGTCCTCCATCCCCACCGCCCGCAGCAACTCGCCCACCCGAGCGTTGAAGCCGACCGCCCGCGGGTGCGGCGAGCTGCCCGGATGCTTCTCCACCAGCGTCACGTCCACCCCGCGCCACGCCAGGAACAGCGCGGCCGACGTCCCCGCCAGCCCCCCGCCCACAACCAACACCGAAGTCTTCATCGCATCCTCCCAATACGCCGTATCGCCCAATACACTGTATCGCGGTGAGACGATGTATTGTCCAGTCCGATGTCGAACGAACTCGTGTGGGACCGCCCAGAGCCGCCCAGCAAGCCGTCGCCGACCCCGTTGAGCAGGGAGTTGATCGTGACCGCCGCGATCAGGCTCGCCGACGGGGGCGGGCTCGACGAGGTGTCGCTGCGCAAGGTCGCCGCCGCGCTGAACGCCGGCCCCATGCGCCTGTACGGCTACATCGAGACCAAGGACGAGCTGCTCGACCTCATGGTCGACGAGGTCTACGGCGAGATCGCGCTGCCAGAGCCCGGCACCGAGTGGCGCTCGGCTCTCACGCAGATCGCCCACGGCATCCGCGCGGCGGCGAAGCGGCACCCGTGGCTCGTCGACCTGCTCGGCGGCCGCCCGCACCGGGGCCCGAACTCGCTCGCGCACATCGAAGCGTCACTCGGCACCCTCGACGGCAGGCCTGAGTTCCCGACCATCGACCACGTGCTCGGCGCGGTCGGCGCCGTGATGGCGTTCGTGCACGGCGCGGTCCGCAACGAGATCGCCGAAGCCCGCGCCGAGCAGAGCAGCGGCATGACCGAGGAGCAGTGGCAGGCGGCGTCCGGTCCCTACATGCAGCGGATGCTGGCCACCGGGAAGTTCCCGACGCTGGCCAAGGTCATGTACGACGCGGAGCACACGAACGCCGCGTCGTACTTCGACACCGGTCTGAGCTACGTGCTCGACGGCATCGCTACGAGGCACACCCCTGGGTCGACGCCCGGCGGGTCAGCGTCGGCGCCTTCTGCACCATCTGCTGCACCTGCTGGGCGGTGAGCACGAAGCCGGTTTCGGGGTCGTCCACCGCGGCACCGAAGACCACGCCCATCACCCGGCCGTTCGGGTCGACCAGCGGGCCACCCGAGTTGCCGGAGCGGACCTCGGCGCGAACGGTGTAGACGTCGCGCGTGACCGTCTGCGCGTCGTAGATGTCCGGGCCGCGCAGCAGCGGGATCCGCTCACGCACGCGGGCCGACTTCGCGATGTACGGGCCGTCCAGCGGGTAGCCGAGCACGATGCCGTCCTCGCCCGGCTGCACCTCGTCCGAACGGAACTGCAGCGGCGTGGCCTCCAGGTCCGGCACCGCGAGCACGGCGATGTCCGTGCGCGGGTCGTAGGCGACGACGGTGGCGTCGAACTGGCCGCGGCCGACCTCGACCGTCACCTCGTTGGTGCCGGCGACGACGTGCGCGTTGGTCATGACGCGTTCCGGCGCGATGACGAAGCCGGTGCCCTCCAGGGCACGCGAGCACGACGGCGCGCGGCCGCGGACCTTCAGCACGGAGGGCTTCAGCCGCTGCACCACGGGCGAGCTCGCGAGCTGGTCGTTCGGCGGCTCGACGTCCTTGAGCGGCGTCCGGTTGAACGGGTCCATCGCCGCCGGGAAGCCCGAGACGTCGAACAGCTTCTGCAGATCGCCGGACAGCACGCGCGCGGCCTGCGGCATGGTCTTGTCGACCTTGCCGAGGATCACCGACTGCCGCAGCGACGAGGTCAGGTCGGGCAGGCCGACGACCGAGGTCAGCGGGAGCGCGATCATCCACGCCACGATGAAGACGACCAGGCCCTGCACGATCGCGCCCAGCGCGTTGTCCGCGCCGCGCAACGGTGACGCGTTGACCCGCGCCTTGATCGTCCTGCCGATGTAGACGCCGATCGTCTCGCCCAGCGCCACGAGCAGCACCACGATGCCGACCGCGAACACGACCTTGGTGACGACGTTCTCGAACTGGGACACCAGCAGGGGTGCGATCTGCGTGCCGAGGATCAGGCCGACGAGCACGCCGACGAACGCGGGCAGCGCGACCGCCATGCCTTGCCTGGCTCCGGACAACGCGGCGATCACCGCGAGGCCCAGCACGAGCAGGTCAACCCAGTTCAACCCGAAAACCTCCGCCTCACTGTGTAGCGCGCAACGCTAGTTCAAGGTCACGCACATCTGTCGCATCCCACGGCTGTTCCCAGCCGCCGAGTGCGATCAGGCCGTTGATCAACCCCGCGGTGAAACCCCACACCAGCATGCCCGGCGCGGAGAAGGCCGCTCCGACGTAACCCGCGGGGTGACGCACCCGGAACCTGTTGGCAGGATCGGCGAGGTGCGACACGGGCACACGGGCGACGGCGGCGGTCTCCGCCGGGTCGACAGGTGCGACGGGGCTCGGCTGTTCCCAGTAAGCGAGCACGGGCGTGACCACGAACCCGGACACCGGCACGTACAGCTCCGGCAGAAGGGCGAGCGGTCTCACTCCTGACGCAAGTACACCGGTCTCCTCGTAAGCCTCGCGTAATGCGGTGCCCACCGGCCCGTCGTCGGTCTCGTCGAACGCCCCGCCGGGGAACGCGACCTGACCCGGATGTGAGCCGAGCGTGTCCGAGCGGCGCAGCAGCAACACATCGGGGCCGTGGTTCTCGTCCTCGCCGAACAACATCAGCACGGACGCCTTGCGCACACCCTCGGAGGGAGCGCGCGGGACCCGCATGAACGTTCCCGCGTCGATCTGCTCGGTGGCCTTGGCCAGGCGCTGCATCCAGTCGGGTGGCTCTGTTGCCTCCGTCATCGAACCGCCTTCTCCACCTGCTCTGGCGCCTTGAAGTACGGCGGATCGGTGATCTGCCGGACCTGACCGTCCGCTGCTACGTAATACGTGGCCGGGAGCGTCATCGGCGCCTTGACCCGCTTGCGAAGTTCGTCGGAGCCGTCGTAGACCGACGGAAGCCGCACGCCGAGCCGGGCGAGCAGCTCGAGGCCGTCGGCTTCCCTGCTCTCCACAAGAACTGGGACGACCGGGACGGCACCTGGTTGCTTCGCGTAGGAATCCAGCACCGGCAGCTCCTCCTGGCACGGCTGGCACCAGGTCGCCCAGAAGTTGATCAGGATCGGGCCCTTCAGCGCGAGGGCCGTCCGGGTGCCGTCGCCGAGGCACGTCACGTCGACGCCACCTTCAGCGCCCGGCACGCACGGCCGTAGCTGGGCTTGCGCGCGCAACGCCGACACGTCCTGCGACGGACGGGACGGCGTGGGCTGCGGGCCCGGCGTTTCGTCACGGGGCCACAGCGCCACGACACCCGCGACGCCCAGGACGAGCACGAGGACGAGCCAGCGCGTGCGGTTGTTCACCCCACCAGCTTCTCACCGGCCCGGACCCGCTCGGCGAGCTCGATCAGGTGCGGTTTCTCGTCGCCCTTCACGAGCTTGGCCGCTTTGTCCGGATCCTCCGGGCCGAGGCCGTACGACGGGCAGTCCTTCATCAGCAGACAGGCCCCGCAGGCAGGCGTTTTGGCGTGACAGACGCGGCGGCCGTGGAAGATGATCCAGTGCGACGCCATGGTCCAGTCGCGCTTCTCGATCAGCTCGCCGATCGCGTGCTCGACCTTGACGGCGTCTTCGAGATCGGTCCAGCCCCAGCGGCGGACGAGACGGCCGAAATGGGTGTCGACTGTGATCCCGGGCACATCGAATGCGTTGCCGAGAACCACGTTGGCGGTCTTGCGTCCTACACCAGGGAGCTTGACCAGCTCCTCCAGAGTGCCCGGAACCACCCCGTCGTACTGCTCCACGAGAGCAGCACCGAGACCCATCAGAGACGTTGCCTTGTTCCGGTAGAAACCGGTCGGGCGGATCATCTCTTCGAGTTCGACCCGGTCGGCGCCGGCGTAGTCGGCGGCCGTCGGGTACTTCGCGAAGAGCGCGGGAGTGACCTCGTTGACCTTCTTGTCGGTGCACTGCGCGGACAGCACCACCGCCACGACGAGCTCGAGCGGCGTGGTGAAGTCCAGCTCGCAGTGCGCGTCGGGGTATCCCTCGGCAAGCACGCGCACCATCCGGCGGGCCCTGCGGGTCAGGCCGAGTTTGGTTTCCGGTTTCTTGGTTGCGGGCACTGATTCAGCGTAGTCAACACGCCGGAACCACCCCCTAGACGCGTACTCGAATCCCACTTGCGCCACACTGCGGAGCATCATGACTGCCTGGTTTGTGATCGTCGTACCGATCGTGATCATGTTCTTCGCGCTCTTCATGGAGCGCGTCGAAGCGAAGCTCCGGCACGTGGCCGTGCAGGAGAACGAGGTCGAGGAGTTCCTGGAGTCCGCCAGGCCTGATGAGGTCAAGGCGCTCTACGGACACGGCATCGGTCGCGCCCTTGAGCTGTTCCGGCTGCGTCGTCGCGGTCGTGGAGCACCGCGCAAGCGGGTCCGCTAGATGGCGTAGACTGGCCCGTCGGGCTGGATCGAGTCAGTGCGGTTGTTCCTAGTAAGACGGCGAGCCGGGCGGCGATCCACAACACAGCCCTTAGACTGCAACGCAGTGATCGGCGGCACGGCGCTGACTCCACCAAAGATGGTGGTAGGCGTGCCGTCGCGTCGATTAGGAGGGACGAGGTGGACGAGACCCTGGCGCGAGCGGGCATCTTCCAAGGTGTTGACCCGGCGGCCGCAGAGGCGCTGGCGACGACCCTGGAGACGGTGGAGTTCCCGCGTGGCCATGTGATCTTCGCGGAAGGTGAGCCGGGCGATCGCCTGTACATCATCCAGTCCGGCAAGGTGAAGATCGGCCGCAAGTCGCCGGACGGCCGCGAGAACCTGTTGGGGATCTTCGGACCTTCCGACATGTTCGGTGAACTGTCCATTTTCGACCCCGGCCCCCGCACGTCGACCGCGACGACGGTGACCGAGGTGCGCGCGGTGTCGATGGACCGCCCCGCGCTCCGGCAGTGGATCACCAACCGGCCGGAGATCGCCGAGCAGTTGCTGAGGGCCCTGGCCCGCAGGCTGCGCCGGACGAACTCCATGCTGGCCGACCTGATCTTCACGGACGTGCCCGGCCGCGTGGCCAAGGCGTTGTTGCAGCTCGCACAGCGCTTCGGTTCGCAGGAGGCCGGTCTGCTCCGCGTCACGCACGACCTGACGCAGGAGGAGATCGCCCAGTTCGTCGGTGCGTCCCGCGAGACCGTGAACAAGGCGCTCGCCGACTTCGCGCACCGCGGCTGGCTGCGACTCGAGGGCAAGAGCGTGCTGATCCTGGACCCGGAGCGCCTGGCGCGCCGAGCCCGCTAAGAGATCGTTTTAAACACAAAGGACCGGGCGCCACCCCCGACGTGGCGCACCGGTCCTTTGTGTTGCACGGCCCATCCCCCGACGAACCGTGCCTTCCATCCCTCTGGCGCGCAGGCCCCGACCCTCAGGCCAGAGGTTGGTCTCGGTCGATGAGTCAACTTTCGCACGTCTGCACCCCGGCCGCTCAAGCCCTTTCACCCTCAAGGACCTCGTGTGTGGCCGATTCGTTGCATCTTTCACCCGGTCATCCCATTCCTGTGACCTAATCGCAACCGTGGTGACCCTGCGCACCTGAACTGGTACATCCGTACCAGGTTTGACATACTGGTACACATGTCCCACTCTGCCCGTCTCTCCGACTACCGTGCTGCTCTGACGACTCCCGGCATGCGCGGCCCTGTCGTCGCGTCCCTGCTCGCCCGCCTCCCGATCGCGATGGTCGGACTCTCGCTGCTGCTCTACGTCGAGCGCGCGACGGGGTCGTTCGCGGTCGCCGGCCTGGTCTCGGGAGCGGCGCTGGTGGGCGTGGCGATGGGTTCCGTCGTCCAGGGCCGGCTGATGGACCGCTTCGGTCCCACCCGCCCGTTGATGATCGTGAGCGCGTTGTTCGCGGTGTTCGTGACCGTCTCGGTGCTCGCCGTCGAGGCGGGTTCGCCGGTGTTCGTGCTGGTCCCGCTTGCTCTCGGCGTCGGTTTCAGCGAGCCGATGGTGGGCTCGGCGTCGCGGGCGCTGTGGGAGCGGATGGTGCCGACCGGCCCGACGCGCATGGCGGCCTACGCCTACGAGGCCATCAGCATGGAGGTCTTCTTCATCCTCGGACCGGGTCTCGCCGGTCTGCTGCTGGCGGCGCCGTGGGCGGGCACCGGCGTGGTCGTGGGTGCCGTGCTGATGGTCGTGGGCGCACTGTGGTTCGCGACGAACCCGGTCGTGCGCGCGTGGGGCCCTGTCACGCAGACGCCGCGCCCGTTGCTCGGCGCGTTCGCCTACCCCGGCATGCGCACGGTGGCGCTGGCGGCACTCGGCTTCGGCGTGACGATCGGTTTCGTCGAGGTGGCCGTGCCGGCGTTCGCGAAGGCGGCGGGCCAGGCCTCGATGGGCGGCCTGATGCTGTCGCTGTGGTCGATCAGCTCGGTGATCTTCGGCGTGCTCTACGGCATGCGCCCGTGGCCGCGCCCGATGCACCTGCGCCTGCCGGTGCTGCTGGGCGGCTTCGCCCTGCTCTCGCTGCTGCTGGCGATCCCGGCCACGCTGCTCGGCCTAGGCCTGGCGCTGTTCGTGGTCGGCACCCTGATCACGCCGCAGTCGACCGCCCACTCGGCGTCGATCGAGCAGGTCACGCCGAACGGCATGGCCGCGGAGGCGTTCGGCTGGGTGATCACCTCGGTGACCGTCGGCCTCGCCATCGGCCAGGGCCTGTCCGGCCAGCTGATCGAGCACTTCGGCACGCGCCCGGCGTTCGTCGCCGCGGGTGTGGCGGGCCTGCTGATCGCGCTCGCCGTGTGGCTGCTGCGCGGCACCGTCCGCCGTGGCGTGCCCACCGCCGAACCGCTGCCGGCGCGCTCCGAGATGGACCTCGCCGCGCGCTGAGGCAGGGGTTCGCGGGCTTCGTTCGATGTCAGCCGCGGCTGAGATGGCTCCCGATGGGGCTGCCTCAGCCGCGGCTGTCGCGTACACGGACCTGCCGGCGCGTTCCGAGATGGACCTCGCGGCGGACGTCAGGCGACTGAGCGCATGGGCACGACCAGGTAGGTCAGCTCCACGCCGTCCTCGCCCGGCGTTGAGGTGAGCACCGTGGAGCGGAGGCCGTCCTGGATCTTCAGCTCGATCCGGCGGCCAGCGAAGGCCTTCAGCGCGTCTGCCAGGTAGCGGGCCTGGAAGGTCTTGGTCACGCGGTCGCCGTCCACTGTGGCCTTGACGAACTCCTCGGACTCGCCCTGCTGCGGGTCGCTGCCCTTGACCCTGACCTCGCTGTCCTCCACCTGGATGGTCACCGCCTGGTGCGGGCCGCCGTAGGGCGTGGCTCTGCGGACGGCGCGGGCGAGCGCGTCCGCGTCCACGAGCACCGTGCTGTCGATGACTGCCTCCAGGAGTCGGCGCGCCCGGTCGTCCGGGAAGGGAGCGGCCAAGAGAGCGGTGGAGATCGAGTTGTGGTGCCAGGCGAGGCCGATGCGGTCCTCGTTGGCGTGCAGGGCGACCTTGCCGGTCGCCTGCCTGGCCGCCTCGACGATGGCCTTCGCTGGGACCAACAGGTCCAGTTGACCTTCTTGTTCCCACGGCAATGTGGCGTAGGCCATGCGGTAGCGGTCGGTCGCGATGACGTGCAGCTTCTGTGCGTCCGACTGGATCCGGATGCCGGTGAAGATCGGCAGCGCGTCGTCCTTCGAGGCCGCGCCGGCCACGGCCGCGATGGTCTTGAGCTTGTCGGCGTCGACGTGGCCCTGCAGCTGCGGCAGTTCCGGGATGCCGGGGTGGTTGTTCAGGTCGAGCAACGGGATCGCGAACCGCGACGACGGCGTGCGGATCGCCAGCCGCTGGCCTTCGACCTTGAGCCTCACCTGCGGTTCGTCCAGGGCCTGGAGGGTCGCGGCCAGCGGTTTCGCCGGCACGAGCACCTCGCCCTCGGTGTGGACGGTGGCGTTCACGGACAACCGCACGCCGTGCTCCTGGTCGCTGCCCGCGATCTCGACGTCCCGGCCCGCCCGGATGCGCAACCCGGCCAGCACCGGGTCGAGCACGCGGGTGGGCAGCAGCCGCGCCACCTCGGCGGCGGCGCCGGCGAGCTCGGCTGTCGTGGCGGTGAGGTCCATGCGAGTGAAGCTAGCGGGGACCCCTGACAATTTTGGACGGCCGGAGCCTCAGGCACCTGCCTTGCGACGCGCCAGGTCGATGACGCGCTGCAGGTGCAGGCCGCGCCGCACGTCGCACTCGTGAGCGGTGGTGCCGCTGTGCACCATGGCCACGAAGTCGTCGAGCAGGTTGGTGAAGCAGTCCAGGGCGGACGTGTCACGGCTGTTCAGCGTGCGGTGGCCGTTGGGGCCGAACACGGTGAAGTCCGCGAACGGTGGCTGCAGCGGCAACGACAGGGTCAGCGACAGGGTGCTCGTGGCCCCTCCCGCGTGCTGCAGGATCAGCTGCCACAGGCCGGTTTCGGAGACGTTCGCCGCGATCACGTCGGTGATCTCACCCAGGGCCGCGTCGAGCAGGTCGAACGCGTGCGGGCCGATGTCGTCCAGCGCGCCCTTCTCGTGGCGCCACGGCGAGTTCGAGAACGGGCCGTCCAGCAGGGCGCCGGTCAGCCAGCGGCCGTCGGCGCCGGTCCAGCCGCCGGTGCGGTGCAGCTGGGCCAGCAGTTCCTTCGTCTCCGGGGCGTAGCGGCGGGTCAGGACGACCAGCGAGGCGACGCCCGCGTCGGAAACGGCCGCGGCCAGGCGTTCGGCCACCTCGACCGACTCCGCGATCGGCTTCTCGAGGATCACGTGCTTGCCCGCGTTCGCCGCCTCGATCGCCATCGGGCCCTGGACGGCCGGCGGCACGCAGAACGCCACGGCGTCCACAGTGGACAGCATCTCGGTGAAGTCCGCGAACGGTTCCGCGCCGTGCTCACGGGCCAGTTCCGCGGCCGCCTCGGCACGACGGGCCCACACGCCGGTCAGCGTCGTGCCGGGATGGTTCGCGACGCCGGGAGCGTGAATCATCTGAGCCCACGGGCCCGCACCGACAAGTCCTACGCGCAGCTGTTCGTCCACTCGCACATCCTGCCTCAGGAGTAACTCGCCTTGGGGACGAAGATCTCGCCTCCGTTGTCGAACTTCAGCCGCATGCCGTCGCCCGTCGTTTCGCGGTCCGGGTCGTGTTCCCAGCCGCTGGGCACCGTCACGACGTGACCGCGGTCCGGCGTCGGGCCGAGCCAGATCTCGTAGTAGGTGCCGCCTACCAGCCGTTCGACCTTCTTCACGTACACGCCCGGTGCGGTCGACGTCGGATCGACGCTGATCACGGTCGTGCGGTCCGGCACGAACATCACCACGCCCGCGACCGCGGTGAGGCCGGTGCCCATCACCACGCCCAGCAGGAACAGCAGGATCTTCACCAGGCAGCCGGAGACGTTCGTCGCCATCACACCATCCTCGAGTAAGCGCGGTCGTACGCTCGGAGGATGCCCGACGACATGACCTTGCCGGGAAACCTGGTACCCACCTCGCCGGCCGCTCAACCCGCCGAGGCGCGTGACGCCGTCACCGTGGTGCTCCTGCGAGACGGCGACGACGGCCTGGAGGCCTTCCTGCTGCGCCGCGTGAAGGGCATGGCGTTCGCGGGCGGCATGACGGTTTTCCCCGGCGGTGGCGTCGACCAGCGCGACGCCGACACGTCCGTCGCGTGGACAGGTCCGGCACCGCAGTGGTGGGGCGAGATCTTCGGCATCGACGCCGCGACGGCCCGCGCCTTCGTGTGCGCCGCCGTCCGCGAGACCTTCGAGGAGTCGGGCGTACTGCTCGCGGGTCCCGACGCCAACTCGGTCGTCGCCGACACCTCGATCTACGCCACCGCACGGCAGCAGCTGGTCGACCGCGACATCTCGCTCGCCCAGTTCCTCGCGGTCAACAACCTGGTGCTGCGCGCGGATCTCCTGCGACCGTGGGCGAACTGGGTCACCCCGTACGAGGAGCCCCGCCGCTACGACACCCGCTTCTTCGTCGCCCAGCTGCCTTCCGGGCAACGCGCCGACGGCGAGACCACCGAAGCCTCCGACGCCTCCTGGCAGACGCCCGCAGAAGCCGTCCAGGACGCCCAGGAGGGCCGCCGCATGCTCATGCCGCCCACCTGGCGCACCCTCGAGGAGGTGGGCGCTCTCGGGACCGTCGAGAAGGTCATGGCCGAGGAACGCAGCGTCGAGAAGATCATCCCCAAGCTCATCCGCGACGGCGACGTGATCCGGGTGGTGTTCCAGTGAGCGGCTCACCGTTGATCGGCGCCCGCGCCGCGCACCCCCAGTACGGCGAACTCCGCCAGGTCACGCCCCACGCCGCCGTGCTGCTGGCCGACAACCCGTCCCCGATGACGCTCGACGGCACGAACACCTGGCTGCTCAAGGCTCCGGACGCGGACAAGTACGTCGTCATCGACCCGGGCCCGCTCGACGACGCCCACCTGAAGCGGATCGCCGCAGTCGGCCCGATCGCCGAGATCCTGCTGACCCACGGCCACCCGGACCACTCCGAAGGCGCCCGAGAGTTCGGCGAACTGGTCAAGGCACCGGTGCGCGCGCTCGACCCGACGTTCACCTACGGCTCGGAAGGCCTCGTGGACGGCGACGTGATCACCAGCGCCGGTCTGGAGCTCCGCGTGCTGGGCACGCCGGGCCACACCAGCGACTCGCTGTGCTTCGTCATCGACGGTGAGGCCGTGCTGACCGGCGACACGGTCCTGGGCCGCGGCACGACGATCGTGGCCCACCCCGACGGCAAACTGGGCGACTACTTCGAGTCGCTCAAGCTGCTGGCCGAACTGCCGGACAACACCGCGGTCCTGCCAGGACACGGTCCCGAACTCGCGGACGCCGGTGACGCCGCGCGGGCCTACCTCGCGCACCGGACCCAGCGCTTGGAACAGGTCCGCGCAGCCGTGGAGTCGCTCGGCGGCTCACCGACCCCGCGACAGGTCGTCGAGGTCGTCTACGCGGACGTGGACAAGGTGCTGTGGCCGGCGGCGGAGTGGTCGGTCCGCGCCCAGCTGGAGTACCTGCGTTCGGGTCGCTGAGGGGCTACTGGGGCTGGTGCCCGTTGTTCGTGACCCCGTACGCCGACTGACGCGACGAGGACCGGTCGATCTGCCAGCGACCGCTGTCGGCAGGCTTCGTCCCGGTCTGCTCCCGCTGCGCCAGCTCCTCGTGCAGCTGCTGCAGCAGGGCCCGCTCGCGCTCGCTGAGGTTCGCGTCCACCGACGACGGCTCGGCGGGCTCGGCCAGCGCGGCCTGCAGCGCCGCCAGCTCGTCCGCCTTCAGCTCGGTGGTCACCTCGGCCCGGTTGATCGGCATGGGCTCGGCGAGCACCTCGACCTCGGGCTCGACGGGCGCCTTCGGGATGCGCTTCACGGGCTTGGGCGGGAAGGGCTGGGAGCCCTCGAGTGTCGGCGACGACGAGCGTGCGCGACGTGAGCCGGTCTCTTCCAGTGGCTCCGGCGCCGGTGTCGGCTCGGCCACCGGCGCCGGAGCGGGAAGTTCTTCGTTCTGGTCGAACCAGGCGGCGGTGGGTTCGTGCGCCATGGCCGGCTGGTGGGCCACCTGCGGTGGCGCCATCGGGGCACCGGAGATCGGCACCACACGCGAGGCCGTCACGGCGGAGGCGTGGTAGTCGCTGAGCTGCGTGCCGACGGTCAGCACCTCGACAGAGGCCCGGACGCCCGCCTTGCGCAGCACCGAATCGACCCGGTAGGCCGTCGCGGGCGCGAAGCCCTGCGGTCCGATGTCCACCAGCACCACGCGTTGCGGCAACGGGCCCGGCGTCGATCCTGCGGGCGAAGAGCGCCACACGCAGCGCACCGAGCGCACGTCCGGCAGCACCGACACCGCACGGGTCAGCGGACCCGCGATGTCCGCGGCCGGGTCGGACTCGGAGGTGAAGCGGTGGCGGACGAACGGCAGCATCTCCACGACCGGCAGGCGATCGGTCAGCGACCCGTCCGAACGGACCTCGTGCAGGATCCACGTGATGGCCGCCCGCTCGTCCGGCAGCACCGGGATGCTGCCCGCGAGGAGCGTGCCGAGGAGCATCTCGATCGCGCGGTCCAGCTCTCCGACCGCGAGGAACTCGCGCGCCTGTGACAGGGCGGCGTCATCGACGCGCCCCGCCATCGACAGCAGGAGATCGTGGAGACGGACCGGCAGAGCGACACCGTCGTTCGTCGTCACGTCAGCTCTCCTTAGCTGAGCACCAGGTGCTCATCGGACTCGGCGCCGGCACACACCAGCTCCGATGCCGCCAGCGCCGCCCGGTGGTAGGGCGGCAGGTCCAGACCGGACGGCACGACCTCAACGCACGGGTCGTGTTCGCCCAAAGCCCGCAGAACGCGCTGCAACTCGCCGGTCAGCCGGGCGTGGCCGGTGGTCGCCGCCACCAGCAGAACGCGGTTGATCCCCGTGGGACCGATGCGCCAGCAGGAGCGAACCTCACCGACCCCGTGCCGGCCTCGCAGCGTGGCACCGAGCACGACGGTCGCGGAATCCCCCATCGACACCCGATCGGGTGATTCCGGGGAAAAGGTGTAGTCGGTGGGTGGCAGTTCGTCCAGTCCTTTGACCGAACTGACAGCACCCGGTTCCGCCCCGTAGGGCACGAGCGCGTCCTGCAAAAGGCGCATCTCGTGTTCCGTCAGAGGGATGCGTCCGTGCAGCAGAGTGCGCGGCAACGACCGCGCGAGCACCGCATACGCGTCAGAAGCGGCCCAGTCCCGGTACCGCCACAGCAGGTCGTCCGGCAGGCGCCCGGCGAGCCGCAGCAGCAGTTCGTGGCACGTGTCCGACATGTCACACCTCGACGATCAGTTCGATCTCCACGGGAGCGCCGATCGGCAGCTCTGCGACCCCCACGGCCGACCGGGCGTGCTTGCCCGCGTCTCCGAAGATCTCACCGAGCAGCTCGGAGGCACCGTTGATGACACCCGGCTGCCCCGTGAAGCCCTCGGCGGAGGCCACGAACCCGACAACTTTCACGACTCGCTTGATCGAGTCAATCCCCACGAGCGCGTGCACGGCGGCGAGCGCGTTGAGGATGCAGGTCGCGGAGTACTGCTTGGCCTCCTCGGGGGAGACCTCCGCGCCGACCTTGCCGGTGGCGGGGAGCTTGCCGTCGACGAACGGCAGCTGGCCGGAGGTGAACACCCACGGCCCGCTCTGCGTGGCGGGCACGTACGCGGCGAGCGGAGCGGCGACGCCGGGCAGCTCGATGCCGAGCTCCTTCAGGCGGGTGCTCCAGGTGCTCATGCCTTGACCCGCTTCAAGTACGCGACGTGCTGCTCACCCGTCGGGTTCGTCAGCACCGTGACCAGCTCCCAGCCGTCATCGCCCCACTGGTCGAGGATCTGCTTCGTTGCGTGGATCAACAACGGCACCGTCGCGTACTCCCACTTCGTCATGCGCGGAGCCTAACTTGCCACCCGATCGACCTCTGCGCGGTTCTCGCAGATCGGGCTACCTTGATCACATGGAGACCTGGCGGATCATCGCCACCAGCCTGTTCGGCGTGGGCGGGCTGGTGATGGTGCTCGTCGCCATGGCCCAGGTGCGTGATCGCAAACACAGCCAGCGCGTGGAAGTGATCCAGGCCGGGCTGATCGGGCTCGTGATCGTCGTGGTGGTCACGGCCAGCATCGCCCTGTGGCTGCCCTCGGTCGTCGCGTGGGCGTTGGTCGCCGCAACCGCGATGGCCGTTCTCTTCCTCACCATGGCTGATTGACCGACAGGTCCACACCTGACCGATTTCACACATAGTCTGGACGTGTGACGTCTTGGACCGAGGAGCTGACCCGAGCCCGTCTGCACGTGGTCTCCGGCAAGGGCGGCACCGGCAAGACCACGATCGCGGCCGCGCTGGCGCTCGCGCTGGCCACCGGCGGCCGCCGGGTGCTGCTGATCGAGGTCGAGGGCAGGCAGGGCATCGCCCAGCTCTTCGACCGGGCCCCGCTGCCCTACGCCGAGGAACGGATCGCGTCCGCGCCTGGCGGCGGTGAGATCCACGCGCTCGCGATCGACGCCGAGGCCGCGCTGCTCGAGTACCTCGCGATGTTCTACAACCTCGGGTTCGCGGGCCGCACGCTGCGCAAGATGGGCGCCATCGAGTTCGCCACCACGCTCGCCCCCGGCCTGCGGGACGTGCTGCTGACCGGCAAGGTCAAGGAGTGCGTGAACCGCACCGGCAAGGACGGCCGCCACCTCTACGACGCGGTGGTGCTGGACGCGCCGCCCACCGGGCGCGTGGTCAAGTTCCTGGACGTCACCAAGGCCATGGCCGACCTCGCCAAGGTCGGCCCGATCAAGGGACAGAGCGACGGCGTGGTGCGGCTGCTGCACTCCGGCGACACCGCGGTGCACCTGGTCGCGCTGCTGGAGGAGATGCCGGTGCGCGAGACCCTGGACGCGGTCGCCGAACTCGACGGCGCGGACCTGCGACCGGGCGCGGTGCTGGTGAACCGGGTCCACCCGGCCCGGCTGCCCGCCCGTTCGGTGCCGGTCGCGGCGGAGGGCCGGATCGACGAGTCGAAGGTGCGCGCCGGGCTGCAGGCCGCCGGACTGGATCTCGACGAGTTCACGCTCGAAGGTTTGGTCGACGAGACGGTGGAGCACGCCATCCGGGTGCAGTCACAACAGGAAGCGATGGAGCTGCTCAGCCAGTCGGACCTGCCGACGGTGGAGCTGCCCGAGCTGAACGACGGGGTGGACGTGGCCGCGTTGTACGAGCTGGCCGAGGTGCTGGTCGCGGCAGGTGTCCGGTGACCACCAGGCTCGACTTCGACACGCTGCTGGACGACCAGGGGACGCGCGTTCTCGTCTGCTGCGGCTCCGGCGGTGTCGGCAAGACGACCACGGCGGCGGCGCTGGCGTTGCGGGCGGCCGAACGCGGCCGGCGGGTGGTCGTGCTGACCATCGACCCGGCGCGCCGCCTCGCGCAGTCGCTGGGCCTGCGGGAACTCGACAACCACCCGCGCGAGGTCGTCGTCGAGGGCTTCGAGCCCAAGGGCGAGCTGTTCGCGATGATGCTGGACATGCGTCGCACGTTCGACGACATGGTGCTCACCCACGCCGGCCGCGACCGGGCCGACCAGATCCTGTCGAACCCCTTCTACCAGACCATTTCCTCGTCGTTCTCCGGCACGCAGGAGTACATGGCGATGGAGAAGCTGGGCCAGCTGGTGGCGCAGGACGAGTGGGACCTGATCATCGTCGACACCCCGCCGAGCCGGTCCGCGCTGGACTTCCTGGACGCGCCGCAACGGCTGTCGACGGTGCTCGACGGCAAGTTCATCCGAATGCTCTCCGCGCCCGCGCGCGCGAGCGGCCGAGGGTTGCTCAAGATCGTTGGAACCGGTTTCAGCCTATTCACACGTGCTGTGTCGACGATCGTCGGTGGCCAGCTGTTGCAGGACGCGTCAACGTTCGTTCAGGCGTTCGACAGCATGTTCGGTGGATTCCGCGAACGCGCACAACGCACGTATGAGCTGCTCCGCTCACCGGGCACCGGATTTGTCGTGGTGGCGGCCGCGGAGCCGGACGCATTGCGCGAGGCCAGCTATTTCGTCGAGCGTCTCAGCGCCGAAGGCATGCCGTTGTGCGGGCTGGTCGCGAACAGGACTCACCCCGTGCTCGCGACGGACCTGCCGGGAGCGAACGCGCTCGCGGCGGCCGACGATCTGGACCGCTCGGGTGAGGCGCCGCTCGCGGCGGCGGTGCTCAGGCTGCATGCGGACCGGGCAGCAGTCGCCAGTCGGGAGAAGCGGCTGCTGGCCCGGTTCACACGTGCTCACCCCGGTGTCGCGCTCGTCGGCGTGCCTGCTTTGCCCGCTGACGTGCACGACCTCGACGGCCTCCGAGAGATAGGTCGTCGACTCGCCGGGGAATAGCTATCCGACCCTGGAGTCCTCGTGGTGCTCCTGACGTGCGGTGTCGAGAAGTTCGAACCACGACTCCACGTCAGGACGGCGGCGCAGCAGAGCACGGCGTTCGCGCTCGGTCATGCCTCCCCAGACCCCGAACTCGATCCTGTTGTCCAGCGCTTCGGCCAGGCATTCCATGCGAACTGGGCAACCCAGGCACACGAGCTTCGCCTTGCGCTGCTCCGCACCTCGGACGAAGAGCTGGTCCGGCTCCTCATCTCGGCACGAAGCGTTGATACGCCAATCCCCCTGGTTCATATCCCCCACTCCTCAGTGCTGTCCAAATGTGGAAATCCGCCACACCCCTGCCACGGATGCCGTAGCGTTCGAGCCACGGCTGCATTCCTTGGACGTTGACGGACTGTAGTGCCGTTCGGTTCCACGTCCAACCCTGGGTCACCCGACTGTTACCTGTCTTGCGTATCTCTACTCATGCTGAGTAACGACCCTTACTGATCACGCTCACCCGTTCGTGTACGGCGTACGCTGACCCGCGTGCGAGTCAGGAATGGCGTGCTCAAGATGCTCGGCCTGTGCCTGCTGGCCGGGGTTCTCCTCGCCGGCATGCTGTTCCCCGTCGTGGGCGCCACGGGCCTCGTGTCCAACCGCGCCAGCGACACCGTGGACAGCATCTCGGCCGACCTCGTGACCACGGATCCCCCGTTGATCACCACGGTCACCGACAAGGACGGGCAGCCGATCGCCTACCTGTTCGACCAGTACAGAGTCCTGACACCGCCCGAGAAGATCTCGCCGACCATGAAGGCGGCGCTGATCTCCGTGGAGGACCGCCGGTTCTACGAGCACCAGGGCGTGGACTGGAAGGGCACCATCCGCGCGGGGCTGACGAACCAGGTCAGCGGCTCGGTGTCACAGGGCGCGTCCACGCTGACGCAGCAGTACGTCAAGAACTACCTGGTCCACGTCGTGGCGCGGAACAACAAGCTGGAGCAGGCCAAGGCCCAGGAGCAGACCATCGCGCGCAAGATGCGCGAGGCCCGGATCTCGTTGCAGCTGGAGCGAAAGCTCGGCAAGGAGGAGATCCTCGCCCGGTACCTCAACGTCGTTCCTTTCGGTTCGACGATTTACGGCATCGCGGCGGCGGCGCAGGCTTACTTCAACACGACTCCGGACAAGTTGACGGTTCCTCAGGCCGCGATGCTCGCGGGAATGGTGAACAGTCCGTCAGCACTCGACCCCGAAGCGTATCCGGACAAAGCTTTGGACCGGCGCAACAAAGTGATCGACAGGATGGTCGAGAACGACAAGCTGTCGCGCGACGCGGGTGAGGCCGCGAAGAAGGAAGGCCTCGGACTCGCGAACCCGGTTCGCACACCACCGAACGGTTGTGTCGGTGCCGGTCCGGAAAACGGTTTCTTCTGCTCTTACGTCGTGAACTACCTGCAGCGCGCGGGATTCAGCGAGGAACAGCTGCGCACCGGCGGTTACACCATTCAGACCACTTTGGACAGAGCGGTCACCTCGACGGCGAAGGCTGCCGCGGAGGCCGGCGTCGGCAAGGGCACCCCCGGCATCGCGAACACGATGGCCGTCGTGAAGCCCGGCAAGGAACGCCACGCCGTGCTCGCGCTGGTCGCGAACCGCGACTACGGCCTGAAGGCGGACCAGAACCAGACGACGTTCGACCTGCCCAGCGGCGTGGAGAACAAGTTCGGCGCCGGATCGGTCTACAAGGTCTTCACCGCCGCCGCGGCCCTGGAGAAGGGGCTCGGCATCGAGAACGTCATCCAGACGCCGACCTCGTACACCTCGAGGGTCTTCAAGGGTGGCGCCCAGCGCTGCCCGTCGACCGGTGAGCCCGGCACCCGCTGGTACTGCCTGAACAACTTCGACTCGAGCTACCCGTCGTCGATGACGCTCCAGCAGGCCCTGCAGACGTCGCCGAACACCGGCTTCGTGATCCTCGAAGAGCAGACCGGCATGGACGCCGTGGTCGACATGGCGTCCCGGCTGGGCATGCGCGAGACGATGGCGACGAACCTGCAGGGCACCCGGCCGGACCCGAAGGCCAAGGACAAGCAGAACCGCATCTCGCAGACCGAGTTCTACAAGCAGGGCGGCGGCAACGCGTCGTTCACGCTGTCGCCGGCGCCGGTGTCCACTTTGGAGCTGGCGAACGTCGTCGCGACCATCGTGAGCGGCGGCAAGTGGTGCCCGCCCACCCCGATCGCCAAGGTGCTGGACCGCAACGGCAAGGCCGTGCAGGTCAACGAGGCCCAGTGCGAGCAGGTGGTGGCCGAGGGCCTCGCGAACGGCCTGGCCGCCGGCATGAGCAAGGACGACCAGGGCAACGGCACCGCCGCGGCGGCGGCCCGTGCGGCCAAGTGGACCCGCCCGATGATCGCCAAGACGGGCACCACAGAGGAGTACAAGTCGGCCGCGTTCATCGGCGCGACCCCGGACTTCGCGGGCGCCGTGCAGACGTTCAACGACGGCATCACCCCGCGCCCGATCTGCGTGGGCGGCGCGCCCCGGCTGTGCCCCGGCGGCAACATCTTCGGCGGCACGATCCCGGCCAAGACGTGGTTCGAGACGATGTCGAAGATGCACGCCTCGCTGCCGGTGTCGCCGCTGGCACCGGTCGAGCCGCGGTACCTCAAGGGCGGCCGCGAGATCCAGATTCCCGACGTCGTCGGCCGCCAGGTCAACGATGCCCTGCGGACCCTGGAACAGGCCGGCTACAAGGTGAACCTGCAGACGGTCAACTCCGAGCAGACGAAGGGCACGGTCGTGAGCCAGACGCCGCGCGGCAACGCGTTGCGCGGCACGGTGATCACGCTGTCGGTCAGCTCGGGCTACGTGCCGCCGCCGGTGGCCACGGAGCCGACGAACCAGCCGAACCCCCCGACCAACCCCGGCAACCCGAACGAACCGCCACCGATCACGCTGCCGACCGAACCCACCCGCAGGTAGTCGTTACCGGCGTTCGGCGAGCATCTGCTTGAGCCGCTGGACGCTGGTGTCGATGTGGGCACTGATCTCGGCGACTGCCCGGTCGCGATCGCCCGCGCGGATGGCGTCGACGATGACCTGGTGCTCCGCGACGACCTCGTCCGGCGTCTCCTCCTTCGAGAGGACCGTGAGGTAGAAGCGCAGCTCCTGGGTCATCGCGGCGTAGAACTCGTCGAGCCGTGAGCTTTCGAGCGTGGCCACGATCGCCTGGTGGAAGGCCAGATCCCGATCGACGATCTTGTTCAGGTCGCCGGTTTTCGCGGCTTTCACGAGGTCGTCGAACGCGTCTGTGATCGCTTTGAGCTGCTCCGGGCGCGGAGTGCGGGCGGCGGCGGCCGTTTCCAGGCGTTCGCGGGCGGTGTAGAGCGCCTCGACGTTCTCCGGCGTCGGGGCGATGACGACGGCGCCCCGGTTGACCTCGTAGCGGACCAGGCCGGTCAGCTCGAGGATCCTGACGGCCTCGCGGATGGTGTTGCGAGCGACCCCCAGCTCGGCCGCGATCGCGCTCTCCCTGAGCCTGTCACCAGGGCCGAAAGCGCCGGCCATGATCCGTTCGGACAGGCCGTCGGCCAGCTGCTGGGCCGTGGTGGTGCGGCGCACTTCGAGGCCGTCGAGGGCTGACATGCGGCCAAGTCTAACCAGTTGCACTACAGTTGAACTGTACTACAGTTTGGGTCATGGACCTGACGGAGTTCAAGGCACTCAGCTTCGACTGCTACGGCACGCTCATCGACTGGGAGACGGGCATCGCCGCGGTGCTGTCGCCGTGGGCGCGCGACCAGGGGCTCGATCTTTCGGTCGAGGAACTGCTCCTCGCGTACGGGTCGCACGAGGCCGCGGTGGCGGCGGAGACGCCGTTCCGGCTGTATCCGGAGGTGCTGGCCACGGCGTTCCGTCGCACCGGCGCGGCGCTGGGGCGTGAGGTGAGCGACGAATGGGCGCAGCGGCTGGGCTCCTCGGTGCCGGACTGGCCGGCGTTCCCCGATTCGGCCGATGCGTTGGCACGCCTGGCTTCGCGCTACCAGTTGATCATTCTGTCCAACGTGCACCGCGCCGGGTTCGCGGGCAGCAACCGGCACCTGCGCGGGGACTTCGCGGCGATCATCACGGCGGAGGACGTCGGCGCGTACAAGCCGGCCGAGAACCACTTCCGGGCGTTGGACACCACGCTCGACTCGTTGGGCGTGGAGCGGTCCGGACTGCTGCACGTGGCGCAGAGCCTGTTCCACGACCACGTCCCGGCCAAGCGGGAGGGGCTGCCGTCGGTGTGGATCAACCGGCGGCGCGACAGGCCGGGCTGGGGCGCGACGCCCGAGCCGTCCGGCGAGTACAGCTACGACCTGGAGTTCGGGTCGATGGGCGAGTTCGCGGACGCGGTCGACAAGGCGTTCTGAGTTGGGGTGCCGCAGCGGTCGATCACCGCTGCGGCACTGCGTTCTAGCCGGCGAGCTTGGCCTTCACCGCGGCGGCCACCCGGCCACCCTCGGCGCGCCCGGCGACCTCGGCGTTGACGGCCTTCATGACCTGGCCCATCTGCTTCTGCCCCGGCGCCTCACCGAGCTGCGCGGCGACGGCGTCGAACGCCTTGTCCACAATGGACGCCAGCTCGGCGTCGTCGAGCTGCTTGGGGAGGTAGATCTCCAGCACGGCGAGTTCCTGGCGCTCCAGGTCGGCCTTCTCGGCCCGCCCGGCACCGTCGAAGGCCTCAGCCGCCTCCTTGCGCTTCTTCGCCTCGCGCGCGAGGACCTTCACGACCTCGTCGTCGGAGAGCTCACGGGCCTGCTTGCCCGAGACCTCCTCGTTCGTGACGGCCGTGAGCGCCATTCGCAACGCACCGGCCGTGACGGTCTCCCGTGCCTTCATCGCGACAGTCAGGTCGTTCTTCAGCCGCGTCTTCAAGTCCGCCATGGCGCAGAACGGTACCGCCCGCCGGATGCCGCGCCGATCGAGTTAACCGCCTTCCGTACCCTTGACACGTGAACAAGCTCGGCCGCGCACTCCTCGCCACGACCGCACTCGGCGCCGCAACCGTCGCTTACGCGGCGGGAATCGAGAGAAGGCACTGGACCCTGCGCACCGCCACGGTGCCCGTGCTGTCCCCCGGCGCCAAGCCGATCCGTGTGCTGCACATCTCAGACCTGCACATGACGCCCAACCAGGTGTCGAAGCAGCGCTGGGTGGCCGCGCTGGCCGACCTGAACCCGGACCTGGTCGTGAACACGGGCGACAACCTCGCCCACAAGGACGCCGTCCCCGGCGTGCTGCGCGCACTCGGCCCGTTGCTGGACAAGCCGGGCCTGTTCGTCTTCGGCAGCAACGACTACTACGCGCCTCGCTTGAAGAACCCGGTGCGCTACCTGCTGCCGTCCGCCAAGACCAAGCGCATCCACGGCGTGACACTCCCGTGGCGCGACCTCCGCGCCGGCATGATCGAGCGCGGCTGGGAGGACATGACCCACGTCCGCCGCACCATCACGGTCAACGGCCAAACCATCTTCGTGGCCGGCGTGGACGACCCGCACCTGAAGCGCGACCGCTACGTGGACATCGCCGGCACCCCGGACCCGAACGCGGCCCTGAGGCTGGGCATCACGCACTCGCCAGAACCGCGCGTGCTGGACCCCTTCGCCGCCGACGGCTACGACTTCGTGATGGCCGGCCACACCCACGGCGGCCAACTGCGCGTGCCGTTCTACGGCGCATTGGTGACCAACTGCGAACTGGACCGCGGCCGCGCCCGCGGTGTGTCGCGATGGGGTTCGCACATGTGGATGAACGTGTCCGCCGGCATGGGCACTTCGCCGTACGCGCCGGTGCGGTTCTGCTGCCCACCGGAGGCTTCGCTGCTGACCCTGGTTCCCCGGCCGGTTACACCTGGTCAGGGCCGAAACCAGGGGGTCCGATTCGGAGCTGGCGCGGACATGATGTAGAGTTCAACTCGTTCCCAGCCGGGGTGTGGCGCAGCTTGGTAGCGCGCTTCGTTCGGGACGAAGAGGTCGCAGGTTCAAATCCTGTCACCCCGATTGAATAACACAGGTCAGCCCCTGTCCATTTTGGACGGGGGCTGATTTGTTTTTGCACCCCTGTTTGCGACCCTGAGGGAATTCGGGGAGAGCGGGATCCGCGTCGAGGCGACTTGTCGACAAACCGCCCTCCGCTCGACCGCCAGAGGTCCCGGCGAGCTCAGAGGCGAAGGTCCTTCCTGTTTCGGATAAGGACACGAATCGCCGCCCCGAACCACTCGATCGTGTGACGCGGCTCGACACGGGCGGCCGCAGACGTCACCGTGCTTGTATGACGCAGTGCCATCGTTCCGCACCAAACTATACGGAACGTGCACGTGGCGTTAACCCCTACGAGTGAAGGTTGACGCTTCAACTCACGGTGCGTAACAGGCGCCTTGATCCACACGACGAAGCCTGTGGTTCGGCACTCGTTGAAAAGTCGGGAGATGTTCTGTGATGGACTCCGCCGCCGCCAAACCGGCCAACAGGTCGTGGATCGTCATAGCCGCAAAGTCCATTGTGGTCTTGCAAGTGCTGGCGATCGTCTACATGCTCACGTCGGCCTGGGTCACGGCCGCTGTGGCAATCGGATTCATCGTGGTTGTGGCCTCGATCAAGGCGTTGTCGCGTGCTTCGCGGCAGGTCGACCAGATCTTCGAGGACGAGCTGCGCCGGCAATAGGATCGGACGCATGCTGACGCGTGTGTCCGAGGCGCTCGTGAAGCCCGGCCGGGAGCAGGAGTTCGTCGAGCGGGTGTGGGAGCTCGTCAGGACCTTCCCGGAGAAGTACGAGGGCCTTGAAGGGCATGAGGTGCTCGTCGACGCCGATGATCCGCGGCGGGTTCAGTACGTGAGCCGGTGGCGGGACGAGCAGGCGCTCGAGAACTACGCCGGCAGGAACTGGCGCACCGACCCGGTGACGTTCCCGGACGAGGACGAGTACCTGCAGCGGCCGTTGGCGCTGCGGCACTTCCTGCACATCAGTTGATGAAGCCCCGCGCGGGCAGGCCCTCGGGGAACCGTTCCAGGGCGTCGCCGGCGACGGCGGCCAGTGACTCCAGCGTGGAAGTCTCTTCCGGGGTCGCGGTGTGCGGGATCGCCCAGTAGCAGCCGATCGCGCCGATGGGTTCCGGGCGCAGGATCGGGCACATCAGCAGGCTGCGCACGAATGTCGGCCGATACGCTTCTTGAGGAATCCTCGAATCGAAGCGGATGTCCCTGATCGCCACTGTTTGGCGGTGAATCATCGCCCAGCCGCTGATGCAGTTGACCGCGGGGAAGCGCTGGCCCTTCCACAGCGGGCTCATCGAGTCCTCGTCGGCGTAGTAGCAGAGATCGCCGTCTAGCAGCACCAACGTCGCGCCGTGGGCGGCCAGCGAGGAGCGTGCCGTGGTGCGGACGACCCGTTGCACTTCCTCCAACGTGGCTGCCCCAGCGAGGCGATCCATCGTTTCCGACATGTGTCAACGTTAACTCTCGCCAGGCCCTGCACCTAGTTATTCCTCTGCCTGAAGAAACTCTGGTGCGATCAATTGATCGCCGATACCGTGCTAATCACGCCGCAGACATCCGATCTATGCCTTCGCCGCGGGCGTTGCACAGGAGGAGATCTGATGCGCGCACATTGGGCGCTCGCAGCCGCACTCACCGCGATGCTGATCAGTCCGGCGCAAGCGCAGGCATCGGTGCTGTGGGAGGCGGATCCGGCCAAGGGACCGGCGGCCGTGTTCGACGGGCTGGAGCGCGATCCCGGCAGCATCACCACGGCTACCGACCCGACGTACGGGCCGTCGATCAAGTACGAGACCTGGGACTGGTCCGACGGCAAGGAGCGCTGCGAGAGCCGGGGCATGCGCAAGAACGGTTCGCCCTACCGGATAGGCACGGCGGATGTCGGCAAGACGTTCTACTTCGGCTGGCGGGCGAAGTGGGACGTCAACCCCAACGGCGGGCACTGGATCGCCGTCTACCAGCTGCACATTTCCGGGGCGAGCGGGTCGCAGCCCAAGTCCGGGCCGTTCGTCCTGCGCACCCTCGGCGACGGCAAGTTGCACTTCCAGCTCACCGCGCCCAGCGGTGGCAGCAAGCACATCTGGACCGTGCCGTTCCCGACCGGGCAGTGGAACGACTGGGTGATCGGCTTCAGGCTCAGCCGCGGCAACGACGGCTGGGTCGAGCTGTACCGCAACGGCGTGCAGCAGACGTTCGACAACGGCCAGAAGCGCTATGCCGGCGCCACGCTGTGGGGCACGCACGTCAACACCAAGTGGGGTGTCTACCGCTCGGGTCCCAACAGCGGGCGCGCCACGGCCTGGCTCAACAACGCCAAGCTCGGCACCAGTTACGCGGACGTCGCGCCGTAGGTCTGCTTCAGCGTGAACACATAAGACGACGGCCCGTGCGAACGCAGGTGCACCAACCGTTCCTCGGCTTCCGCGACCGGGGGCCGGTGGCCGGCGGGCACCCACCACAGCGCGGTCATCGCCTCGACCGGGTGGTGGAACCACTGGCGCTGGCCGCGCAGCACGGCCCGGTGGGCGTCGCCGTAGACGTAGGCCAGCAACGTCTCCGGCGACTCCCACACGGACATGTTCACGATCAGCCAGTCGTCGTCGAAGACGCGGATCGCGGTCGCGTCGCCCGCCTCGCCCTGCAGCCGCCAGCGGAAGCCGGGTGCGGCGTCCGCGACCGCGTTGACCGGGTCGAGGGCGTCGACGAAGTCCTTGAGCAGCGGGCTGTCCAACGGTTCCAGCAGCCGCGAGATGTTGACCTGGGCCAGCTCGAAGGAGGTCATCGGCGGTTCCGCGGCACGTGTCCCTGCGCCAGCGAGAGCTGGTGCTTCGCGACGATCCAGCGCTTCACGGCCGGGCGGGACGCGAGGACCAGGCTGAAGAGGCAGATCGCCAGCAGCAGGGCCGACGCCATCGACGGCACGAGCTCGGCGACGCCCCGGCTGACCGAACGGAACAGCGCCACCGCCAGCACCAGCGCGGTGAAGATGCCCGCCAGCTGCGAGGCGGCCGTGTTCGGGAAGTACGGGTGGTTGACCGAGAGCGCGCCCAGGGCGTTCAGCACTCCGAACCCGGCGACGACGGCCGCCAGCAGGATGCCGACGATCAGGGTGGCACCGGACATCAGGAAGCTCAGCAGCACGAACGCGGCGATGGCCAGCAGTCCGATCGCGAGCACCCAGTTCAGGATCGCCAGGATCGTGAGGTGCAGCGGCTTCGGCGGCAGCCAGCCGGGCCAGGGCTGTTGCTGCTGCTGATACATCGGAGGTGACTGGTGCGGGTGGCCCTGTGGTGGGCCGGGTGGTGGGTACGGCGGCCGCGCTGGTGGCGGCGCACCCCACTGTGGTGGTTGTGTCATCTGGAATCCCCCTAGAACGACGTCTGACTCTAGTGTTGGGACGTGACCACGCACCCTTCTCCCAACGTTCCGGAACAGCTTTTTGACGATCCGGCTGCCGAGGCCCGGTGGCGCGAGCGGTTCACCGCTCCGCGGATGAGCCTGCCCGGCTGGGCCGACGACGCACCGGACCACACGCTGTACGTCTCCAACGCGAGTGGCGTGTGGGAGATCTACGCCTGGGACCGGGCGAAGGACGAGCACCGCAAGGTCACCGACCGGCCGAACGGCACGTCGCACGCCACGCTGAACCCGGACGGCACCGAGATCTGGTGGTTCGACGACCACGACGGCGACGAGTTCGGTGTCTGGGTGCGCGAGCCGTTCGACGCTGACGGCAGCAAGGCCGAACCGGCGGTCAGCAGCGTGACGCCCGGCTACCCCGCCGGTCTGGAGATCGGCCGCACCGTGACGGCGGTGGCCGCCTCGACCGACGACGGCACCACCGTGTGGCTGGCCCGCAACGGCACGGCCGAGGTCATCTACCAGCACGTCAACGACGCCGGCGTCACCGCGCTGGCCAAGGACGAGTCGCTGGTCGTGATCGCGCACTCCGAGCACGGCGACAACCGGCACATGGCCCTGCGCGCGCTCAACGCCGACACCGGTGAGACCAGGGCCGAGAAGTGGGACGGCAAGGGCAAGGGCCTCGACGCCATCTCGTTCAGCCCGGTGCGCGGCGACCAGCGACTGCTGGTGCTGCACGAGCGCCGTGGCCGCGAGGAGCTGCTGATCTGGGACGTCGCCGCCGACACCGAACGGGAGATCGTCCTCGACCTGCCGGGCGAGGTCGCCGCCGACTGGTACCCGGACGCCAGCGCGCTGCTGATCGTGCACACCCACCACGCGCGCAACACCGTGCACCGCTACGACCTCGCGACCGGTGAACTGTCCACTCTGGACACCGCGCCCGGCGTGATCGGTTCGGCGGGCGTGCGGCCGGACGGCACCGTCGAGTACTCGTGGTCGTCCGCCGAGAAGTCCACGGTGATCCGCGCACTGGCCACCGACGGCACCGAGCGCGTGCTGGTCGAGCCGCAGGGCGCCAAGCCCGCGACCTCGGCGAAGCTCAAGGACGTGTTCGTCGGCGACGTCCACGCGATGGTCTCGAAGCCCGAGGGCGAGGGCCCGTTCCCCACGGTCTTCCTGATCCACGGCGGCCCGCACTCGTCCGACGAGGACCGCTTCTCCGCCTACCGCGCGGTCTGGCTGGACGCCGGGTTCGCCACCGTGCACGTGAACTACCGCGGCTCCAGCGGCTACGGCTCGAAGTGGCGTGACGCCATCGAGGGCAGGCCGGGCCTCACCGAGCTCGAGGACATCGCCGCCGTGCACGACTGGGCGATCGAGTCCGGGCTCACCGACGCTTCCAAGTCGGTCCTCAGCGGCGCGTCGTGGGGCGGCTACCTGACCCTGCTCGGCATCGGCGTGCAGCCGGAACGCTGGACCGTCGGCATCGCGGGCGTCCCGGTGGCGGACTACTTCGCCGCGTACGAGGACGAGATGGAACCGCTGCGGGCGTTCGACCGCGCGCTGTTCGGCGGCTCGCCGGAGGAACTGCCGGAGCTGTACAAGGAGTGCTCGCCACTCACGTACGTCGACCAGGTCACCGCGCCGGTGCTGATCCTCGCGGGCGAGAACGACCCGCGCTGCCCGATCCGGCAGATCGACAACTACCTCGACGCGCTCGCGGGCCGCGGGCACGCCTACGAGATGTACCGCTACGACGCGGGCCACGGCTCGTTGGTCGTCGCCGAGACGATGCGGCAGACGGCGGCCGAGGTGGACTTCGCTCGGCGGCATCTGGCGAAGTAGCGAGGCAGCTGGGGGCAGCCGAGATGGATCGTTGGCGGACAGCACGGCGATCGCTGTGGAAAGCGGCGATCGCCGTTGTCGCCGTGACCGGACTGCTGGTCGTGAGCGTGGTCGTCGCGATCTACCAGGCGACCCACGAACCGGACCAGCACTTCGACGAGTGGCCGTTGCGGGGCGGGCTGGCAGGCGACGAGGCGCTGCTGGCCCGCGCCGAGCAGGTCTGGCGCGACACGGGAGTCCCGGACGGCGACGTGATGCCACTGCACGCCGAACGGTTGTCGTCGCCGAACGTCGTGCAGGTGACCTTGTTCGGACACACGGCTGACGACCGGCCGGTCGTCGCGTTCGTGTCCAGTCCTGTCACGACCGGCACCCCGTCCGGCGACCGGTTGTTCGTGCGAGCGCTGAACTTCCCGGTGGAACGAGCGACGGCCGTCGGTTTCGTCGCCACCAACCCGGACCCCGCCGACCTGCCGTTCCCGGACGGAGGCAGCCTCGCCTTCGCGCTCTCGGCGCCGGGAGTGCCCAGCGCGCATGTCGTGTCTTCCGTCGGCGGCATCAGGGTGACCAGGCCCAGCCAGACGTTCTGGCAGGTCATGCCACGCGGCACCGGCGCGTGGAACAGCATGATCACCACCATGGGATCCACCGAGGCGCAGATGTGGCCGGCCACCGGAGTCCACGACCGGCCGTCGACGCGGGTCGGCACGGTCAGGTACGCCGACGGCACGGCCACCATCGACCGCGGGACGCCGGTGGCCGGGGACCTGGTCCTGGAGCAGCACAGGCTTCTCGGCGTGGTCACGGACGTCTCTGGCCTGGTCGACATCACCGCCGCCACCTGGGCGGCTCACGGCGAGGTGCGCACGCAGCACGCCGGTGTCCCCGGCAAGCTCACGTACCTGCCGACCGGCCACCTGTTCTTCACGCCTGGAGGGCCTGGCGAGATCACCGAGAACGACGGGGTGATGTTCATGAGCACGATCAATCCCGACGTCGTGGTCAGGGTGGGCAAGATGAGCCGGGCCGACGGCGGCTGGCAGGTGGACCGGTCCGCCTACCCGCCCTTCGCGCCGCGTGAGGCACAGGTCGTCACTCCCCGCTGAGCCAGCGACCGAAGTAGGATGGGTGACGGCGCTGCCGAGCGCCTCACCTCCTGATCGGTCACCCACGCTGACCGGCGTCGCGGAGGCAAAGGGGACTCCTGTCCTCCCGGCGCCGGTCGGTCGTTGTCTGTCGTGTGCACGAACGCAGCCCGGACGAGCACGAGCAAGGCGTGGGGAACGGCTCCGGCGCGTCCGCGAGAGGCAACGCCATGACCGAGCAGAAGTCGTTCAAGCGCCTGGTTCGCGCCCGGATGGAGCGCACCGGCGAGTCGTACACCACCGCGCGCAGGCACGTGCTCAAGGACGCCCGACCCGCCGGTCAGATGCACGATTCGTGGCTGTTGCGGGAGATGCTCGACGACGAGTGGTCCGAGGCGATGCTGGCCGGGCTCGCAGGTGGCATCGGGTTCATGTACTTCGTGTTCGAGTACAAGGGGCACGCGCCCACGATGACCATCGTCGCGCGGCACCACCCTGCGCCGTTCATCCCTACCGCGCTGCAGCATGCGGGCATCGCCCACGACGTCACGTCCACCACGTCCGCGCGCAAGGCCGAACAGCAGCTGCGATCAGCTGACGGGCCGGTGATCTGCTTGCTGGGCAAGGAGAAGCACCCCGTCGGCGTGCTCGGCGTCGACGACGACGCGGTCACGGTGCACAACCACGGCACCAACACCCAGTCGCTCAGCGAGTTCATGGCGAGCTGGGGGCAGGGCAAGCACGAGATGATCAGCGTCGGTGAACGGACGGGCGAGCCCGACGTGGCCGCGGCCGTGCGGATGACGTGTGAGCACCTCACGGGGCCGGTGCTGGGCAACAACTTCGACGTGAACTTCGGCTTCTCCGGTATGCGCAAGCTCGCGGAACAGTTGCGCGACAAGGGGAAGAAGGGCTGGGCCCAGCGGTGGGCCGACGATCCCGGCTTCGTGCGGCAGCGGCTGCACGACTGCCTGGAGGTCGAGTTCACGGCGCCGGGTGCCACTCGCCCGCTCTACGCCGAGTTCCTGACCGAGGCGGGACTGCCTGGCGCACAGGAGTTCCGGCAGTCGGGGAAGCTCTGGTCCGAGATCGCCAAGGGCGGCGACTACGAGGAACTGGCCCAGAAAGTCGACGAGGCCCGTTCCGTCGAGGAACGGGCCATCCGTCAACTCATGAGCTGGGCCGGCTGAGAACCGGGCCCACTGAGAACTAGGCCGACTGGGCCTGCCACATCCAGTGCGCCTGCTCCAGTTCCTGCGTGATGCCGATCAGCAGGTCCTGGGTGACGAGGTCCGGCTTGTCGGTCTCGTCGATGCGGGTGCGCATGCGGGCGATGAGCTTGCCCAGCGAGGACGTGATCGCGGTGACGACCTGTTCCTCCTTCAGCCAGCCGGTCTCGATCTCGGGCACGCCGGACGACGCGGCGATGGTCTTCGCCGTGCCGTTCGGCGTGACGCCGAGGGCGGCCGCGCGTTCGGCGACCTGGTCGGCGGCGTTGCGCGCCAGGACGACCAGTTCGTCGAGCTGAAGGTGGACGCTGCGGAAGTTCTTGCCGATCACGTTCCAGTGCGCCTGCTTCCCGATCAGGGACAGGTCGACGAGGTCGACGAGCGTTGCCTGCAGCACGGTTCCGACGGCATCGCGATCAGCGTCGGACAGCGGGCTGGTGATCGGGTTCTTGGCCATTGTTGAACGCGCCTCCTCAGACGGTGACGGTGAGCGCCACCTCGATGTTGCCGCGCGTCGCGTTGGAGTACGGGCAGACCTGGTGGGCCTGCTCGACGAGCTTCTCCGCGACCGCCTGGTCGAGTCCGGGGATGTTCACCGCGAGCGCGACGGTCAGCTGGAAGCCGCCCGTGCCGTTGGAGCCGATCCCCACCTTGGCGGTTACCTCAGAAGAAGCGACCTGAATCTTCCCGGCGCGCGCGACGGCCGAGAGCGCGGAGTTGAAGCAAGCCGCGTAGCCGGCCGCGAACAGCTGCTCGGGGTTGGTCGCGTCGCCGCCGGGGCCGCCCATCTCCTTCGGGACCGACAGCACCTCGTCGATCACACCATCGGATGAACGAACCTCGCCGTTGCGGCCTTCGCCGTAAGCAGTCGCCTCAGCCGTGTACAGCGCTTCCATTCCGCTCTCCCTTGAGTCAGTGGTTTTGTTACCCACGGGTTAGAACGGATCGCGCACGACTTATCTGCCCGATCGTGATTCAGTTCACGTCCAGATGAGACGCCTGACGCAGCGCGAACTCGGCGACCTGGCGCCCGATGACGCGGAGATTCCTGTCCACGTCGGCGTCTGAGCAGGCACCATCGCCGTCGAATTTCACCTGCGCGGAGTTGATCGCCGCACCCAACGGCGTCGGCCAGCCGCGCAGCGCGTGCACGATCGAACGGACCGCCGCGAGCGTGTTCACCGCGGCCTGCCAGCCGTACGCGGCGGTGATGGTGCCGACCGCGCGGCCGTCGAGGTACGGGCGGTCGTCGTCGCGCAGGTCCTCGATGTAGTCGAGGGCGTTCTTGACCAGACCGGACACGGTGCCGTGGTAGCCGGGCGACACGAGGATCACGCCGTCGGCCCTGCGCAGGTCCTCGACCATCCGCAGGGCGACGTCGGTGCGCTCCGGCACGGACGGGTCGTAGAAGGGAAGCACCAGCTCAGGGCCGCTGTACTGGATCGTCTCCGCCCCGAGTTCGCGAGCACCCTCCAGCGCCACCCGCAGCGCCCGCTCGGACTGCGAGTCGGACCTGATCGAGCCCCCGATGCCCACCACCGTCACCGTCATGACATCGATCCTTCCACCTCCAGATACCTGGAGATCCAGCCGTACTCGCGAGTAACCTGCAACACATGTCGAACTTCCAGGCCGGCGTACTGGCCGGTGCACTGCGCTTCGCGTTCGGTCTCCCCGGTCCGTTGCGCCGACTCATCGCCGGTGACCCGATCTACCTGGATGGCCAGTACCTGCACCCGGAAGCACAGCTGCTGCTGAAGCTCGCACATCTGTCGGGGACGGACTGGCGCACGAAGACAGCGTCCGAGAGCCGGCTAGACCTGGAGTTGAGTTCGAAGCTCGTCTCCGGTCCGAAGATCACCGGAGTGGGCGCGCGCGACCTCACGATCGGCGAGTTCGCCGGTCGGCTCTACACGCCGCGGCTGCTCCCGACCGGCTCGCCGTTGTTGATCTTCTACCACGGTGGCGGCTGGGTCACCGGTGGCCTGGAGACCCACGACAACCTGTGCCGGTTCCTCGCGAAGGAAGCCGGGGTGCGCGTGCTGGCGGCCGACTACCGGCTCGCCCCCGAGCACCCGTTCCCGGCGGCGGTCGAGGACGCGGCCGAGGTGCTGCGCTACGCCGTGGCGAAGGCGGAGGACCTGGGCATCGACGCGAACCGGATCGCGCTGGGCGGCGACAGCGCGGGTGGCAACCTGGCCGCGGTCACCGCGCACAGCGCCGAGACAGACATCGCGTTCCTGCTGCTCTTCTACCCCGGTGTGGACGCGTCGGTGCGCCGCCGGTCGCGGGAGATCTTCGGCAACGGGTTCTTCCTGACCGACGAGAAGATGGACTGGTTCCTCGACCAGTACAGCGCCGGTGGCCAGGACCGCCACGACCCGCGGTTGTCGATCATGCTCGCCGACGACCTGTCGAAGCTGCCGCCCACCTACATCGCGACCGCGGGCTACGACCCGTTGCGCGACGAGGGCGAGGCCTTCGCCGACCGCCTGGCCGCCGAGGGCGTGCCGGTCGTGCTGCGGCGCCACGAAGGACTGTTCCACGGCTTCGCGAACGTGCTCGGCGTCGGCGGGATCTTCCGCGAGGCCGTGTCCGAGGCCGTCGGCGCGCTGCGGACCGGCTTCGCGCTGGCCAACTCCGCTCAGGACGTGGCGGAGACCGCCTGATCCTGCCTGGACCGGCTCTGGCGGGAGAACACCCAGCCGAGACCGGCGACGGCCAGTCCGGCCAGTCCCGCGACGACGAAGCCGAGCGGGGGTCCGCTGTGGTCCACGGCAACCCCCGCCAGCGGCTGACCTGCCGCGACGCCGAACGTGAAGGCCGAACCCTGCAGTCCCAGCGCCAGCCCGCGCGCTGAGGCCGGCGCGTGCTTGCTGATCAACTCCGTCGAGGCGGCGATGGTCGGCGCGCACAGCAGGTTCATCGGGATGAGCGCGATGGCCAGCAACGCCACGCTGCCGTCGCCGAGGCCGACCGGGATCTCGAGCAACGCCATGCCCGCCAGCAACACCACCCCGCCCGGCACCCGTTTGAGGCTGCCGTAGACGAGCCCGCCGAGGGCCGAGGCCGCGCACATCACCACGAAGACCAGGCCGAGCCAGCTCTGCTGACCCGTGCGTTCCAGCGACGCGATCGACGCGATCTCCATGCCGGACAACGTCATCGTGGCGCCGAACGGGATGATCAACGCCGCGATCACCGGTCCGCGCAACCACTCCTTCACCTTGGGCTGAGGACCGGTGACGTCCTCGTCCTCGTGCACCAGCACCGGGTTCACCACGAACAGCACCGCGCTGGCGACCAGGATCGCCACACCGATCGCGATGAGCGCCGTGGCGGTCGAGAACTTCGTCGCGATCAGCACGCCCGCCGCGGGCCCGACCATGAACGACAGCTCGACCGAGATCGAGTCCAGCGAGAACGCCGGCCGCCGCTGCGCCGCGGGGATGAGCGCGGTGAGCGCTTGGCGGCCGATCGACATCATCGGCACCGCCACCAGCCCGTTTGCGAACGCCAGCACCAGCAGCAGGTAGTAGTCCATCAGCGGCGCCGTCACCCAGAAGACGCCTTCGAGCAGGCTCAGCGCCAGCGTGATCCGCAGCCCCTTGCTGTCGACCAGCTTGCCCATCAGCGGGGACCCGAAGCCGAGGCCGATCATCGTCGCGAAACCGACGGCGCCGGCCGCCGCGTAGCCCTTGTCGAGCGTGGTGACGACGTGCAGGGTCACCGTGACGCCCGCCGCCGTCGGGGGGATCCTGGCGAACAGCATCAGCAGCATCAGGGGCCGTACCCCGGGCAGCGCCAGGACGTGTTTGAACGGGGCGAGGTTCACGGTGCCATCGTCGCCCCGGTGGCAACCGGTTTGCCCTGCCGGGCCAGCAGCCAGGCGACTCCCGCGACCAGCAGTCCGACGACGCCGACCACCGCGAACCCGAGCGGAGCGCCGCTGTGGTCGACCGCGACACCGGCGAGCGGGGCGCCGATCGCGCCGCCGACGGTGAACGCCGACCCCTGCAGACCCATCGCCAGGCCGCGGGCGGTGGGTGGCGCGAGCCTGCTGATGTGCTCACCCGCGGCCGCGATCAACGGCGCGCACATCAGGTTCATCGGCACGAGGAGCAGGCAGAGCAGCAGCACGTTGCCGTCGCCCAGGCCCACCGGAATCTCCAGGGCCGCCATGAGCACCAGCAACACCAGCACGCTGGGCACCCTCTTCACGCCGCCGTAGACCAAACCGCCCACGATCGACGCCGCGCACATCGCGAAGAACACCACGCCCAGCCAGCTCTGCTTGCCGATGTGTTCGAGCGACGCGATCGCCGAGACCTCCATGCCCGCGAGGCACACGGTCGCGCCGACGCACACGACCAGCACGGCGACGATCCGGCCACGCATCCACTCGACGATCTTCGGCTGAGGCCCGTCGACGACCTCGTCCTCGTGCACCACCGGCGGGTTCGCCCAGTACAGCAGCACGCCCGTGATCAGGATCGAGGCGCCGATGAACAGCAACGCGGCGTTCGTGGAGAACCTCGTCGCGACGAACACGCCGAGCGCCGGCCCGCCCATGAACGACAGCTCGACGGAGATCGAGTCGACCGACAACGCGACCCGGCGCTGGCTCTCCGGCACGAGCGCGGTGATGACCTGCCGTCCGATCGACATCATCGGCACGCCGAGCAGGCCCACGCCGAACGAGGTGAACAGCAACGTCCAGTAGCCCATCAACGGCGCGGTGAGCCAGAACGCCGCGGAGGCCGTGACGCTGATCGTGAGCATCGCGCGCAGGCCGCGTTCGTCGATCAGCCTGCCCATCAGCGGAGCGCCCAGCCCCATGCCGATCGTGCCCGCCGCCCCGACCAGTCCCGCCGCGCCGTATCCCTGATCCAGGGTGACCGCGACGTGCAGCGTGAGGATCACGCCGGTCGCCGCCGGAGGCATCCTCGCGAAGAACATCAGCAGTGCGAGAGAGCGAACCCTGGGCAGCATGAGGACGTGTTTGAAAGGGGCGAGATCCACGTCCTCATCCTCACGCGGACTGCAAAATGTTTAACCCTTCGTTTTCTTGATGTGTTCAAGATCGCAGGACTAAGGTGATGGCCGTGGCAGCCCTGGACCACCTCGTGTGTCGCGAATGCGGCCGAGTCGAGGACGTCGACTGCGTCTTCGAACCGGCGATGGAGCTCGCCGGTTTCCACGTCGAACGCGCCGAGGTCACGTTCTGGGGCCGGTGCCCTCGCTGTACAGCTCCTCCAGCGCCCGGTACGCCTTCGCCACGAACGGTCGCGCCTTCGCGTACCTCGTGATCGCGTCCTCGTCCGGCGTGATCGTCCGCGTCGGCCGCACGAGGTCGACGGTCAGCGACTCGATCTCGCCCAGCGCCCGCCACGCCAGCAGCGCCGCGCCCACGGCCGAACCACCGCTGTCCTCGGCGAGGTGCAACGGCATGCCGAGCGTGTTCGCCAGGGTCTGCGCCCAGATCGGAGCGCGGAACGCACCACCGGTGATCCGCAGCGACTCGACGTGCGGGACCGCGTCCAGCACCAGTGCGAGCTGCTGACACACGCCCTCTACCAGCGCTTTCGTGATCTGCTGCGGCGTGTGTTCGCGACGCAGGCCCAGCAACGCGGCGTGCGCGGTCGGATCCCACCACGGCGCCCGTTCGCCGAGCAGGTACGGCAACGCGACCAGTCCGTCCGAGTTGACCTGCTCAGCTTGTTCCAGCAGGTCGCCGACCGGAATGTGGAACGTCTCGGACGCCCACTGCGCCACCACGCCGCCGTTGCTGATCGCGCCGCCGCGGACCCACAGCCCCTCGGCGATGGCGTAGCTGAACGTGCGGCCCTCGTCGTCGATGCCAGGCCCCTGCTGGGCCACCCGGAGCGCACCCGACGTGCCGAGCGAGACCGCGCCGGCGCCGGGGGTGGCCGCGCCGACCCCGAGGTTGCCGAGCGGCCCGTCACCGCCACCGACGATGACCGGGATGCCCTTTCGCAGCCCGGGAATCTCGGCCTTCAACGGCGTGGAGTGCGTGGGCTCGACCAGCGGTGGGAGCTGGTCCGCGGTGACGCCGGCGAACTCCAGCGACGGCTCGTGCCACTGGAGCGTGTGGACGTTCATCAGGCCCGTGCCAGAGCCGGACGAGTGCTCGTTGATCAGCTCGCCGGTGAGGTGCAGGTGCACGAAGTCCTTGATCTCGCACCACTTCGCGGCGCGGACACCGTTCTCGTGGAACCAGGCGAGCTTCATCAACGGCGTGAACGAGTGGATCGGGGCGCCGGTCGCCCGGTGCAGTTCGCGGCCTTCGTCGGTGCCCCGCAACCGTTCGGTCTGCTCCACCGCGCGGTTGTCTGCCCAGCTCAACGCCTCCGTGACCGGACGCAGGTCAGCGTCCAGGCCCATGATCGAGTGCATGGCACCGGTCAGCGCGATGGCGCGGACATCCTCGGAGGCCAGCTCGCGGATCGCGTCGAACGCGGCGTCGAGCACCTGCTGCGGATCGTGTGTGGCCTCGAGACCGCTGGTGCGCATGGGATAGGCGCGTTCGGTGGAAGCGACCACCCGAGCCTGCGCGTCCACTGCGACGACTTTGGTGGCAGTGGTGCCGAGGTCTACCGCGAGGACGATCTCCATGAACGTCAGCCTAGAACGCGAAGGGCCCCTGCCGTTCGCACGACAGGGGCCCTCACGTCACAGCGTTCAGAGGCGCTTCGCGAGTTCTTCCGCGACCTCGTAGGTGTTCAGCGCGGCACCCTTGCGCAGGTTGTCACCGCACACGAAGAAGTCCAACGTGTTCGGGAAGTCCAGCGCCTGACGCACGCGGCCCACGTACGTCGGGTCCTCGCCCACCATGTCGGCGGGCGTCGGGAAGCGCTTCGCGGCCGGGTCGTCGACCAGCACGATCGACGGCTGCTCCTCGAAGATCTTGTGCGCCGCCTCGACGGTGACCTCGCGGGCGAACGTCGCGTGGACGGACAGCGAGTGCGTGGTCACGACCGGGACGCGCACGCAGGTGGCCGAGACCTTCAGGTCCGGGATGCCGAGGATCTTGCGGGCCTCGTTGCGGACCTTCAGCTCCTCGGACGTCCAGCCGTCGTCCTTCAGCGAACCCGCCCACGGCACCACGTTCAGCGCCAGCGGGGCCGGGAACGGCGAGTCGGAGATGGGCAGGCCGGCTGCCTCCAGCGTCGCGCGGACGTCGCCCGCGACGACACCGACCTCCTTGCCGGCCAGCGCGCTGATCTCGGCGTACAGGCGGTCGATCGCCGCCTGGCCACCGCCGGACGCGGCCTGGTAGGAGGCGACGACCAGTTCCTTGAGCTCGAACTCGCGGTGCAGGGCACCGAGCGACGCCATCATCGACAGCGTCGTGCAGTTCGGGTTCGCGATGATGCCGCGCGGACGGTTGTTGATCTGGTCGGCGTTGACCTCCGGCACGACCAGCGGCACGTCCGCGTCCATCCGGAACGCGCCGGAGTTGTCGATCGCGACCGAGCCGCGCTCGGCGGCGATCGGGGCCCACTCGGCGGAGACCTCGTCCGGTACGTCGAACATCGCGATGTCCACGCCGTCGAACGCCTCGGGCGAGAGCGCGATGACCGTGACGTCCTGGCCGCGCACGTTGATCTTCTTGCCCGCCGAGCGCGGGGACGCGATCAGCCTGATCTCGCCCCACGGCACGGTGGACCGGGTGTTGATGATGTCGATCATGACGGTGCCGACGGCACCGGTCGCGCCTACCAGCGCGAGCACGGGGGCAGTCATCGTCCAGTCCCTGCGTAAACGACGGCCTCTTCGTCGGTGCCCAGGTCGAACGCGTCGTGCAGGGCACGGACGGCGTCGTCGAGCTGGGTGTCGCGGCAGATGACCGAGATGCGGATCTCCGAGGTGGAGATGATGTCGATGTTGACGCCGGCCGTGGCCAGCGCCTCGCAGAACGTCGCCGTGACGCCGGGGTGCGAACGCATGCCCGCGCCGATCAGCGACACCTTGCCGACGTGCTCGTCGTACAGGACCTGGTCGAAGCCGATCTCGCCGCGCGACTTCTCCAGTGCCGCGACCGCGCGCGGGCCGTCGACCTTGGCCAGCGTGAACGTGATGTCGGTGCGGCCGGACGCGGCCTGCGAGACGTTCTGCACGACCATGTCGATGTCGAGCTCCGCCTGCGCCACCACCCGGAAGATCTTGGCCGCGATGCCCGGGTGGTCCGGCACGGCGGTGACAGTGATCTTGGCCTCGGACCGGTCGTGCGCGACGCCGGTGATCATCGCCTGTTCCACGTGAAGGTCCTCCACTGAACCGGACACGATGGTTCCGGTCTTGTTGCTGAACGAAGAGCGGACATGCACGGGCACGTTGTAGCGGCGGGCGTACTCCACACAGCGGAGCATCAGCACCTTGGCGCCACACGCGGCCATCTCGAGCATTTCCTCGTAGGTGATCGTGTCGAGCTTCTTCGCGTTCGGCACGATGCGCGGGTCGGCGGTGTAGACGCCGTCCACGTCGGTGTAGATCTCGCACACGTCGGCTTTGGTCGCGGCCGCGAGCGCCACCGCGGTGGTGTCGCTGCCGCCACGGCCGAGCGTCGTGATCTCCTTCGAGTCCTGGGAGACGCCCTGGAAGCCCGCGACGATCGCGATGGCCCCCTCGGAAGTCGCGTCCTGGATCCGGCTCGGCGTCACGTCGATGATCCGCGCTTTGCCGTGCACCGAAGTCGTGATCACGCCGGCCTGCGAGCCCGTGTAGGAGCGCGCCTCGGCACCGAGCGAGTTGATCGCCATCGCGAGCAGTGACATCGAGATGCGCTCACCCGAGGTGAGAAGCATGTCGAGCTCACGCGCGGGCGGCACCGGCGAGACCTGGCGGGCGAGATCGAGCAGTTCATCAGTCGTGTCACCCATGGCGGACACGACGACAACGACGTCGTTCCCCGCCTTCTTGGTCGCGACGATGCGCTCGGCCACGCGTTTGATCCGCTCGGCGCTTCCAACCGATGAACCGCCGTACTTCTGGACGACGAGCGCCACCGACCTGACCTCCTTCGCGCGACTAAAACCCCACGTCGAAGGCAGCCTACCCGGACCACCTGGTGAGACTCTGGAGCCGTGATGCGCGTGACTACTCTGTCCGGGTGTCGTCGACCGCCGATGTCGTGGAGGCCCCAGCAGCCGTGCATGAGAGCAATGCGCCCTCACGGTTGGCCGAGGCGCTCAGACATCCAGTTGCGCTCTGGACGGCGCCCGCACTGATCTACCTGTTCGTTCGCCAGGTAGGTCTCTTCGTGCTGCAGCTCGTCGTCGAGTACCAGAACAAGATCAACGGCAGGGCCGACACCGCCACCGACAACCTCAAGTCGTGGGACGGCGAGTGGTTCCTCGGAATCGCCTCCGGGGGCTACAACGACGTGCCGCTGCGCCTCACCGACGCGGCCGGCAAACGCTCGGCCGAGACGCCGCTGGCGTTCTTCCCCGGCTACCCCGCCCTGATCAGGTGGATCGACGGTCTGCCGGGCGTGGACGCGGTGGGCGCGGCCTTCGCGGTGAGCCTGATCAGCGGCCTGTTCTGCACCTACGGCCTGTTCGTGCTCGGCCGCGCGGTCCGCGGCGGTTCGTCCAAGGCCGGTCTGATCTTCGTGACGCTGTTCGCCGCGTCCCCGATGGCCGTCGTGCTGTCCATGACCTACTCCGAGGCCACGTTCTGCGCGTTCGCAGCGTGGGCGCTGGTAGGCGTGGTGAAGAAGCGCTGGATCCTCGCTGGCGTGTGCTGCGCGGCGGCAGGCCTGGTCCGCCCGACTGCGGCAGCCCTGATCGCAGCGGTCGGCCTCGCGGCGCTGGTAGCGGTGATCGCCGACAAACGCGACTGGCGAGCGTGGCTCGGCGGCCTCATCGCACCGCTGGGCCTGCTCGGCTACCTCGGCTGGGTGGCGATCCGCACCGGCGACCTGACCGGCTGGTTCGGCGTGCAGCAACGCGGCTGGGGCTCGAGGTTCGACGGCGGCGGCGCCACCATGAAGTTCGCCTTCGAACACCTCGGCAACCCCCGCTCCGAACTCGAAACCGGCACGGTCTGGCTGCTGATCCTGGCGATCGTCCTGGTCGTCTACGCCTTCCAGCGACGCATGGAATGGCCGCTGATCGCCTACGGCATCGGCGTGCTGGTCATGGACATCGGCTCGAACGGCCTGATGAACTCCAAAGCCCGCCTGCTCCTGCCCGCGTTCACCCTGCTGCTCCCGCTGGCCCTGGTCCTGGCGCGCCGCAAGACCTCCACGGTCCTGACCGTCCTGGGCCTGGCAACGCTGTTCAGCGCCTGGTTCGGCGCCAACGCCCTGGCCGTTTGGCAGTATGCGATCTGATGAACGAGCTGATCTCGAAACGCTGGAGCCCGCGCGCCTTCGACACCGAGGCAACGCTTTCCGACGACGACCTCCGCACCCTGCTGGAAGCCGCCCGCTGGGCCCCGTCCCACGGCAACAGCCAGCCGGCCCGCTTCGTCCTCGGCAAACGCGGCACCCCGACGTTCGACGCGATCTTCGAAACCCTCCGCCCAGGCAACAAGACCTGGGCCTTCCGCGCCTCCGCACTGCTCATCGGCTGCGTGATCACCGGCGACGATCGCGGCGACCTGCCCAACATCGAGTTCGGCCTGGGCCTGGCCATGGAGAACATCGCCCTGCAAGCCGTGGACATGGGCCTGATCGCACACATGATGGGCGGCTTCGACAAAACAGCCGCCCACTCCGCCTTCTCCATGCCCGACGACGTACGCCCGTTGGTCGTCATGGCTCTGGGACACCAGGGCCGGCTGGAAGACCTCCCCGAAGACCTTCAAGCCCGCGAACAGCGCGAACGCCGCCGCCACCCGCTGTCCGAAACCGTCTTCACCGGCACCTGGGGCGAGTCACCCTTCGCATGAGAAGTACTTCCGCGCGACATCACTGTGCAGCGGAAACGCCAACGGCTCCCGCTCAAAGATGACCTTGCGCTCAGACGCCTCGTCGTTCGGCACGAACGGCGGCAAGTCCTCGATGTCGATCACCGGCGCCGTGGCGAACATCAACACCGTTCCCCCGTCCGGCGTCGACACGAAGTGCAACGGCTGCAACGCATCGGGGTCGACAAGCACGTTCGCTTCTTCTTCGAGCTCACGCGCCGCACTCTGCTGCCACGACTCGCCGGACTCCATGAACCCGCTGACGAACGCCAACTCCCCCACCGGCGGAATGGCCCGGCGCACGGTCAACAACCCGGTCCGCGCCCCGTCCTTGACCGGCACCAGCAACACGACAACCGGCGACGGGTTCGCCCACACCATGTGCCCGCAACTGCCGCACTTGCGCGGGTACCCGGACGTGTCCGCGTACCGAGTGCCACAGCTGTTGCAGAAGTCGTCGCGCGCCATGCACACGAACCTAGTTCAGTCGCCTCACAAGCCGAAGGACGATCGCTCGAACGGCCAGCCAGAACAACGCGGCCAGCCCAAAGTTGACGATGACCCGGAGCTTGGCGTCTCCGGGTTCGAACAGATCCTTGAAGGCGAGCGCAACAGGCTCCGCAACCGCCTTCACAAAACTCGTAATGGGGTTCTCAGGGTTGGCCCCGCCGACGGTGAGCACGACGTGAACGACGAGCACGACCGCCAGCGCGAGGCCGACCCAGCTGACAACTCCTGCGGCGATCCCGACCACCCGCGTACGCATGAGCCGGGAATCTACTACTCAGTAGCGTGACACCGCACGCGCGAGCAGCCCGGTCACGACCAGCCAGAACACGGCAGCGAGACCGTAGTTGAGGAACACGTCGAGGTTGTAGTTACCGGTTCCGAAGAGCCCGGGGAAGAACAGGGCAAGGGGCTCCGCGAGGGACTGGACGAACTTGAAGAACGCGTTCGTCTGGTTCGCACCGAGCACGATCATCAGGATGTAGAGGATCTCGATCAGGGCGAAAAGCGCACCGATGCCGCTGATCACGCGTGAAGCCGTGCCGCGGCCACTGGTCGTACGTAATCTGGACATACATGAACGATTCCCGGATTCACGCGCCGCAAAACTTGTGTATGCACCATGACATGCACTGCAGCCCCGAAATCACGCCAATGCCGCAGGCGAGGCGACCCGATGGCGCAGCCGAGGCGTCCTAACGCTTGAAACAGCGACCCGCCTGGACCGCACCACCCTCAAAGGCCGCGGAATCGCCACGCGGCCCACCCCCAGCTTGTCCCACGATCCGGTCCCTAAGTTCCATCCCCACCCAACCTGTGGCTACTCTGTCCCCCGTGTGGCGTTCCCTCCTGCTTCGCTGCCGTGACGGGGTCTGATCAGACCGGCCCCCCGTCGCGGGACTCAGCGTTGCCGCCGGTCGTTCCCACCAAACGACCCGCACCGGAGCAAAATCCATGACTTCCCCAGACGCCTACACCTCCGGCAACAGCCGAATCCGCCAGCCCGCGCGCCCGGCCCCGGACTCCCAGCCGCAGTGGAACCACCAACTCGGCAGCAGCATGCCGTTCCACCGCTACCGCCCGTTCCACGAGGTAGTAGAGGTAATCGACGTCCCGGACCGCACCTGGCCGACCAAACGGGCTGACACCGCGCCGCAGTGGTGCGCGGTAGACCTGCGAGACGGCAACCAGGCCCTGATCGACCCCATGTCCCCGGCCCGCAAGCGCAAGATGTTCGACCTGCTGGTCCGCATGGGCTTCAAGGAGATCGAGGTCGGCTTCCCGGCCGCCAGCCAGACCGACTTCGACTTCGTCAGGGAGATCATCGAGGACGGCGCCATCCCGGACGACGTCACGATCCAGGTCCTGACCCAGTGCCGTGAAGAGCTGATCGCCAGGACCTTCGAGTCCCTGCGCGGCGCCAACAAGGCCATCGTCCACTTCTACAACTCGACGTCGATCCTGCAGCGCCGCGTGGTCTTCCGCTCCGACCGCGAGGGCATCAAGAAGATCGCCGTGGACGCCGCGAAGTTCGCCAAGGCCCAGGAGCAGGACTACCCGGAAACGGACTTCCGCTACGAGTACAGCCCGGAGTCCTACACGGGCACCGAACTGACCTATGCCCTCGAGGTCTGCAACGCCGTCACCGCGGTCATCCAGCCCACGCCCGAGAAGCCGCTGATCATCAACCTGCCGGCCACCGTCGAGATGGCCACCCCGAACGTCTACGCCGACTCGATCGAGTGGATGTCCCGCAACCTCGCCAACCGCGAGGCGATCATCCTGAGCCTGCACCCGCACAACGACCGCGGCACCGGTGTCGCGGCCGCCGAGCTGGGTTACCTGGCCGGCGCGGACCGCATCGAGGGCTGCCTGTTCGGCAACGGTGAGCGCACCGGCAACGTCTGCCTGGTCACGCTGGCGATGAACCTGTTCAGCCAGGGCATCGACCCGCAGATCGACTTCAGCGACATCGACGAGGTCCGCCGCACCGTCGAGTACTGCAACCAGCTGCCGGTCGCCGAACGCCACCCGTACGGCGGTGACCTGGTCTTCACCGCCTTCTCAGGCTCCCACCAGGACGCCATCAAGAAGGGTTTCGAGGCGCTGGAGGCCGACGCCAAGGAGGCCGGGCAGCACGTCGACGACTTCCAGTGGGAGGTCCCGTACCTGCCGATCGACCCGAAGGACGTCGGCCGCAACTACGAGGCCGTCATCCGGGTCAACTCGCAGTCCGGCAAGGGCGGTGTGGCGTACCTGATGAAGCAGGAGCACCACCTGGACCTGCCGCGGCGCCTGCAGATCGAGTTCTCGAAGGTGATCCAGGAGGTCACCGACACGCAGGGCGGCGAGATCAACCCGAAGGAGATGTGGGACGCCTTCGCGGAGGAGTACCTGCACGGCAAGGTTCCGCTGTACCTGCTGAAGCACAAGGCGTCGTCGGACGGCAGCGGGCACGAGGAGATCACCGCGACGCTGCTGATCGACGGCGAGCAGCAGGAGATCACGGGCGCCGGCAACGGCCCGATCGCCGCGTTCGTCGACGCGCTCGCGTCCGTTGGCTACGACGTGCGGGTCATGGACTACGCGGAGCACGCGCTGTCCGCCGGTGACGACGCCCGCGCGGCCGCCTACCTCGAGTGCGCAGTAGGCGACCGCGTGCTGTGGGGCGTGGGCATCGACTCGAGCACGGTCGCGGCCTCGTTCCGCGCGATCGTCTCGGCCGTGAACCGGGCGAACCGCTAGCGCTAAGAGACAACGGACGGGGAGGACGCGTGCGGCACCAGCTGCCGCGGCGCGCCCTCCCCGTTCGCTGGCACGGCCCAGATGCCCTCTCCCGGCAGGCCGTAGGCGATGGTGTCGTTGTCGAGCCACACGACCTGGTCGTCGATCCCACGGGTCTCGGCCAGCGGTGTCTCCACCATCGTGGTCAGGTCCAGTACGTGCTCGCGCCACGGCCGGGCGCCGTCGCCGGGCACGCGCTTCTTGAACGCCACGCGCTTGCCGTCCGGGGACAGCGACGGGCATTCGACGTTCTCCCGCAACGGTTTCGCGGAGCTGTCGGCCGGGTCGCCGTTGATCAGGTAGGTCTTGCCCGCAGTGGACATCGTCGCGTAGAAGGAGCGGTTGTCCCCGGTGAACGTCACACCCCAGAAGTTCATGTCCTCGGTCCTCTTCATGCCGGCGATCCGCGTGCCCTCCAGATTGCTCCGGTACTCCTGGGTCTGCCGGTCGTAGATGGCCGTGCGGGTGGAGAACGCGCCGGTCTGCGCGTACGAGTCACCGGTGACGAAGGTCGTCCAGGACGCCATCCGCCCGTCCGCCGACAGTTTCGCGCGGTTCGGCACACCGGCGACGTCGATGCGGTGCGTCTCGGTCAGCGACTGGTCGACGAAGACCGAGACAGCTCCCGGGAACGGGCCGGAGCGGTCCGCGAGACACAGTCCCTGCTTCGCCGCGGTGAAGAACCGCTTGCAGGACAACGCACTCACCCGGCGCGGACCGCCGGGATCGGACAACGACACCGATGCCACCCGGCCGCTCGAGTCGTCCACGAACAGCAGCCGGCCGGGAGTCAGTTCGACCGGGCCGGGCTCCACCGCGACGGAGACCTCGTCCGGCGCACGCAGGGCGTAGGCGGTGGCGCCCACGCCCAACGCGATCACGGCGGCGACGACGATCAAGATCCTCACCAAGCGAACCACGTCCACAAAGCTCCGAACAGGACCGAGGAACTCGCGCGGGCGAGCACCTGGCCGGTCTGGAGCAGGGCCAGACCGGACGTGCGCAGCTCGTCCGGGACCAGCGGACCGGCGACGGCCATCAGCACGCCGTCCGTGCACGCGTAGAACAGCCCGTGCAGCACCAGAACGCCGGCCAGCAGGGCGATTCCCGATGTGCCGGCGAACAGCAGGTACGCCCCGAGCAACGCGAGATGGCCGACGAGGAACATCCGCCAGCGGCCGACCCGGTCGGCCAGGGCACCCATCGGCACGGCGGCGAGCAGGTACACGCCGGCCGTGCCGAGGGGCAGCAACGCGATGTAAGCGACGTCGACGTCGAGTTTCTTCTGCAGCAACAGGTAGATGAACCCGTCGCCCAGCGTCAGAAACCCGAGTCCACACGCGACCAGGCAGACCCGCCGGAACGGCCTGGACCGCAGCAAACCGAACGCACTCCGCAGCGACACCGCGACGCGTGGCAGCACATCGCGGTGATCACGCACGAAGAGCACCAGAACGAGAAAACCAAGTGCGGCGAAGCAGAAGCTCACCACGAACACCACGTCGTACCGCGCCGGCAGCGTCCACAAGAGACAGAACGCGACCAGCGGGCCGAGGAACGCGCCAACGGTGTCCATGGCACGGTGAACACCGAAGGCCCGTCCGAGCGCCGAGGGCTCACTGCTCAACGTGATCAGCGCGTCCCTCGGCGCGGTGCGCAAGCCCTTGCCGGTCCGGTCCCCGGCCAGCACGAGTCCCATCGCGGTGGCCGAGGTCCCGGCGGCGAGCAGGCCGAGCTTGCCCAGCGCCGAGATCCCGTACCCGAGCCCGGCCACGAACTTGCGCCGTTGCCAGCGGTCCGCCGCATGACCGCCGACAACGCGAACCAGTGCCGTCACACCGGTGTAGATGCCGTCGAGCACACCGAACTGCAGCGGGGAGAACCCCAGCCCCAGCACGAGGTAGAGCGGCAGGATCGCGGTGACCATCTCCGACGAGACGTCGGTGAGCAGGGAAACCGCGCCCAGGGCGAGCACGTTCGCCGCGATCCTGCCGGTGCCACCCGCGGCGGGAGCTTGTCGAGCGGTTGCGATGTACACGACGGCCTCCGATCAACGGCCAGATCCGATCAACAGCCAAGAACGATCAACAGCCAGAAAGGATCAACGACAGTTGTAAGGACCGGCCTGGTCGCGCACCCGTCCGGCGGTGTCGATGACCTCCCACGAGTAGGAGCGGCCGGACAGGGTGAGCTTCATGACGCCGTGGCTGTCGGAGAAGTACTTCTCCACGCCGACCCGCGGGGTGCGTTCCTTGTAGAGGTAGTCACCGCCGATGCCGACGACCGCCGACCGCATGCCGTTGGCCTGGTCGATCGCACCGCTCTTGTTCAACGGAGCGAGTCGCTCGTAGTGGTGGTTGTGGCCGCCGAGCAGCAGGTCCGCCTTGGCGTCCGCGAACGCGTTCCAGTACGGAGCCATCACCGAGTTGTCGCCGTACTTGCCGGAGGTGAACCGCGGGTGGTGCCAGTAGCCGATGACACACGGCTTGGTGTTCGCGGTCAGGTCCGACTTGATCCAGGCGAGCTGCTCCGAGTCCGACCCGTGTTCGTCCAGCGGCCAGGAGTCGACCGAGACCATGTGGAACTCGCCCACGTTCCAGCTGTAGTACGGCTTGCCCTGCGGGTAGGCGATGGCGCCGAAGTAGGACTTGTAGCCGTTGAGGTTGTCGTACCACTCGTGGTTGCCGGTCGCGGGCTTGGTGATGCTCTTGTACTTGCCCCACGACTTGTCGTAGTGGTTGCGGAACTCCGTGAGCGTGCCGCTGTCGTACTGGTTGTCGCCGACCGTTGCGATGTAGTTCGGCTTGATCTGGTCGATCAGCTTCGCGGTCTCGTAGTGCTCGGTGTTCGTCAACGACGCGATGTCGCCGGAGACGACGATCGTGATGGTGTCACCGGGCCCGGCGGGCAGCGTCGTGACCTGCACCGCGTTGCTCGCGGGCCCGAGGTTGCCGGCCGCGTCACGTGCGCGAACGGTGTAGGTGAACTGCGTGCCCGACGCCAGACCGGTGTCCGTGAACGTGGTGCCGGTCGGGGTTCCGACGACACTGCCGTTGCGCAGGACGTCGTAGCCGGTCACGCCGACGTTGTCGGTCGCGGCCGTCCACTGCAGACTCACCGAGCTCGACGTGGTGCCCGTGCTGGCGAGGTTGGACGGCGCGCTGGGCGGCGTCGGGTCGACGCCGCTCCCGCTGCCCCAGACCTCCAGCTCGAAGAGCGAGTAGCCGTAGGACGTGCCGCGCTTGGTGCCGTAGATCCGCACGTACCGGCCGGATGCGGTCAGGCTGGTTTCGTCGATGCCACCGTTCTGACCGGTGAGGGTCTTCTTGGTGCTCCACGACGACCCGTCGCTCGACGTCTGGATCTTGTACTCGGAGGCGTACGCGACCTCCCAGTTCAGCTTGACCTTGGAGATCGTGGCGGTGCTGCCGAGGTCGACCGCGATCCACTGCGGGTCGACGCCTTCGAGACTCGCCCATCGAGTGGTCGGATCTCCGTCGACGGCGTTGGCGCTGCCGAAGGTCTCGGCCTCCACGGACGATGTGGTGGTGGGCTTGTTGGCGGACAGCAGGGAGTCAGCCGCGTTGGCCGTGCCCGATGCCGCGATCTGGGGTACTACCAGCGCGAACAGGGCCAACGCGACACCCGCTCGGGTGCGTTTTCTGATCACTTCGTCCTCCTGGGCAAGGGCAGCGGCTCGAAGGATTGGTAAAGAAGCTTTCCTATTGATTCGGGAGGCTAGTTGTGGCCCAGGACACAGGTCAACGACAGAAGTGCCGGATGAATCGATGACAGATCGGAGGTCTACCGGCAGAACCGAGCGGTCATCACGTGTCATCCACTGACTGGTTGAACCGCCACAGAACGTTGCGAAGAGCCATCGCGAGGCATACGCCCTGGATCCGGCCGTGTGATGCAGCGGTGCGCCCGGCAGCGGGAGCCGATCCCGATGGCAAGATCGGACAACGAACAGGTCGGACCAGCCATCGCGACGAGCCCTACTGGGGACCGGAACTCGGACCGGGAAATCTCGGCAAGTGACGGCGAGTCATGCACCTAAGTGCAATCGCAGGGCCGTTCGGACTACCACGGAAAGCTCGCGAACCAGACGAACCACCGCCGCCGCTTGTCGTGCCTGAGATCGACTTCGATCCTGTAGGTGCGCTGAAGAAACACCCAGGTCGGGATTGTTCACCTGGGTCACGTACGTTCACGGATCATGAGCACCACAGCCGCCAGCCTCGTCGTGCTGTTCCTGGTCGCCGTCGTGCCCTTGGCACCGACGGAGGCAGTGCTCATCGGCGCCGGTGTTCTGGCCGCTTCCGGTGAGGTTCCGCTGTACCTCGTGGTGCTCGTCGCCGCTGCGGGTTGCCTCGCCAGCGACATGATCAACTTTACTATGGGACGCCGGATGGGCATGCGGGCCCTCGACCGGGTCAACAAGAACGCCAAGGCGCGGGCGATGGTCGTGTGGACGGCCGACCAGCTCGGGACCAAGGGCGAGACGATCCTCATCGCCGCCCGGTTCCTGCCGGCCGGGGGCATCGTGGGCGCGTTGCTGGCGGGGGCGCTCAAGTGGCCGCTGCGGCGTTTCATCCCCGTGGCAGCGGTCGGGTCGGCCCTGTGGAGCCTCTACCCCGCCACCGTCGGGTTCATCGGCGGCCAGATCGTCGACGAGGCGTGGTTGGCGATGCTGCTGTCGTTCGCTGTGGCCACGCTCATCTCCATCCCCGTGGGCATGGTGATCCGTGCGCGCAAGGACGAGCGCACTCTCTCGTACGCCGAGGCGTCGTCGTAGAGCACGGCGAACCGGTCCGCTGCGGCCAGCAGGGCGTCCACTTCGAACGCCATGTCGGCGTTGCCGGTCAGTCGTTCCAGCAGTGAGATCCAGCGCAGGTTGAAGAGCATCAACGCGTCGCGCACGCGGCCTGGGCGGGCGGCGAACTCCGAGCGGGTCACCACGAAGAAGCAGCCGCCGGGGAACACGCGGCGCTTCGAGTAGTCGAGCCACCTGCCGCACAGGTCGAGCAGTGGTCCGCCGGCGATGACGACCTCGCGCGCGAAGATCTCCGCGGCGGCGTGCACGGTGGCGATCTGCAGTTCTTCCTTGGCGCCGAAGTGCGAGAAGACGCCGCTCTTGCTCATGCCGAGCTCGACCGCGAGCCGCCCGATCGTGACGCCCTCCAGGCCGTCGATCGAGGCGATCTCGGCAGCCCTCAACAAGATCGAGCCACGACTGTCCATTGATCCAGGGCAACAGAGAAGCCTGGAGAAACGAACGGGGCCACCTCGAAACGAGGTGGCCCCGGACGTACGACGACAACTCAGGGGTTCAGCGCCTCGGTCACCGAGGCCGGGCCCACGAGCGGGACGTCGGGCGACATGCCGCCGTCCTCCTCGATCAGGATCGGCTTCACCTCGTGCGGCTGGATCTCGCCGGACCGGATCTGCTCCGCGTAGTGGCACGCGACCTTGTGACCCGGCTTGAGCTCCCGCAGCACGGGCCGCTCGGTGTCGCACTTGGTCGCCTGCCGCCACGGGCACCGGGTGTGGAACCGGCAGCCGGACGGCGGGTTCGCAGGCGACGGGAGGTCACCCGCGAGCAGGATCCGTTCGCGCCGGTCCTCGACCACGGGATCGGGCACCGGGATCGCCGACAGCAGCGCCCGCGTGTACGGGTGCAGCGGCTCGGCGTAGAGGTCCACGGCGGTGGCCTCCTCGACCAGACCTCCGAGGTACATCACGCCGACCCGGTCGGAGATGTGCTTCACGACGGCGAGGTCGTGCGCGATCACCAGGTAGGTCAGGCCGAACTGCTCCTGGAGCTCCTCCATGAGGTTCACGACCTGCGCCTGCACCGACACGTCCAGCGCGGACACCGGCTCGTCGGCGACGATCAGGTCCGGCTCCAGGGCCAGCGCCCGCGCGATGCCGATGCGCTGCCGCTGACCGCCCGAGAACTCGTGCGGGTACTTGCGCAGCGCCGTGCTCGGCAGACCGACGGCCGTGAGCAGGTCGCGAAGTCGCTTGTTGGTCGACTCCTTGCCCTTGTCCAGATCGTGCGCCCGCAGGCCCTCGACCAGGATCGACTCCACGGACTGGCGCGGGTCGAGCGACGACAGCGGGTCCTGGAACACCATCTGGATCCGGCGCCGCATCTTGCGCAGCTCCTCGCCCTTCAGGGTGGAGAAGTCCTGACCGTCGAAGATCATCTTGCCCGCGGTCGGCTCGTTGAGCCGCAGCATCGCCCGCCCGAGGGTGGATTTGCCGCACCCCGACTCGCCGACCAGGCCGTACGTCTCGCCGCGCTTGATCTCGAGGTCGACGCCGTCGACCGCGTAGACGTAGCCGACGGTCCGGTCCAGCAGCACACCCCGCTTGATCGGGAAGTGCACCTTCATGTCCTGAACGGACACCAGGGTCTCGCTCACACCGGCACCTCCTCGGCGGCGGGAGTACCCGGGACCACCGGGTTGTGGCAGCGGAGCAGACGGCCCAGCTGATCTTCTTCGGCGGGCGTCTCGGAACGGCAGATGTCCAGTGCGTTCGGGCACCTGGGTGCGAACGCGCAGGCGCTCGTCCACGGGATGTTGTCCGCGACGGAACCCTTGATCGGCGTCAGCTTCTCGCCGGGCGCCGCGTCGAGGCGCGGGATCGAGGCCAGCAGACCGTGCGTGTACGGGTGGCGCGGCTCCGCGAAGAGCGGGTGCCGGTTGGCCTTCTCGACCACCTTGCCGCCGTACAGCACGTTCACCTCGTCGCACAGGCCGGCGACGACGCCCAGGTCGTGGGTGATCATCACGAGCGCCGTGCCGAGGTCCTGCACCAGTTCCTTCATCACCGAGAGGATCTGGGCCTGGATGGTCACGTCCAGCGCCGTCGTCGGCTCGTCCGCGATCAGCAGCTTCGGCCGGCACGCCAACGCGATCGCGATCAGAGCGCGCTGCCGCATACCGCCGGAGAGCTGGTGCGGGTATTCCTTGAGCCGCCGGTTCGGATCCGGGATGCCGACCTTGTCGAGGAGGTTCTTCGCCTCGATCATGGCCTCCTTGCGGGCCAGGCCGCGGTGCCGTTCGAGCACCTCGGTGACCTGCAGGCCGATCGGGATCACGGGGTTGAGCGAGGACAGCGGGTCCTGGAAGACCATGCCGAGGTCGCGGCCGCGCCGGTCGCGCATCTCCCGGTCGGACAGCTTGAGCAGGTCCGTGCCGTCGTAGGTCACGGTGCCGGTGACCTTGGCGCCGCGCTTGGGCAGCAGCCCCATGATCGCCAACGATGTCACGGACTTGCCGCAGCCCGACTCGCCGACGAGCCCGACCGTCTGGCCGGGCTCGACGTCGAAGCTGACGCCGTCGACCGCGCGGAACGGCTCCTCGCCCCTGCGCTGGAACACGACGGTGAGGTCACGTACTTCGAGCAGTGCCACGACGACTCACCGCCTGTTCTTCGGGTCGAGGGCTTCGCGCAGCGTCTCGCCCATGAGCGTGAAGCCGAGCGCGACGATGATGATGCAGACCGCGGGCCACGCGGCGAGGTGCGGATGCGTGTCGAAGACGTTCTGCACGTCGCCGAGCATCTGACCCCATTCCGGGATCCGGTCGTCCGGGTTGCCGAGGCCGAGGAACGACAGCGCCGCCGCCTCGATGATCGCCGTCGCCAGCACGAGCGTGGACTGCACGATCACCGGGCTGAGCGAGTTCGGCAGCATGTGCCGGAACACGATCGCGCCCTTCTTGACGCCGAGCGCCGTCGCCGCCAGCACGTGATCGCTGTGCCGTTGCGCGAGCATCGAGCCTCTGAGCAACCGCGCGAACACCGGGATCTGCACGATCGAGACCGCGAGGATCACGGTGAACTGGCTGGGCTTGGCGAACATCGCCGCGATCGAGAACGCGAGCAGCAGCGACGGCAGCGACAGCATGACGTCGACGATGCGCATGACGACCGAGTCGACCCAGCCGCCGATCGCGCCGGCCAGCGTGCCCAGGATCAGGCCGCCGGTCAGGCCGATCAGCGTCGCGCCGACACCGACGATCAACGTCTGCTGCGAGCCGACCAGCAGACGCGACAGGAAGTCGCGGCCCTGCAGGTCGCCACCGAGCGGGTGGCCCGGCTGCGGCAGCGGGATCTCGTTGCGCGCCTTCACGACCTGGTCGATCAGCATCGCTTCTGACGGGTTGTGCGGGGCGAGCCACGGCGAGAGCAGCGAGAGCGCGATGAAGATGCCGATGATCACCGCACCGATGAGGAACACCGGGCTGCGGCGCAGCCGCTTCCACGCGCTCGCGGCGAGCGAGACGCCCGCGGACTCCGCGAGACCGTCGATCTTTTCCTTCTTGGTCACTCCGAGTGCCACTGCGCTCACCTCGTCCTGATGCGCGGGTCGATGAGCGCGTACGAGAGGTCGACCAACAGGTTGACCACGACGTAGACGATCGTGGCCATGATGATCAACAACAGCAGCACCGGGTAGTCACGCCGTTCGAACCCGATGGCGAGCGCCTGCCCGACACCGGCGAACGAGAACACCTTCTCGGTGAGCACGGCGCCGGAGAGCAGCGCACCGGTCTGCAGGCCGATCGTCGTGACGACCGGCAGCATGGCGTTGCGCAGCACGTGCCGGCGGCGGATCACCGGTGCGGTGAGGCCCTTGGACTCGGCGGTGCGCACGAAGTCCTCGTCGAGCACGTCGAGCACGGCCGCGCGGGTGATCCGGAAGATCACCGCGAACGGGATCGTGGCGAGCGCGATCGCGGGCAGGATCAGGTGTTCCAGTGCGTTCAACGTCGCGTCGATCTCGCCGGTGATGAGGCCGTCGAGGGTGAAGAACCCGGTGACGCGGGTGGCGTCGATCGCGTCCTGCCGGCCCTGCGAGGGCAGGCCGAGACCGGACGACGCCACGTCCTTGAGCAGGTATGCCAGGAAGAACACCGGCACTGCCACACCGATGAGCGAGCCGATGACGCTGAGGTTGTCGAACCAGCCGCCGCGACGCTTCGCGGCGAGATATCCGAGCGGGACGCCGACCGCGATCGCGATCACGATCGCGAAGAAGCTGAGCTCGATCGTTGCGGGGAACCGCTGGATGAAGATGTCGAGCGCCGAGTCACCGGGCTGAACACCGGTGGAGACGCCGAAGTCACCGGTCGCGGCGCGACCGAGGAACTTGAAGTACTGAACGAAAATCGGCTGATCGAGGCCGAGTTGCTTGGTGAGGGCTTCGCGCGACTCCGGCGTAGCGCGTTCTCCCAGGAGGGCCGAAACCGGCCCACCTGGGAGGAGTCGCAACCACGCGAAGAGCAACATCGAGAGCACCAGCACCACGCCGACCAGCTGAATCAGCCGTCGAATGGTGTAGCGGAGCACTTGAGCTACCCCGTTGTTCTCTTGTGGTGGGAGCTAGTCAGCTCAGCCCTTGGAGGCCGAGCCGAACTTCTCGTCGGTCAACGGGCTCGGGACGACACCCTTGATGTCCGACTTCAACACCAGAGCGGGCGGGGAGTGCGAGATCGGGATCGCGGGCAGGTACTCGTCCATGATCTTCTTGTTGATCTCTTCGTACAGCTTGGTGCGCTTGCCCTCGTCGGGCTCGGAGTTGGCCTTCGCCAGGGCGTCCTTGAGCGAGTTACCCCACGCCGACACACCGGTGTTGAAGCGGTTGTCGGTGCGGCCGAAGAACGTGCCGACCCAGTTGTGCGCGGTGCCGTTGTCGCCGGTCCAGCCCAGGAGGAACAGGTCCGGGAGGCCGTTGTCGACGTCGGTCAGGTAGCCGCCGTTCCACGGCTTGGTGACCACGTCGATCTTGATGCCGGCGGCCTGCAGGTCACCGGAGATCGCGCCGAACAGGTCCTTCGGGGACGGCATGTACGGACGCGTGACCTCGGACGGCCAGTAGAACTTCAGCGTCAGGTCGGAGGCACCGGCCTCGGCCAGCAGGGACTTGGCCTTGGCGGCGTCGTAGCCGACGGCCTTGAGGTCCTTGTTGTAGCCGTTGACGGTGTCCGGCATGAACTGCGTCGCGACCTTCGCGCCCTCGGGCAGCTGCGACTTGACCAGCTGCTCGCGGTTGATCGCGTACATCAGGGCCTGACGGACCTTGAGGTCGGCGAGCTTCGGGTTGTTCTTCTGGTTGATGCCCAGGTAGAACACGTTGAACGCCGGGCGGATCGCGACGTTGAAGCCGTCGGTCTTCAGACCGGCCCAGTCAGCCGCGTTCGGCAGGTCGTAACCGTCGATGTCGCCGGCCTTGAGCGCCTGCTTGCGGGCGGTCTCGTCCGGGATGATCTTGAAGACGATCTTGTCCAGCTTGGCCTTGGTGCCGTGGTAGGCGTCGTTCTTCACGAGCTCCACGGTGTTGTTGGCCTTGTCGTACTTGCCGAACTTGAACGGGCCCGTGCCGGTCGGGTGCTCGGTCGCGTAAGCCGGGTAGGTGAACGCGTCACCGGCGGCCACGACGTTGTCCGCGTCGTACTTCTTCAGCGCCTCGGGGCTGGAGATGGAGAACGACGTGAAGCCGAGGACCGAGGGGAACTGCGAGGTGACCTCGTTCAGCTCGACGACCGCGGTCTTGGCGTCCTTGGCCGAGCAGGCCTTGAACAGCGACGGCTTGTCCGGCGTGGTCGCGAACCCGCCGAAGTTGTCCAGCCAGTACTGCGAGACGGCGTCGGACTGGCCGGCGCCCTTCTGGTTGTACCAGCGGTTGAAGTTGAAGCACACGGCCTCGGCGTTGAAGTCCGTACCGTCGTGGAACTTCACGCCCTCCTTGAGGGTGAAGGTCCAGGTCTTGCCGTCGGCACTCGACTCGTACTTCGTGGCGAGCGCGGGCTCGACCTCGGCGGTGCCCGGCTTGAAGCCGACCAGACCCTCGAACATCTGGCGAGAGACCCGGAAGGTCTCGCCGTCCGTCGCGTAGAACGGGTCGAAGAGCTTCGGCGCGCCAGCGGCACCGAAGGTCAGCGTGCCACCTTCCTTGCCGCCACCTCCTGAGTCGCGCTGGGATGTCGCGCAACCTGAGAGGGCGAGGGCACTGACGCTCAGGAAGCCGATCACGGCAACCCACCGGCGTCGAGCCGTTACTGAGTGGACCATCAAACACCCCTTGCAGAAATCCGCACGTCTCACGGTGTGGTCGCCGACGATAACCGTTGTACATACCCCCTCCGGGGCAACTCAGGTCACGATCCGGCCACTAGACCAGGCATTCTGATACGTCCGGCGCATGCCCGCTGACCCAACGTGAGCACCACAGATGCGTCGAACGCTCTCCTAGGCTGTAGAAACAACAACGACACGCGGAGGAGGTCGCATGAGCAGGCAGGTCGAGTTCCGCGTGCTCGGCCCTCTCCAGGTCCTCCTCGACGCCGAACCACTGCTCGTCCGCGCGGGTCGTCAGCGGGCCCTTCTGGTGTCGTTGTTGCTGCGTGCGGGCACCTCGGTGTCCGTGGACGAGCTCGCCGGGAACGTCTGGGGCGACGACCCGCCCGCGCGCGCTCGCGCGACTTTGCAGACCTACGTGATGCGTCTCAGACAGCTGCTCGGGCCGTCGGTGCCCATCCGGACCGTTCCGGACGGGTATTTGATCGACGTCGACGAGAAGACGATCGACCTGATGCGCTTCGAGCCGTTGATCGACCAGGGCGAGCAGGAGCGCGGCGCAGGCAACCTGCAGGCCGCCTCGGCCGCGTTCGCCGCCGCCCTCGGGCTCTGGCGGGGGCCGGCGCTGGTCGACGTGCCGTCCGAGATCCTGCACCGCGACGAGGTGCCGCGGCTGAACGAACGCCGCCTGCACGTGCTGGAACGCCGGGTCGAGGTCGATCTCGAACTGGGCCGCCACGGCCAGCTGGTCGCGGAGCTGTCCCGGCTGACCAGCGAACACCCGTTGCGCGAGCGGTTCTGGGCGCAGCTGATGGTGGCGCTGTACCGGTCCGGCCGGCAGAGCGAGGCACTGGCCGCCTACCAGCGGGTTTCCCGTCTGCTGGGCGAGGAGCTGGGCATCGACCCCGGCGACGAGCTGCGGCGCGTGCACAGCCAGGTGCTGTCCGGGTCGATCGACTCGGTGGCCGCCGCTTCGTCCGGTGCGCCCGTGGTGGCCGCGAAGCCGGAACGGGTCGTGCCGTCGCAGCTGCCTGGGGACATCCCCGACTTCGTGGGCCGGGACGAGGCCGTGTCGTTGATCATCGCTCTGCTGCGGACCGCGCAGGGTGTGCCCGTCGTCACGCTGGCCGGGCCGCCTGGCGTGGGCAAGACGGCGCTGGCCGTGCACGCGGCGCACCGGATGCGCACGGACTTCCCGGACGGTCAGCTGTACGTGAACCTGCGCGGATACGCCCCCGGCCCGCCGTTGAGCGCGGTCGACGTGCTGCCGCGGTTCCTGCGCGCGCTGGGGACCGAACCGGACCAGGTGCCGCTGGACCAGGACGAACAGGAGGCGATGTTCCGGTCCACTTTGACTGGTCAGCGCGTGTTGCTGCTCCTCGACAACGCGTCGTCCGCTGAACAGATCCGCCCGCTTCTGCCCGGATCGCCTGGGTGTGCGGTGCTGGTGACCTCACGCGACACGTTGCGTGGTCTGGCCGTGTCGCACGCGGCGTCGAACGTGCGGTTGGACGTGCTCGACTGGCACGAGACGAAGTCACTCCTCGCAGGCATTTTGGGTGCGGACGAGGTGGCGTCCCAGGAGGACGCGGCGCTGGAGCTGGCGGCGTTGTGCGCGCATCTGCCATTGGCTTTGCGTATCGCAGCCGCGAACCTCGTGTCGCGTCCGGAACTGTCCATCGCGGACTACGTGGAGGAGCTGCGGGCGGGCAACCGGCTCGCCGCGTTGGCGGTCGAGGGTGACGAACGGGTCGCGGTGCACGCGGCGTTCGACCTCTCTTACACGGCGCTGAAGCCCGAGCTCGCGCAGATGTTCCGGCTGCTTTCTCTTGTGCCGGGGACCGACTTCACGCCGGAGATGGCAGCCGCGTTGAGCGGACTGACCACTCAGGACGCTCGCCGCCGGCTCGACCGGCTGGCCACCGCGAACCTGATCGCGAACCACGCGCCGTCCCGCTACCAGTTCCACGACCTGCTGCGTGACTACGCGGCCGAGCGTCTGGCGTTCGAAGAGGGCCGCGCGGACTCACGGCTGTCGTTGCGGCGGCTGGTGGACTGGGCGGTGCGCTCGGTCGACAACGCGACGGCGGCGATGAAGTCGACGCTGTTCCGCTTCCCGCGCCCGGCCCCGCTGGACAGCGTCGTGCCGCGGACGTTCAGCACCAGCACCGAGGCGCTGGCCTGGCTGGACATCGAGCGGGCCAACCTGGTCGCCCTGGTGGCGCACGCCGTCGAGCGCGACCCCGAGAACTCGCCGTGGCAGCTGGCCGACGCCCTGCGCGGCTACTTCTACACGCAGGGCCTGACCGCGGAGTGGCGCGAGACCGCGAAGGCGGGGTTGCTGGGAGCTCGTGCACCTCGTGACGAACTCGGCCAGCTCGCGATGCTGTCGTCGTTGGGCACGCTGTACTGGGTGACGGGCCAGCACCGCAACGCCCTGGGCTACTACCAGCAGGCCATCGCCCTGCAGGAACGCATCGACCTGCCCGAGGCCGAAGCCGCCGTGCTGTCCAACGCCGGCAGCGTCTACATCGACCTGGGCGAACTCGAACACGCCGCCGACCACCTGGAACGTGCGTTGGTGATCGCCCGCCGGATCAACGCGACCCAGGTGCTCGCCAACGCCCTGTTCAACCTCGGCGGCGTCTACATGCAGCTGGGCCAGCTCGACCGCGCGGCGACCACGTTCGAGGAAGCGCTGGAGGTCGGCACGCGCCTCGACTCGTGGATCAGCCAGGCGAACTCGATGCGCGCCCTGGGCGAGGTGCACGCGTGGCGCGGAGAACCCGACCTGGGCGCCTCCTACTTCGCGCAGGCCAGCGCGCTGTACGAACGTGCGGCCGCCCGCAACTTCGGCCACACCATGCACGAGGGCATGGCCATCACGCTGATCATGCGCGGCCGCTACGAGGAGGCGGCCGTCGAGGCGTCCGCGGCCATGCAGATCGCGCAGGACCTGGAGAACGTCAAGAGCGTCTGCGACGCGATGAACCTGCTCGGCCGTGCGCTGGAGGGTGCCGGCCGGTACGTGTCGGCGGTCGAGCAGTTCTCGGCGGCGCTGGCCATCGCGGTCGAGACCGGTTACTCGTGGGGCATCTGCTCGGCCCGGCGGGGTCTGGCCGCCGCGTACCGCGGCGTGGGCCGGTACGAGGACGCGTTGTCGATGGCGACCTCGGCGCTGGTGGAGGCGGGGCGGTCGCAGTTCCGGCTGGCCGAGATGGAGGTGCTGCTCGTGCTCGGGCGCATTCACCTCGACACCTCGGACGCCGCCGGTGCGCTGGAATGCGCGCAGCGAGCTGCTTCCGTTGGTTCGGACTCCGGGCACCGGTGGGTGTTCGGGCGGGCGCTTCTGCTGGCCGGCGATGCCTGTGCGGCGCTGGGTGACGTGGACTCGGCGCGGGACTACTGGACGTCGTCGCTGGAGGTGTTCAGCGCGATCGGAACGCCTGAGGCCGGAGTGGTCCGGGCTCAGCTCGAGGTGACAACGTAGTCAGCTCTGGCCTTGGTTTCGTCAACGGCGAACCAGCCGCGTTCGTACTGCTGCCAGCGCTCGAAGTCCTTGCGGTACTTCTCACCGTCGCGTGCGACCGCCCGTTCGAGGCGGGCCTTTTCGTCACCGTGGTCGAGGAAGATCGCAAGGCTCAGCCGATGGGCGATCGCTTTCCTGGCCGAGGACATGCCCTCGAAGATGATCGTCCTTTCCGGACGTACTTCGACCACTGGGCCCTCGTTGCGACGCGGGAAGCCTTGGGACCAGTCGGTTTTGCGGTACTGCGCCGGTCTGCCTGCGGCGACCTCCTCGAGGACCGCTAGCAGTTCGGGCCACCAGCCGATGGCCGGGTCGTCCCACATCGCGAAGTGGTCGGTGAGGATCAGCGTGGCGTCGAGTTCCTTGGCGAGCTTCTTCGCGAAGGTGGATTTACCTGAGCCCGAAGGGCCGTCCACCGCGACCAGGCGGGTGTTGCCCAGTCGCGGTGGTGCGGTGGCTACATGCTCCGGCGACCAGATAGCGCACGTCCGAGCGTCAGTTCGTCGGCGAACTCCAGGTCGCCGCCCATCGGCAGGCCGCTGGCCAGCCTGGTGACGGAGAGGCCGGGGAAGTCCCTGAGCATCCGGACCAGGTAGGTGGCCGTGGCCTCCCCCTCAGTGTTCGGGTCCGTGGCGATGATGACCTCGGAGATGTCGACGCCGTCTGTGGTCGTGCCGATCCGGTTGAGCAGCTGCCGGATGCGCAGCTGGTCCGGGCCGACGCCGCTGAGCGGATCCAGTGCGCCGCCCAGGACGTGGTAGCGGCCCTTGAACTCCCTGGTTCGCTCGATCGCCTGAACGTCCTTGGGCTCCTCGACCACGCAGACCAGCGCCAGGTCGCGTTTCGGGTCGCGGCAGATCCGGCACCTGGTCTCGGCGGAGACGTTGCCGCAGACGTCGCAGAAGACCACGCCCTCCTTGACCTTCTGGAGTGCGTTCTGCAGCCGCTCGATGTCGGCTGCTTCCGTTGCCAGGAGGTGGAAGGCGATGCGCTGGGCGCTCTTCGGGCCGACGCCCGGGAGTCTGCCCAGCTCGTCGATCAGGTCCTGTACTGGGCCCTCGTACATCTAGCCGAGCAACCCGCCGAGGCCACCCTGGGCCAGCGGGCCGAGCTTCTGCTCCACCAGCTGCTGGGCCTTCGTGTTGGCGTCCTTGATGGCGGCGATCACGAGGTCCTGGAGGGTTTCTACGTCTTCCGGGTCCACGATTTTCGGGTCGATGGTGAGGTTGATGATCTCGCCGCCGCCGGTGACCGTGGCGGTGACCAGGCCGTTGCCCGCGTTGCCGGTGACTTCGGTGTTGGCCAGTTCTTCCTGGGCCGAGGCCATCTGCTGCTGCATGTTCTGGGCCTGCTGGAGCAGGGCCTGCATGTCGAACTGACCGGGTTGCACCGCTGGTCCTCTCGGGTGAGCCATCTGGGGTTGGTTCCCAGGGTACGGGTTTGGGGTGTGGTGGTCGGGTTGGGTGCGTTGGTTCCGGTTTCGGGATTTCGGGGCTCCGCCCCGGACCCCGCCAATCTGATCAAGGACCTGTCCCACGCCGTCAGCGGGTTGATGGCACGCCTGTTGCGTTGGGCGGAGTTGCGTTGCGTAGGTGGTGCGGTTCGGGTGGGTGGTCCCGTCACAAGTCGGGCCAGAGCGAGCCACAACCAGGCAGGGGTGTCAACTCGACGAAAAGCGTGTCGAGT
>NZ_JBSGXZ010000035.1:0-22103 GCF_053610285.1 Lentzea sp. NPDC054927
CGGCGGAGGACCCCCAGATCAGATTGGCGGGGGTCTGGGGGCGGAGCCCCCAGGAAACGCACGCAACAGGAACTCGCCACCCGCAAGGTGACCACAAGCAAAAGGGGCGCCTCCCGCCCACAGGAAACGCCCCATCCGCAAAGCCTCGAACCCTACGGAGCGACCCGCTCCAAGTTCCACCCATCCCGCCCCAGCCGGAACCGCAACCGGTCATGCATCCGATCCCGCCTCCCCTGCCAGAACTCAACCTCTTCCGGCCGAATCCGCCACCCACCCCAATGCGGCGGCACCGGAATCTTCTCCGTGTCCGCGAACTGCCGCTCGATCTTGTGCAGCGCCGAATCCAATGTGGACCGCCCAGTCACCACCCGCGACTGCGGCGAAGCCCAGGCCCCGATCTGCGACCCCCGAGGCCGCGAGTTCCAGTACTCAGCGGTCTCAACAGGCCCGACCTTCTCCACGACCCCACGCACGTGCGCCTGACGCTGCATCGCAAACCACGGGAACGTCGAAGACGCAAACCGAGTGGCCATCAGGTCATGAGACTTGTTCGACGTGTAGTTGGTGAAGAACACCACCCCACGCGCATCAAGCCCCTTGAGCAGCACGGTCCGCGACGAAGGCCGGCCCTTCGTGTCCGTCGTCGCGAGCACCATCGCGTTGGGCTCCGGCAGCCCGGCGTTCGTGGCCTCGTCCAGCCACAGCTGGAGCTGTTCGTGCCAGGTGGCGGCAAGCTCCGACTCGCTGAGCGAGCCCTGCTCGTACGACACGCGCATCGCCGGTAGTGCGATGTTCGTGGTCTCCGTCATCGGCGAACCTCCAAGCGGCGGCAGAACTCGTGGTCCCTGGACCCGCGACCATACGCACGGCGAACGGATCCCGAAACCGCCTGCGTGGTGATGGCCACCACCTGAACGGTGACTGTCCGTGCAAAGAACAGTTCTGGATCGAGTCCGTGATCGAATCAGATGCCATCGAGCACACGTGTGACGGTGACCACGTCATCACCCAGGGCGGTGACAACGCTTCCGCCCGCTGCCAACGGAACGACGCTCCACCACTCACCGCCACCCGTCCCGCGCGCGACCGCGTCCAGCATCAGCGACGTTCCGACGACCCGCTTGCCGGCGAGCCCCGCAGAAGACGAGTCGACCGACGCGTCTCCCACGGCCAGCTGCTGGTGCAACAACGGCCTGCCGCAACGAGTTGCCCGCACCGTCGAGGACAGCGCGCCGGCCTTCTCGCCCACGCGACCAAGCACCAGAACCTCACGCAAATGCAACTCTGCGTGACCGTCCAATTCGGCCTCCACCACGGCGGTGTGGCATGCCCGGCCGGTCACCACCGTCGGCTCCGGCAGGTACCGAACAGAGCCCTCCACCGAAAACCGCACCATCGACGAGGAGGACAACCCGGTCGGACCCGGCAGCATCAACGTCGCCGCCACGCCACGCAGATCAAGGGACGCACCAGGCCCGACCTCGACCGTCAGCTCCAACGAATCCCCACCGAGCGGAGACGTCACCGAACTGACCAGGTGCACCAACGCCACGGGCCCCACCCGCCGGGCAGGCACGAGCGTCAACGGCGCCTGAGACCGCAGGACCCGCACGACGCTGTTGCCGTGTGAGTCCAGCTCCACCACCAACCGCGCTGCGGCTTTCATCGAGGAGCCCTCACAGCTGGGCCAGCACCCACTTCGCGACCTCGGGCGCGTCCGGCGTCTCCACCAGCGACTGGGCGATGACGGGCAGCTCGCCGCGCATCCGGTGCGCGTCCGAGATCATCACGTCCATGTCCGCGCCCACGTACGGCGCCAGGTCGATCTTGTTGATCACCAGCAGGTCCGCCGTCGTGACGCCGGGACCGCCCTTGCGCGGCACCTTGTCCCCGCCGGCCACGTCGACCACGAAGATCTGCCGATCCACGAGCCCGCGCGAGAACACCGCCGTCAGGTTGTCCCCGCCGCTCTCGATGATCACCAGGTCGAGCCCGGAGAACCGGTGCTCCAGCCTCTCCACCGCATCCAGGTTCGCGGTGATGTCGTCGCGGATCGCGGTGTGCGGGCAACACCCCGTCTGCACCGCCTCGATCCGCGACGGGTCCAGCACGCCCGCGCGACGCAGGAAGTCCGCGTCCTCGGTCGTGTAGATGTCGTTGGTGACGACCGCCAGCTCCAGCTGCGACCCCAAAGCGCGGCACAACGCGGCCGTCAGCGCGGTCTTGCCACTGCCGACCGGCCCTCCGATGCCGATCCGCGGCGCGACACCGTGGTGGTGATCATGCGGGTCGGGCCCGTGGTTAGCTCCCAAAGAGACGCACCCCTTCACGTCGAACATGTGCCTCGGCCAGAAGATCCAAGGCAGGTGAACCGAGCGCGGGCAGTTCCTTGCACGCCCGCGCAGCGACGTCCTCCACCGGAAGCGCCGCCACGATCGCATTGACCCCGAACGGGTCGAGTCCCAGCAACCTCACGGCAGCCGACGCCGGTCCGCTGACGGCCAGGTAAGCACAGGTCAGCGCAGCCTCGAACGGCTCACCGACCAGCACCCCGATCACCAGCGGCTGGTGCGGAACAGCAGGCAACGCGGCCAGTCGCGCAGAAGGCCAGGCCCGCCGAGCCGCCCGCAACATGCCCCGCCCCTGCGCCCGCGAAGCCTCGCGCTGAGCCGGCGACGGCGTCCGCGCGTCCAGCTCCGCGTCCAGCACGTCCAGATCCTCACCACGAGCCGCCGCGGCCGCGAACCCGGCCGCCAGCAGCCCGGCCGTGAGCAAACGACCGTGCAGGAACGACTCCAGCGACGGCTCGTCGACGACCAACCCGCGCGCGGCAGCCTCTTCCAGGCCACCGGAGTGCACGTGTCCGCCACCGGGGAACCGGGAGTCGGCCAGGATCAGCGCGGTCAGCATCAGAACAGGAAGTACCGCTGGGCCATCGGCAGCTCGGCCACCGGTGACGGTTCCACCAGCGACCCGTCCACGTGCACGGCGAAGCTGTCCGGATCCACCCGCACGTCCGGCATCGCGTCGTTCAGCACCATGTCCGCCTTGGTGACCGAACGCGTCGACGACACCGGCAGCACCCGCCGCGCGTACCGATCCCCGATCCCGGCCTCGATCGCCTCGGGCGCAACGAAGAACACCGAAGAAGCAGCCCCGGCCGTGGCGCCGAACATCGGCCGCGCCCACACCGGCTGCGGCGTCGGGATCGACGCGTTGGCGTCACCCATCTGACCCCACGCGATGAACCCGCCCTTAAGCACCACCGACGGTCGCACGCCGAAGAACTTCGGCTCCCACAACACCAGATCGGCGAGCTTGCCGACCTCGACCGACCCGACCTCGGACGCGATGCCGTGCGCCACCGCGGGGTTGATCGTGTACTTCGCGACGTACCGCTGAGCCCGCAGGTTCGAGTCCATCGACCGGCGCGACGACATCACGTGCGCGGTCTGCCAGGTCCGGATGATCACCTCGCCGACCCGCCCCATCGCCTGTGAGTCGGACGAGATCATCGAGATCGCGCCCAGGTCGTGCAGCAGGTCCTCGGCCGCGATCGTGGTCGGCCGGATGCGCGACTCCGCGAACGCGAGGTCCTCCGGCACCGACGGGTTGAGGTGGTGGCACACCATCAGCATGTCGAGGTGTTCTTCGAGCGTGTTGACGGTGTGCGGGCGCGTCGGGTTCGTCGACGACGGCAGCACGTTCGGCAGCGAGACCACCCGGATGATGTCCGGTGCGTGCCCGCCGCCGGCGCCCTCCGAGTGGTAGGCGTTGATCGACCGGCCGGCGATGGCGTCCACTGTGGACTCCAGGAACCCGGCCTCGTTCAACGTGTCCGTGTGGATCGCGACCTGCACGCCGGACTCGTCCGCCACCCGCAGGCACGCGTCGATCGCGGCGGGTGTGGTGCCCCAGTCCTCGTGCAGTTTGAACCCGCCGGCGCCACCCACGAGCTGCTCGCGCAACCCCTCGAGCGACACCGTGTTCCCCTTGCCCAGCAACAGGACGTTGACCGGCATGTGGTCCATCGACGTCAGCATCCGGTCGAGGTACCAGGCGCCGGGCGTGACCGTGGTGGCCTTCGTGCCCTCCGCCGGACCGGTACCGCCACCGATCAACGTCGTCAGCCCGGACGCCAGCGCCTCGTCCACGATCTGCGGGCAGATGAAGTGCACGTGGCAGTCGATGCCGCCCGCGGTCAGGATCTTCCCGTTGCCGGACAGGATCTCCGTCGACGGACCGATCACCAGGTCGGGATGGACGCCGTCCATCGTGTCCGGGTTGCCCGCCTTGCCGATCGCGACGATCCGGCCGTCCCGCACGCCGACGTCTGCCTTGACGACACCCCAGTGGTCGAGGATCACCGCACCGGTGATGACCAGGTCGGGGGCACCCTCGGCACGGGTCGCGACGCCTTGGCCCATCGACTCGCGGATCACCTTGCCGCCGCCGAAGATCACCTCGTCGCCCGAGCCGGCACCGCGTGAACGGTCCTCGGTGACCTCGATGAACAGGTCGGTGTCGGCGAGCCGGATCCGGTCGCCGACGGTCGGCCCGAGCAGTTCGGCATAACGCTCGCGGTCGATCATCGCTGCAACCCCCGGACGATCCTCAAACCTGCCAACGGAACCAGCGTGACCTCGCGCTCGACACCCGGTTCGAACCGCGTCGCGGTGCCCGCGGGGATGTCCAGGCGGTACCCGAAGGCCGCCTCCCGGTCGAACTCCAGGCCCGTGTTTACCGACGCGAAGTGGAAGTGCGATCCGACCTGAACAGGCCGGTCAGCGGCGTTGACCACGGTCATCGTCACGCGCGGCCGGCCGGGGTTGAGCTCGACCGGTTCCGACCCGACGATCACCTCGCCCGGCGCCGGACCGGCGGAAGGCGCGATCGGGTGGTGCACCGTGACGAGCTTGGTGCCGTCCGGGAACGTCGCCTCCGCCTGCACCGAGTCGATCATCTCCGGCACCCCGCGCATGACCTGCTCCGGCGCGAGCACCGTGCGGCCGCTCTCCATCAGCTCGCTGACCGTGCGGCCGTCCCGCGCGCCCTCCAGCACGTGGTCGGTGATCAACGCGACGGCCTCTGGGTAGTTGAGGAGCACGCCGCGTTCCAACCGGCGGCGGGCCACGTCGGCGGCGACGTGCACGAGGAGCTTGTCGCGTTCATGCGGCGTGAGATGCACGCAGCCGTTCTAACACGCGAAACCGCCATATCGAGGAGTGGAAACACGGCCGAAACACGGTCGCGTGTCCACCGACCGGTTGACAACCGGAGTCAGCGGTGCGGTCGTCCCGCCGAACCCCCTCGTCAACGCAGGATTTACCCCATGAACGCGATCCGAGTGAGGGGCCTCCAGAAGGCCTACAAGGGCCACCAGGCGGTGGCAGGGGTGGACCTCGACGTCGCACGAGGCGAGGTGTTCGCGGTCCTCGGCCCGAACGGCGCCGGCAAGACCACCAGCGTCGAGATCCTGGAGGGGCACCGCGACCGCGACGCAGGTGAGGTCAGCGTGCTGGGCGTCGACCCGGCCAAGGACACCAGGGAATGGCGCTCGAAGCTCGGCATCGTGCTGCAGAGCGCGACGGACGCCGCGACGTTGACGGTCCGCGAGGCCGTCCAGCACTACGCCAGGTACTACGGCGACCCGCGTGACCCGGACGAGGTCATCGAGCTCGTCGGGCTCACCGCGAAGGCCAAGTCCCGCGGCGGCACGTTGTCCGGTGGTCAGCGGCGCCGGCTCGACGTGGCGCTCGGCATCATCGGCCGCCCCGAGCTCGTGTTCCTGGACGAGCCGACCACCGGTTTCGACCCGGAGGCCCGCCGCCAGTTCTGGGGCCTGATCAAGTCGCTGGCCGCCGAGGGCACCACGATCCTGCTGACCACGCACTACCTGGACGAGGCCGAGGCGCTCGCCGACCGCGTCGCCGTGCTCGCCGGCGGCCGGATCGTCGCCGAGGGCACGCCGCAGACGCTCGGCGGCCGTGCGCACGCCGACGCGACCGTGCGCTGGATGTCCGACCGCGGCTACACGGAGATCAAGACCTCCGAGCCCACCAAGGCCATCGCCGAGCTGTCCCGCAACGGCGAGCTCGCCGAACTCACCGTCACCCGCCCGTCGCTGGAAGACGTCTACCTGGAGCTGATCAAATGACCACCGCGGCCACCACCAAGACGGCTGCTCTGCCCGGAACCCTGTCGCTCGGTCTCTCGAGGGGTGCGACCGAGCTGCGGGAGTTCTTCCGGCAGAAGGAAAACCTCATCTTCACGGTGTCGCTGCCCGCGATCCTGATGCTGCTGCTCGGCACCGTCTACGTGCACGAGGTCGCACAGGGCCAGATGTTCGCGGCCAGCATGATCGGTGCCGGCATCATCTCGACGTCGTTCGTCGGACTCGGCATGAGCGTGGTGGCGGACCGAGAGGACGGCACGCTCAAGCGCCTGCGCGGCACGCCGATGCCGTTCACGTCCTACTTCATCGGCAAGATCATCCTGGTCTTCGTGTCGAGCCTGTTCGAGGCCGTGCTGCTGATGATCGTCGCGATGCTGCGGTTCGACGTAGAACTGCCGTCGACCGCAGGGAAGTGGTTCACGTTCGGCTGGGTGTTCGTGCTCGGCGTCATCTCGTGCTCGCTGATCGGCGTCGCGCTCAGCTCGATCGCGAAGTCCACCAGGAACGCGGCGGGCGTGCTGAACCTGCCCTACATCGTGTTGCAGTTCCTCTCGGGTGTTTTCATCAGCCAGGCGGTGCTGCCGGAGTCCCTGCGCGTAACGGGTTCGCTCTTCCCGCTCAAGTGGGTGTGCCAGGGTTTCCGCTCGGTGTTCGCACTGAACGACGGCTACGCGGTCATGGAGGCGGCGGGATCATGGGAGCTCGGCAAGATCGCGCTGGTGCTGGGAGCGTGGACGATCGGCGGCCTGGTGCTGGTGGCGCGGACGTTCCGCTGGAGCAACACCGCCAGCTGATCACCTGGTACGTGCTCTTCGCGGTCACCCAGGCAACCACGCTCGTGCTCGTCCTGATCGACAACAACACCCTCGCCGACCGCCTGACGGCGGCGGGGTTGTTGTGCTTGAACGGCGTGTGGTTCCTGTTCTTCGGCAGGAGGCTGGTCGTCCGCGGAGACGACGACTGGCACGGGTTCGTCTACGCGGCGGGCTCGCTCGCCACGTTCGCCCCGGCGGTCTGGTTCAGCGGCAACGCCACCTTCGCCCTGTTCGGCCTGGTCCCGCAGATCTACATGGTGCTGCCGATCGCGTGGGCGTTCTTCCCGATGGTGTTGTTCGTGTTCACCCCGCAGATCCTCACGTGGGTCGCGGGTGCCGTGCCCGCGCTGCCGTGGCCGGCCGCGCTGCTGATCATCTGCTTCTCCCAGGCGTTCGGGTGGGCGGTCAGCCGGATCGCGACGCAGAACCAGCAGCGCGGTGAGCTGCTGGAACGCATCGAGGCGCTGACCATCGAGGCCGAACGGGCGCGGTGGTCGGCGGACATCCACGACACGCTGGCGCAGGGCTTCACGTCGATCATCACGCTGCTGCAGGGCGCGCAGCCGAACGTCGAGCTGGCGCTGCAGACCGCACGGGAGAACCTCCGCGAGGCCAGGGCTCTGGTGGCGTCCAACGCACCGTCGCCTTTGGACGGTTCGACGCTGGAGGACGCGTTGCGGCGGCTGGTTTCCGGGGCTGCGCTGCCGTCGACGTTCCGGGTGATCGGCGACCCGGTCGGACTGCAGACCTCGGCCGAGGTGGTGCTGCTGCGGACCGTTCAGGAGGCGCTGCACAACGTGGCACGGCACTCCGGGGCGTCGCGGGTCGACGTGGTGATGAGATTCGACGAAGACAGCGTGTCGCTGGAGGTGCGCGACGACGGGCGCGGGTTCGGCGACGCGCCGGAGGGATTCGGTCTGCGGGGCATGCGTGCCCGGCTGGAACAGGTGGGTGGCACGCTGTCGCTGTCTTCCGATGATGGCGCGTCCGTACTGGTGGAGGTACCGCTGTGATCAGGATTCTGCTGGTGGACGACCATCCGGTGGTGCGTCAGGGCTTGAAGGGCATGCTCGTCGCGGACGATCTCGAAGTCGTCGGTGACGCGGGGTCGGGGCAGGAGGCCATCGCGCAGGCCGCGCTGCTGAAGCCGGACGTCGTGCTGATGGACCTGCGGATGCCCGAAATGGACGGTGTAGCCGCGACCGCGAAGATCGTCGGAACCGGCCCGCGCGTGCTGGTGCTCACCACGTACGAGACCGATTCGGACATTCTTCGCGCGGTCGAGGCCGGCGCGTCCGGCTATCTGCTGAAGGACTCGACCACCGAGGACCTCATCGCGGCGATCCGGGCGGCGGCGCGGGGCGAGACCGTGCTGGCGCCGTCGATGGTCGCGAAGGTCGTCGGGCAGGTGCGCACACCGCCGCTGTCCGCCCGCGAGGCCGAGGTGTTGCGGCTGGTCGCGAAGGGTATGTCGAACGTCGAGATCGGACGGACGCTGTTCATCTCGGAGGCGACCGTCAAGACTCACCTGCTGAGGGTGTTCAACAAGCTGGGAGTGTCGGACCGCACCGCGGCGGTCACGACGGCGATGGATCGCGGCATGCTGCGGTGACGCTCTTCGGGACCTGTTCTCCGTGACCCAGGACACCCGGCTGACATCTCCCGGCCACCCTCCTGCAACACTGTGAACTCCGGCAACGGCGCCGGTCAGGTCCCTGAAGCTCGTCAATCGCCCCGGAGGCGTGACCCATGACCCAGACCGCCGATCCGACCTCGTTGGTGCTTCCCGCCGAGCTCAAGCCGTCCGACGGCCGCTTCGGCTGCGGACCGTCCAAGGTGCGCCCCGAGGCCGTCGCGGCCCTCGCGTCCGAAGGTGCGGCGCTGCTCGGCACGTCGCACCGGCAGAAGCCCGTCAAGAACCTCGTCGGCCGCGTCCGCTCCGGACTGCGCGAGCTGTTCCAGCTCCCCGACGGCTACGAGGTCGTGCTCGGCAACGGCGGCACCACGGCGTTCTGGGACGCGGCGTCGTTCGGACTGGTCCGCGAGACCGCGCAGCACTTCACCAACGGCGAGTTCTCCTCCAAGTTCGCGAAGGTCACGCAGACCGCGCCGTTCCTGAAGGACTCGCTGGTCACCAAGGCCGAGCCGGGCACCGCGCCGGAGCTCTTCTACGCCGAGGGCGCCGACCTGGTCGGCTGGGCGCAGAACGAGACCTCGACCGGTGTGGCCATGCCCGTCACCCGCATCGAGGGTTCCGGCGACGCGCTCATCGCGATCGACGCCACGTCCGGTGCCGGTGGCCTGCCGGTCAAGGCCGAGGACTTCGACGTCTACTACTTCGCGCCGCAGAAGTCGTTCGCCTCGGACGGCGGCCTGTGGCTCGCGCTGATGTCGCCGGCCGCTTTGGCTCGCGTCGAGGAGCTCAAGGACCGCTGGGTGCCGGAGTTCCTGTCGCTGCCGACCGCGCTCGACAACTCCACCAAGGACCAGACGTACAACACGCCGTCGGTCGCCACGCTCTTCCTGCTGGCGCACCAGATCGACTGGATCAACGGCAACGGTGGCCTCGACTGGTCCGTCGCGCGCACGAAGGACTCCTCGGACCGCCTGTACGGCTGGGCCGAGAAGACGGCCTACACCACGCCGTACGTCGAGAAGGCCGCTGACCGTTCGCAGGTCGTCGGCACGATCAACTTCACCGACGAGGTGGACGCGGCCGTCGTGGCGAAGGTGCTGCGCGCCAACGGGATCGTCGACGTCGAGCCGTACCGCAAGCTCGGCAAGAACCAGCTGCGGGTCGCAATGTTCCCGGCCGTGGAGCCGAACGACATCACGATCCTCACGCAGGCCATCGACTGGGTCGTCGGCCAGCTCTGATCGTTTTTGCACAGCAGCAACCTGGGGTGCACCGACTCGATTGCCGGTGCACCCCAGGGCTTTTCAGGCGAGTGCTTCCGTGGGCGACTGACGTGCCGCCCGCACCGCGGGATAGACGCCGGCGATGGCGCCGATGAGGATCGCCGACCCCACTCCCCCGAGCAGGGCTGGCCACGGCAGTGCCGCCGGCCACTGCTGACTGATCGAATATCCGGCCGTGACCGCGATTCCCACGATCACGCCGACCAGCCCGCCGAGGCCCGACAACAACACCGACTCGGTGAGGAACTGCCACCGGATCTGCCGCCGGGTCGCCCCGAGCGCCCGCCGCAGACCGATCTCCCTCCGGCGTTCCAGCACCGAGATCACCATCGTGTTCGCCACGCCGACGCCACCCACCAACAACGCGACTCCGCCCAAACCCAGGAACAGCGCGTTGTAGGAACTCTCCGCCAGCTGCTGAGCTTCCAGCGCCTCGGACGGCCGCGACACCTTGACCTCGTTGGACTTCTGCGGGTTCAGCGTCGGCCCGAGCAGGTTGCGGACGTTCTCGACCTCAGACTCGGACGTGCGCACGTAGACCGTGTTGGCGTTGCCCTCGAAGCCGAACGCCTCCTTGGCCGCCTCCCAGCCGACCAGCGCGGACCTGTCGATCTCCGGCGAGAGCGGCAACGGCCCGAGGATGCCGACCACGGTGAACCACTGACCGTCGATCCACAGCTGCACACCGGGCTTCTCGATCCCCAGGCGCGAGGCAGCGGTGCCCCCGAGCACCACCGACTTCTCGCCCGGCGACAGCCACCGGCCCTCGCGGACCTCGGCGTTGAGCACCTTCAGCAGGTCCTTCTCCGCCGCCTGCACCTGCAACCCGAGCGTGTCGCTCGTCGGCACGAGGTCGTTCTTGCGCACGCTCGCGGAGATCTTCCCGGTCGCGCTGGCCGCCGACACCGCGCCGATCCGCTTGGCCATCGGCACCGCGGTCTCCGGCAGCTTCGCGTCCTGGCCGAAGAAGTCCTGGCCGGGCGCGGCGGTCAGGAGGTTGGTGCCCAGCTTGGACATCTTCTCCTTCAACGCGGAGGCGCTGGACGCGGGAATGCCGACGACCGCTACGACCGCGGCGATGCCGATCGCGATGCCCAGTGCGGAGAGGACGGCGCGGATCGGCCGGGTCCGCATGCCGAAGAACCCAAGACGCAGCAGGTCGATCACACGATCACTCCGTCCCGCACCTCGACGCGGCGCGGCGCCCACGCCGCGATGTCCCGGTCGTGCGTGATCAGCACGATCGTGGTGCCGTCGGAGTTGAGACTCTCCAACAGCTCCAGCACCCCGGCGCCGTTCTGCGTGTCCAGGTTCCCGGTCGGCTCGTCGGCCAGCAGGATCCCCGGCGTGTTCACCACGGCCCGGGCGATCGCGACCCGCTGACGTTCACCACCGGACAGCTCGTGCGGCTTGTGCAGCGCCCGGTTGATCAGGCCGACTCTGTCCAAAGCGGACATCGCCATGGAGCGCCTCTTCGAGCGCGGGACGCCGGCGTAGACGAGTCCGGAGGCCACGTTCTCGATCGCGGACAGTCCGTCGGTGAGGAAGAACTGCTGGAACACGAACCCGATCGTGCGTGCCCGCAGGGCCGACAAAGCGTTGTCCGACAGGGTGGAGATGTCGTTGCCGTCGATCTCGACCGTGCCTGTCGTGGGCTTGTCGAGCGTGCCCATCAGGTGCAGCAGCGTCGACTTCCCCGAGCCCGACGGTCCCACGATCGCGAGCATCTCCCCGCCCCCGACGGTCAGGGAGACGTCGCGCAACGCCTGCACACCACCGGGGTACGTCCGGCTCGCGTGGTCGACGGTGATCACTCCGTGGTCACCACCTTCATGCCTTCGCGCAGGCCGTCGCCCTGCACCTCGACCTGGCCCTTGGCGAAGATGCCCACGGTGACCGGGATGGTCTTGCCGTCGTCGGTCACCAGGCCGTAGCCGCCCTCGTTCAACGCGAGCAGCGCGCCGATCGGGACCGCGAGCACGTTCTGCTTCTTGGCCACCGTGAACAGCGCAGTGACGTTGGCGGTGTCGAGTCCTTCCGCGGCCTTGGGATCGTCGACGGCGATCGTCAGCACGATCTTCGGCTTCTGCCCCTGGTTCGCGTCGCCGGGAGTGCGGCTGATGCCGGTGATGGTGCCGGTGGTGGGCTTGCCGCCGGTGATCGAGAGTTCGACCTTCTCGCCCTGCTTGGCGAGGCGCTGCTTGGCCTGCTCCAGTTCGACGGTCACCGCGCGTTCGGTGCCGGTGACCTTCATCAGGTCGCCGCCGGCGGGTGCGCCGAGCTGGCCGGTCAGCGCCGACACGCGGATCGCGCCGGGCTGGACGATCACGTCACCGGAGCCGAGTTTCCCGGTCTGCTCCAGGCCGAGCGCCTTCTGCCACTTCTTCAGCGCGGAGGCCGTGTACGAGGTGAACTTCTCGTCGGGGGTGCCGAAGTCCTTGAACCCCAGTGCGGCGAGGTTCTCCTCCACCACCTTGACGTCGGGTCCGTTCGACATGCCCGCTTCGAGATCGCGGTAGAGCGGCATCGCGCTGTAGAACAGCGGCACTGGCTTGGCGTCCGACCAGAACACCGGTTTGCCCTGGTCGATGACATCGCCCTGTTTCGGCAGGCCGGTGATGGTGCCACTTTTCCGGCTGGCCAGCGCTCGTTCCGCGCCGAAGCCGAGCTGGCCGGTCACCGACTGCTGGTCCGCGAGGTTCGTCTTCTTGACCGGGGTGGTCTTCGCCGGGTCGTTCTGCAGCGGTGCGGCGTTGGCCTGGTTGGACGCGATTCTCGTGAGCACCACGACCGAACCGGTGCCGAGCACCACCGCGGCGACGAGCGCGGCGATGAGGATCTTCCTGTTCACCTGGCGCTTCATCCGACGGGCCTCGCCGCGATCATGCCCTCACCGAGGCCGCAGTCCTTCATGTCCTGCTTGACCTTGTCGTCTTCCATGTCCGGCATCTGCCTGGCCTCGGCCATGCCGCCGCCCTCGAACTTCGGGTCCGGCCAGTCGTGTCCCTTGTCCCGCATGCACTTCGCCTGCTGGCGCATCTTGTCCTGCTCCTCCGGCGACGGCGGCTTGAACTCGCCGCCGTTGGGCAGGTGCTTCTTGCAGGCCTCGTGGGCGGTCTTCATCTTCTCCTCGTCGAGGGGAGCACCGTCCTCTCCGCCCTGGATCGTGATGCCCATGCCGTCCTCGCTCGTCTGCGGGTCCGGCATGTCGACACCGTTCTCCCGCATGCACTGGGCGAACTTGACCATGTCGCCCTTCTCGTCCTTCTGAGCGGCCGGCTGCTCTTTCGACCCGCAGGCGGTGAGCGCCAGGAGCAGACCCAGCACCAACGCGATGGTGGATTTCATGGCGACAGGTCTACGGAGGACGTCATTCGACGGCGCTAAGCGAAAGCCTTTATCCGGCGCTTATCCGCTGTTCGCGGAAGATAGGTGTCATGCGTGTGCTGGTGGTCGAGGACGAACAGCTGCTCGCGGACACGATCGCCGAGGGGCTGCGGAGGTTCTCGATGGCGGTGGACGTCTGCTACGACGGTGAAGCGGCGCTGGAACGGGTGGGGGTGCACGCGTACGACGTCGTGGTGCTCGACCGCGACCTGCCGCTCGTGCACGGTGACGACGTGTGCAAGGCCGTGCACGCGACGGGCGGCGAGGCGCGGGTGCTGATGCTGACGGCGGCGGCCGAAGTGGACGATCGGGTCGCCGGGCTCGGGCTCGGCGCCGACGACTACCTGACCAAGCCGTTCGCGTTCGCCGAACTGGTGGCACGGGTGCAGGCGCTGGGCCGCCGGGCGCGACCGGCCTTGCCGCCGGTGCTGATGCGGGCGGGCGTGACGCTGGACCTGCCGCGCCACCAGGCGTCGCGCGACGGGACGTTCCTGCCGCTCTCACCGAAGGAGTTCGCCGTGCTGGAGGTGCTGATGCGGGCGGAGGGCAACGTGGTGAGTCCCGAGGAACTGCTGGAGAAGGCCTGGGACGAGCACGCCGACCCGTTCACCAACGCCGTGCGGGTGGCGGTGATGACGCTGCGCCGCAAGCTGGGGGCGCCGCAGGTCATCGAGACCGTGCCCGGCGCCGGCTACCGGTTCGGCTCGTGAAGCTGCGGACCAGGCTGACGGCCTGGTACGCCGGGGTGTTCCTGATCGCGGGCATCGCGCTGATCGCGCTCAACTACTGGCTGCTCGCCGAGTGGACACCAAGCGACGGCGTGGCGATGGCCCGGACGGTGCCGGCGGAGCTGATGGACCCGTACACCGGGTACACGGCGGTCGAAGCGGGGCAGCTGCCGACCGACACCGCGGTGTTCACCGGCGAGCAGATCAAAGCGAGCACGATGAACACGGTCCTGTGGCAGTCGATCATCGCGTTGCTGGTGGCCGCGGTGATCGCCGTCTGGCTCGGCTGGGTGGTGGCCGGACGGGTGCTGGCGCCGTTGCACTCGATCACCACGACCGCACACCGGCTGGAGGCCGAACGCTTGGATCGGCGGATCGAGCTGGACGGGCCGCCGGACGAGCTGAAGGAGCTCGCGGACACCTTCGACGGGATGCTCGACCGGCTCGCGTCGTCGTTCGACAGCCAGAAGCGGTTCGTCGCGAACGCCTCGCACGAGTTGCGCACGCCGTTGGCCGTGCAACGGACGTTGATCGAGGTCGCGATGGCAGCCCCGAACGTGACCGACGAGACCCGCCGTCTCGGAGCGCATCTGCTCGACACGAACGAGCGCAGCGAAAAGCTCATCGACGGGCTGTTGCTGCTCGCTCGCAGTGATCGCGGGCTCGCCACGCGTGAGCTGGTGTGGCTGGACGAGGTGATCGACGACGAAGTGGAGTCGTGCGCGGCGCTGGCGGCGGAGAAAAAAGTCACGTTTGCAGTTCAGACGCGCAGGTATCTGGTGGACGGTGATCCGGTCCTACTTGCCCAGCTCGTCGGCAACCTGTTGCGCAACGCCGTGCTCTACAACAAGCCGGGCGGCTCCGTGTCGGTCCGGCTTGATCAAGAACTGATCGTCACCAACACCGGTCCCACCGTGCCTGCCCAGGCAGTACCCGGATTGTTCGAGCCGTTCCGCCGGCTCCGCGACCGCACCGGGACCGCCGGATCGGGCCTCGGCCTGTCGATCGTCCAGTCCGTCGCGAAGGCCCATCAGGGTTCGGCGAAGGCTCGCCCGAACGGGGGAGGCGGGCTGGTGGTCCAGGTGAACCTTCCGGAAACGGGAGTGCGACAGGCCTCGTGAACTGGCAAGATCACGTAGAGATATCGGCGAGTCTCCCACCCATGGACGGCTCGTTGTCCTAACGTTGTCTGCTGGCGAGGTGCAAATTCAGGGAGGCCACGATGCGAGCGCTGCGAGTCATCGGGCTCGACGAGGACGGCAAGTCCGTCATCCTCGAGGACCCCGAAAACCGCGGCGAGCGCTTCACGCTCCCCGCTGACGAGCGCCTCCGGGCGGCCCTGCGCGGTGATCTGGCACGTCTCGGCCAGATGCAGATCGAGTCGGGCGAGGCCCTCATGCGGCCGCGCGAGATCCAGGCCCGCATCCGCGCCGGTGAGTCCATCGAGCAGGTCGCGGCTGCCGCCGGCATGCCGACGCACCGCATCGAGCGCTTCGCCTACCCCGTGCTGCTGGAGCGTTCGCGCACGGCAGACCTGGCCCAGCGCGCGCACCCGGTCCGTGAGGACGGCCCGGACGTGCAGACGCTCGGTGAGGTCGTCGCGCACTCGTTCGGGCTGCGCGGACACGACCTGTCCGACACCAAGTGGGACGCGTGGCGCGGTGACGACAACCGCTGGATCGTGCAGCTGCACTGGATGACCGGGCGCTCGGAGAACCGCGCGCACTGGGCGTTCCACCCCGGTGCGCAGGGCGGCACGGTCACGGCGCTGGACGACGTCGCGGTCGACCTGATGGACCCGAACCCGAACCGGACTCTGCGCACGGTGCGGCCGGTGACGCAGCTGGCGCGGCAGGCCCTGGAGGCGACTCCGGTGCTTCCGGCCGTTCCGGTCGCGGAAGAGCCCGTACCCGTGCCGGTGCAGGCAACTGCGCCAGCTCCCACGCCCGCCCCGGCGCCGGCCCCCGCTCCGGTGGTGGCCGAGAAGCCGGTTCAGGAGAAGCTGCCTGAGCCGGAGCCCGCGCCTGCCCCTCCCGCACCACCGGTGAAGAAGGAGCAGGAGCCCGCGGCGGAGAAGCCGGTGCGCAAGGACCCTCCTCCGAAGCGGGGGAAGAAGAACCACCCCATCGTTCCATCGTGGGAGGACGTTTTACTGGGCGTGCGGTCGAACCGCTGATTGACGCGCAGTGGGACGCCGTCTCGCGCTGGCTGCCGGAGTGGGTGCACTCCTCGGGCTTGCCTGGTGGGGAATGTTCGAGCTCATCGCCTCGGGCGCGGTCTGCTCGAAAGACGACTGGGGCTGCCTCGGCGCCTTCGTGATGGCCGTACCGGTCTTCGCGGTGGCGGGGGCGGTTCTCGGTTGGCTCGCACTACGTTCGCTGAGCGTGTCGCGGGCGGGGCTGGTGGCCCTGCCCGCGACCCTCATGGCAGTGGTCGCGATGGTGTTGTTGCTCGGGAGGCCGTATCTCGGCTTCGTGGTGTTCGCCTTGCTGTACGTGTTGATCGCCGTTCTCACGGCTCCGCGTTCGCAGTGAAGATTTCGCAGTGAAGATCTTGTAGAGGGTTTGTGCAGATCGGCCTTGTTCGCGGCTTGATCAGATAGTTCTTTGCGCATGGTGTTGCGCACGGTCGTGGGGGCCGTTGTCGGAGCGGTGGTCGGTGCCGGATTCCTGCTGAGCTTGGACGTGCTTCCGTCCCGCTGTGACGGGCTTCCCGGCGGACCGGGCTGCGTCGTGGTGATGGGGATGGCGTTGCCGGTGCTCTTCGCGTTCTGGATGTTCGTCGCCGGTGCGCTGTTGTGGGCGGGGTTGCGCAAGGAACGCAGCTGGCAGGCCACCGGGATCGGTGGCGGGCTGTGGCTCGTGCTGATCGTCGCGGCTGTCCTCGTCGAGGACTTCTACCTGGACCTCCTGCAGGAGGACGGGCGTCAGTTCCGGTTGGCAGCGGCCGTGATCGTGCCGTGCTTCGCCTACGCCGTGGCTGCTCTGAGCACGAGGAGCAAGACGTGACGTACGAGTTGGCCTTCCCGAAATGCCCTACGAAGGGCGAGGCGTGCGAGCTGTGGCCGGACCCGATGACGTTCCTGCTGCAGGCCGCCGGCTGGGTGATCGGCGTGGGGCTCGTCGTCACCCTGGTCGTGTACATGATGGTCAACCTGAGGAAGAGCAGGCGCGGTAGTCAGGGGCCGGTCGAGTAGTTCTCCTCATGGCGAGGTCACCGGCGACTCGCCATGATCGGTCGCATGAGGGCGGTCACGGCGGCGTTGACGGGCGCGGTGTGCGGGGCCGGGTGGTTCGCGTCGATCGAACCGGCCGGCAACCTCCCGTGCCGGGAGAGCGGGCTGGGGTGCGCGCTGTTCGCGGTGCTGATCCTGATCCCGGCGCTGGTGGTCGTCTGGGGACTCGTGGGGTGGGGGTTGCTGCGGCTGGGCCGGTTCTCCCCCGCCTGGCCGACGGCCGTCGCGGGGACGGCGGCTGCGGTGGCGTTGCTGCTGCTCAGTTCGTTCCTGCTCAGGTTCATGCAGGTCCAACTGCCGGAGGAAAGCGGAATCGTTGTGGTCGCGCTCGCCGGAGCCGGTGGCTATGCCTTGGCTGCCAAGGTGACCGCTGGTTACGGTGGGCGGCGTGACCGAACAGAGCACCGCGGGCAGGACGGGTAGGGCAGGCCGCCGGCTGCTGTTCCGGGTGGTCCTGTCGATGGCCGTCGGGGCAGGGCTGGTGCTCGGGTGGACGTGGGCGTACGAGTCGGGCTTCCTGAAGTCGTGGCTCGACAGCACGTCGATGTCGACGTTCCTGCTGCTCGTGCTGATCGGGTTACCGCTCGCGCTGGTGTCGTCGCTGGTGCTGGCCGGGCCGATCCTGTGGATCTTCGGCGTGCGGCCGGTGTGGCCGATCATCCTGCTCGGCCCGATCCTGCTGGGGATCGGGCTCTACTTCCGGGTGCACGAACCCGTCATCGGGTGGTTCTCGAACAGGCACCACTCCGAGGCGTTGCTCGCGGCGGTCGCCTACGGGCTGGTGGGCCTGTTCACCTTCAAGAAGTCGTAGGCCGTCAAGAATTCGTGGGCACGTCGTCCAGCAGATGCAGGTCCCAGCCCTCGCGCTCACACCAGTCCTCCGCCTCCTCACGCGAGACGAACATCGCGTGCCGCGGCCTCGGGCCGGCCAGGTGGTCCCAGCCGTCGGGTGCCAGCACGTAGTTCGCTCCTTCGTGTGAAGCGATGAGCCGTCCGTGTGGAAACGCCATCGTCTGCTCGGTTCGCAGATACCGCGTCATGGTGGTCATCGTGCCCTTGACCTCGACCTAAGTCGAGACAGCAGGCTCCGGTGGGGAGAAAAACCGGATGCTGACTGTCGGTCGTTCTTCGTAGTTTGGAGACGACCTGGAGGGGGCTCACCGCGTGAGCGATCAACGTAACTCGACAATCCGGACCTTGCGGAGGTTGTGGCCGTACGTGCGGCCGCATCGCGCACGGATGGCTGTCGTGATGTCGGCGACGATGCTCGCGATGCTGTGCGGTCTCGGCATCCCGCTGCTCACCCAGCGCATCGTCGACGGTCCGATCCAGAACAAGGAGACCGCGCTCCTGCCGTGGCTGATCCTGGGCGTGCTGGTGCTCGGGCTCAGCGAAGCAGGCCTGTTCTACATCCGGCGCAAGCTCGTCGCCAAGCCCGCCGCCGAGGTCGAGGCGCAGATGCGGCTCGACCTGTACCAGCGCCTTCAGCGGCTGCCGGTGGCGTTCCACGACCGGTGGCAGTCCGGCCAGCTGCTGTCCCGTGCGACGAACGACCTCACGACCGTGCGGCGGTTCGTCGCGTTCGCGATCATCTTCCTGATCGTGAACACCGTGGTCGTGCTGATCGGGCTGGGCATCATCGCGGCGCTCTCACCGTGGCTGGTGATCGTGTCGTTGTGCGGCGCACTGCCGTTGATGGTCATCTCGTACTTCTTCGAGTCGAAGTTCAAGGTCGTCGCGCGCCGGGCTCAGGACCAGTCCGGCGACCTGACCACCACGGTCGAGGAGTCGGTGCTCGGCATCCGGGTGCTCAAGGCGTTCGGGCGTGGGCCGGAGCTGTCGAAGCGGTTCCTGGCGCAGGCGCGGGAGCTGCGGGCCACCGAGCTGAACAAGGTCTCGATCCTGGCCGCGCTGTGGTCGGTGCTGATCGTGCTGCCGGAGCTGTCGATCGCGGGCATGCTCGGCGTCGGCGCGCTCGGCATCGTGAACGGCTGGATGACGGTCGGCACGCTGGTCGCGGCCGTCGCGGTGAGCGCGTACCTGCGCTGGCCGATCGACTCCATCGGCTGGTTGCTGGCGGAGACGAACCAGACCGCCTCGGCGCTGGAACGCTACTGGGAGGTCATCGACTCTCCCGTGACGATCACCAGTCCCGCCACGCCCGCGCCGCTGCCGACCCCGCTGCGCGGGCACGTCCGGTTCGAGGGCGTGCGGTTCGCGTTCGACGACGGCCGCGAGGTGCTGTCGGGCGTGGACCTCGACCTGCGGCCGGGCGAGACCGTGGCACTGGTCGGCGCGACCGGTTCCGGCAAGACGACCCTGACCGCGCTGGTGCCGCGGCTCGCGGACGTCACCGGTGGCCGGATCACGATCGACGGCGTCGACGTGCGGGACCTCTCGCTGGAGGACCTGCGGCGGGTGGTCGGCACGGCGTTCGAGGAACCCGTGCTGTTCTCCGCGTCGGTGACCGAGAACGTCGGGCTGGGCGTGCCGGACGTGACCGAGAAAGCGGTGCGCGAGGCGTTGCGGGTGGCCAAGGCCGAGGAGTTCGTAGAGGCGCTGCCGTGGGGTCTCGCGACCCGCATCGGCGAGCAGGGCCTGTCGCTGTCCGGTGGTCAGCGGCAACGGCTGGCGCTGGCCCGCGCGGTCGTCGGCAGGCCGTCCGTGCTGGTGCTGGACGACCCGCTGTCGGCGCTGGACGTGCACACCGAGGCCGAGGTGGAAGGGGCGCTGCGCCGGGTGCTGAGCGACGCCACGGCGTTGGTCGTGGCACACCGGTCGTCGACGGTCCAGCTCGCCGACCGCGTCGCGATGCTGGTCGACGGCAAGATCGCCGCGATCGGCTCGCACCGGAAGTTGTTGGAGACCAACGAGGAATACCGGCGCCTTCTGTCCAGCATGGACAGTGAGGAGATCGGCGAGATCGTGGAAGAGGAGGTGGCGTCGTGAGTGAAGAGGAGTGGCGCGGCGTCGCCGCGGAGGAGATCGACGAGATCTCGCACTCGACGGGCCTGCGTCTGCAGGCTCGGTCCCGCAAGCTTCTGGGCTCGTTGCTGCGCCCGCACATCGGCCGCGCGTCCCTGGCGGTCGCCGCGGTGATCGGTGGCAACCTCGCGAACCTCGCGGGCCCGCTGCTGATCGCCGCCGCGATCGACCGGGGCATCCCGGCGGCGATGGGCGGCGGCCTGTCGATCCTGGTGTGGTGCGTGGCCGGGTACGCGGTCTGCGCGGTGCTGACGACGTTCCTGCGCTGGGCGTTCCTGAGGGTCTCCGGCCGCGTGGGCCAGGACCTGGTCCTGGACCTGCGCGGGCGGATCTTCCGGCACTCGCAGCGGTTGTCCGTCGGGTTCCACGAGTCCTACACGTCCGGCAAGGTCATCTCCCGGCTGACCAGCGACGTCGACGCGTTGCAGGACCTGCTGGAAGAGGGCCTGGACAGCCTGTTCAACGCGGCCCTGTCGGTGGCGGGCATCGCGATCATCCTGCTCTGGATGGACGCGCCGCTGGCGTCCGTCGTGGTCGTGGGCTTCCTGCCGCTGTACTTCATCTGGCGCTGGTTCCGCCGCCGCTCGATGGAGGCCTACCGAGGCACGCGTGGAGCCATCGCGAAGATCATCATCCAGTTCGTCGAGTCCATGAACGGCATCCGCGCGGTGCAGGCGTTCCGCCGCCAGCCCCGCAACGAGCAGATCATGACGGGCTTCAACGCCCAGTTCCGCGACGCGAACACCGACGCCCTGGGCGTGATGGCCACGTTCGTCGCCACGATCCGCGTGATCGGCAACGTGTCCCTGGCCGTCGTCCTGGCCTGGGGCGCCTACCGAGTCGCGGGCGGCTCCCTCGAACTGGGCGTGCTGGCGGCGTTCATGCTGTACTTGCGCCGCTTCTACGACCCGTTCGACGAGCTGGCGATGTTCGCGAACTCCTACTCCTCCGCCACGGCCGCGCTGGAGAAGATCTCCGGCATCCTGGAGGAGGAGCCGTCGGTGCCGGAACCCACCAAGCCCGTGGCTCTGCCGCACGCGCGAGGTGCCATCCGCTTCACCGACGTCGAGTTCCGCTACCCCGGCACTACCCGGCAGGTGCTTCCTCGATTTTCTTTGGACGTGCCGGCGGGCCAGACCGTGGCCCTGGTCGGCGCGACCGGTGCCGGCAAGACCACCGTGGCCAAACTGGTGGGCAGGTTCTACGACCCGTCCGCCGGCACCGTCCTGCTGGACGGCGTGGACCTGCGTTCGGTGGCGGACACGGACCTGCGCCGAGCCGTGACGATGGTGACCCAGGAGAACTTCCTGTTCTCCGGCTCAGTAGCGGACAACATCGCCCTGGGCCGCCCGTCAGCATCCCGCTCCGACATCGAGGCCGCAGCCGCCGAACTGGGAGCGCACGAGTTCATCGCCGCACTCCCCGACGGCTACGACACGGACGTCCGCAAACGAGGCGGCCGCCTCTCCGCGGGCCAACGCCAGATGGTCGCCTTCGCCCGCGCCTTCCTGGCCGACCCCGCGGTACTGGTCCTGGATGAGGCAACATCATCACTGGACGTACCCACCGAACGCGCCGTGCAGGCCGCCCTGGAAACAGTGCTGGCCGACCGGACGGCGTTCATCATCGCCCACCGCCTGTCGACGGTCCTGATCGCAGACCGCGTACTGGTGCTGGATGGTGGCATTGTGGTGGAAGACGGCTCCCCAGAGGAGCTGATCGGTGAGCGGGGCCGTTTCGCGGCCTTGCACACGGCCTGGCGCGACTCGCTCGCCTAGGCCTGTGGTGGCGGGGGGGGGGCGGGGGGGGTGTGGCGGCCGCGCCAGCCCCGACCCCCCCCCGCCCGCCCCCCAGCCGGG
>NZ_JBSGXZ010000035.1:22113-102959 GCF_053610285.1 Lentzea sp. NPDC054927
TCGCCGCCCTTGGGTGGGGGGGTGGGCCCCCACTGGGGGTTGGGGGGCTAACCGCCCCCCACGACTCCGCCGCCGCCCGGCCCAAGCCGGGCGGCCTCGCCTTCTCGGGCAGGCCCGGAACGGCACGCACCCGCCACGGCAACGCAAAGGCGGGCGCGTCGGCACCTCGCCACGCTGGGTGCACCCACGTGCGATGCCGCGCCGGGAACTCTGTCGGTATGACCGCGCCGGGAACTCTGTTGGTATTGCCGCGCCGGGTGAGCCCGCGTAGTGATGCCTCGATGGGTAGCGGTGCATCCCCACGCCTCGTCAATGCCCACGCAACCACGCTGGAACGCGACCACTCGCACGCAAGGCAACCAACCCCGCTGGAACGCGACCCGACAACGCAGCAGGACCACCGCCAGCCGCCCCGCACGCAACCCGCCCCGAACAAGTCGCCCCCCAGTTGAACTCGTCCGTTCTCCCCTCCACCCCCGTCCGATAGGTTCTGCGCGAGGCCCCGAAAGACCGAGGGAGAGTTCGTGGAGTTGCGAGTCCGGGACGGCCGCGCCGTGCTCGCCGGCGAGGACGAGTCCGGTGAGCGCGAGGTCGATCCGCACAGCCTGCCCCTCGGCGCCGACCTGGCCGAGGCGCTGCACGAGTGGGCGAAGGTCGCCGACGCGGTGGTGCGCACCGAGACGCCGGCGGACGGTGTGGCCAGTGCGCTGGTCACGCGCAGAGGCAAGCAGCTCGCGGGGCGGATCGCGGCGGTCATGAACTCCCCGATCAGCTACACCGACCCGGTCAGCGGGGAGTTGGTGAGCGTCGACGCCCCTGAAGCCCCGGTCAAGGCCGAACCGACGCCGCCTGAGCCCTCCGAGCCGGAGCCCACGCCGTGGGGCACCGGGCTCACGGTCAGCATCATCACCGCGGCGATCGTCACCGTGACCGTGGTGTCGTTGTCGCTGGGCCTGGGCGAGACCAGCCGGTGGCTCGCGCTGGTCGCGAACGTGCTGGTGGTCGGCGGTCTGGCGCCGTCCGTCTGGCTGGGCCGCAGGGTGCCGGTGTGGCGCTGGGTCGCTTACGGCGTGGTCACGGGTGTGCTCGTGGCCTGGCTCGCGCTGATCCTGACGCTGCTTTAGAAAGCAACGCGTAGAACGGCCCTAGAGCAACGCGTAGAACGCCACTGCGCCTGCGGTGGCGACGTTCAGGGAGTCCACGCCGGACGACATCGGGATCCGCACGGCCACGTCGGCGGCGTCGATGGCTTCCTCGGTGAGGCCCGGGCCTTCCGAGCCCAGCAGCACCGCGACGCGGCGGCCGCGCAGGCCTGCGTCCGCCAGATGCAGGGCGGAGGCGCGCGGGGTCAGAGCGGCAACTGTGAACCCCTTGTGCCGCAACATGTTCAGCGCCGCGGGCCATTCATCCGTGGTAGCGAACGGCACGCGCAGCACGTGGCCCATCGACACCCGCACGCTGCGTCGATACAGCGGATCGCTGCATCCCGGGCCCAGGACCACGCCGTCCACGCCCAGGGCGGCGGCGTTGCGGAAGATCGAACCCAGGTTCTCGTGGTCGCCGACGCCTTCGAGCACGGCCAGGCGCTGGGCAGTGGAGGCCAGCACCTCCAAAGACACCGCCGGAGCGCGGTCGGCGGCGGCCAGCACGCCGCGGTTCAGGTGGAATCCCACGACTGACGCCATCAGCTCGGCGGACGTCACGTAGGCGGGAACGTCCAGGTCGGAGAGGTCCAGCGCCTCGATCCGCCGGCGCACGCCGAGCAGCCCGCGCACCGGGTACGGCGATGCCAGCAGGCGTTCCACCACCACGACGCCCTCGGCGATGACGAGACCTCGCCCTCCCGGCCGGTCAGGCCTGCGGTCGGCCGTCGAGAGGTCGCGGAAGTCGTCCAACCTCGCATCAGCCGGGTCGTTGATCTCGATCACCTTCGCCACGCCGGAAGTTTCGCATCCTGCGTGATGTGGAACAGGCCAGGTAGTCCGGAGGGCGGAACGGCGCACGCCCGACCAGCGGATGATCGCTGGTTGTTACCTCGACGTGACAGAGAGCACCGTTTTGGGCGATGTAAACAAGGTTTCCGCTGTGTCACGTTGGGCGTTCCGCCTGGCCCGCGCCCACCAGCGCCGAGCGAAGGGGTAGCGGCATGGGAAGTGAAGTGTCCAGCCGCACGTTCACCAGAGACGATCGCCAGCGTTATCGCGAGAAGATGCAGCGAAGTCTCGACGCGTTGGCCACGATGTTGGCCGAAGACACATTTTCCTTTCCCCGTCGGCAGATGGGGCTCGAGATCGAGTTGAACCTCGTCGACGACGCGATGCGGCCGGCGATGGCGAACTCGGAGGTGCTCGAGAAGATCGACGACCCCTCCTACACGCTCGAGCTGGGACAGCAGAACCTGGAGATCAACGTCCCGCCGCGCGAGCTCGCGGGGGGTGAAATGCTTGGCTTGGAAGAGGAACTGCGCGCATCGCTCGACAACGCGGACTCGAAGGCCAACGACGTCGGCGCGAACCTCGCCATGATCGGCTTGCTGCCGACGTTGCGGGAGAGGCACTTCGACCGCAAGTGGCTCTCCGAGGCACCGAGATACGCGCTGCTCAACGACACCATCTTCAAGGCCCGCGGCGAAGAGATGGTGCTGCACATGGAAGGTCCGGCGATGCCGGGCAAGAACCCGGAGAAGCTGCTCAGCTACGCCGAGTCGATCCTGCCCGAGGCCGCGTGCACATCGGTTCAGCTGCACCTGCAGGTCGAACCGACGCACTTCGCCGCGCACTGGAACGCCGCGCAGTGCCTGGCAGGGGTTCAGGTCGCCATCGCCGCGAACTCGGCTTTCCTGCTGGGCAAAGCCCTCTGGCACGAGACCCGGATCCCGCTGTTCCAGCAGGCCACCGACACCCGCCCGGACGAGCTGAAGAACCAGGGCGTCCGTCCGCGCGTGTGGTTCGGTGAACGGTGGATCACGTCGATCTTCGACCTGTTCGAGGAGAACGTGCGCTACTTCCCCAGCCTGTTGCCCGAAACCGACGACGAGGACCCGATCGAGACCCTCGAAGCCGGTGGCGCGCCTCGTCTTTCCGAGCTGCGCCTGCACAACGGCACGATCTGGCGCTGGAACCGCCCGGTCTACGACGTCGTCGACGGTGTGCCGCACCTGCGCGTCGAGAACCGCGTCCTGCCAGCGGGACCCACGGTGCTCGACACGATGGCCAACGCCGCCTTCTTCTACGGCACCCAGCGCGCGCTCGCCGCCCAGGAACGTCCACTGTGGACTCAGATGTCGTTCCAGGCGGCGGAGGAGAATCTCTACACCGGCGCCCGGCACGGCATGCACGCCCAGCTGTACTGGCCGGGCATCGGCTGGATCCCGCCGGACGAGCTGGTGCTGCGCCGACTCCTGCCGATGGCGCACGAGGGCCTGCGCGAGTGCGGTGTCTCCGACGAGGCCCGTGAGCGCTACCTCGGCGTGATCGAGCAGCGCTGCCTCGCACGGCGCACAGGATCGTCGTGGCAGCGGGAAACCGTTGCACTGCTCGAGGAACGCGGCCTGTCGAGGGACGCGGCCCTGAGCGGCATGCTCAAGCGGTACATGGAGCTGATGCACGCGGGCGAACCCGTGCACACGTGGCACGTGGGTTAGGTACAGCTAGGGGCGCAGCTTCTCCAGGAACGTCCCCCACACGGCCTTGGGCAGGCCGGCGTCAACGGCGCCGCCGGCCTCGTCCCCGCCGACGTACACCGCCACCGCGAGCTCCGGGGTGTACCCGGTCATCCACGCGTGCCTGGTCGAAGCCGGTTCCAACGGCCACACACCAGCACGGCACGCCATGTAGGGGTCGTTGCCGCAAGCGGGGTCGTCTCGGAGCACCTTGGTGACCTGCTGGGCGATCTCCTTGCTGCGCGCCGGATCCCGGTCGAACGCGGGCTGCGGCGTGTCCAGCGCCTGGTAGAGCGTCGCACCGTGCACGTCGGTCACGTGCGTGATGAAGTGAGCGTCCCGGTGCACGCCGTCCGCAGCGAACGTCGCCTGAGCCGACGCCAGATCGAGCGGCCGCAGCACACCACCCGCACCGTCGAGCAGCTTCGTCCGGGTGCCCTCGACATCCGCGAACTCCGGCACACCGGCTCGATGCGCGATGGCGATCGCCCGCTGCGCGTCGCCCTCCCCGAGCGCCTTGCCCTCCTGCACCGCCGCGACGGCGGTGAACGGGAAGAACACCGAACCGGGCTCCTTCACCACGCCGCCCGCGAAGTCCACCGCGGGATCACCGCCCGGCGCGTAGGCCCTCACCGCGCCACGGGCGGGATCGACAGCGGTCACCGATGCCTTGGCCGCCGACCTCTCCCGCATCGCCGCCGCAGCAGCGGACTGCGCCCTCGCGTCGATCGTCGTCACCACGACGGCACCGGTGTTGCGCAGCTGGTCCAGCGACAACGACGCCCGCACCGCGAGCTCCCGGACGATCTGCCTGACCAGCGGCGTCTCCGGCTCGCCTGACCGCCACAGCTCCGAGGCGTCCGCGTACTGCAACACCACATAGCGCGGCTCCGGTTCGTCGAACCGTTCCCACACCACCGCCGCAACGGCACCGACGAGAACCAGCACACCCAGAACAGGAAGAAGTCGCCTCATCTGATCCCCCAGAACACGATTTCGGCCGGCTCTCACCCTGCCAGCGACGCCAGGAACTCCTGCCAGGCGACCCTGGCCATGTCCGCGTCGGTCGTGGCCCCGGCCTGGTCCACGAACACCGTGACCGCGAGCTGCGGCGTGTAGCCGGCCGTCCACTGGCGGCCGTCAGGCACGCAGGCGATCCCGTTGCAACCGGACTTCTCCTTGAGCCGCGCGGTGACCCGGTCCGCCACCTGCCGGTCGAACGCGACGTCGGCGATGCCCACCTTGCGGTACAGCAGCGAACCGTCGGCGCCGGTGACCGAGGTGACGAAACGCGGCGTGTGCTTGATGCCCCCACCGGCCAAAGCCGCGTATGCCGCCGTCACGTCCAGCGGGCTCATCTGCGCTCGCACCAGGTCCGGCACGCCCGCGTCGGCGAACGGGCGGACGATCTCGGGCGTCAGTGCCCGCGGCTCGCCCCCGGCCAGATCGGTGGCCCGGCTGAGTCCCAGGTACACCCGCACTTCGCCCGAACTCGGATCGATCGCGGTCACCGACGCGCCCAGATCCCGCTGCCCTGGAGCGACCAGCTTCCCCACGACGGCGGCGGCCACCGTCTGCGCCTTCGCGTCGATCGTCGTCTGAACCACGGCGCCACTGGTCCGGAGCCGGTCGAGCGACAGCCCCTGTTCCTCGAGCTCCGCGAGCACCCGGCGCACGAGGTACGGCCGCGGATAGCCGTCGGTACTGCTCCACAGCCTGGAGCCGTCCACGTACTGCAGGACGACCCCCAGCGACGGCGGCGGCGCGGGTCGGGGAGGTTCAGGCCTCAGCCACACCACCGCACCGACCAGCGCCGCGACCAGAACCAGCGCGCCGAAACTCGGCAGAAAACGCTTCATGAAACTCCCCCAGAGTTCATCCCCCGGGGCCTAATTTAGCGGCGACGGCCTGACTTCAGGGGTGCTACGTCCGCACCGTCGTGGGAGATCCGGCATTCGTCCGGCGTCACGGCCTCGACGGCCAGCGTCAACTCGCCCTTCACACCCGTGTAGATCGACTCGCCGCGGGACGCCAGGGAGGCGTGCACCCGGTTCGAGTCGGTGAAGTCGCGCTCGTCCTTGACCCGCTTCTTGCCGGTCTCCTCGGGCCTGGTGGCGCTGCGGAGGTTGACCTCCAGCCACGCCGCGACCTCGGCTGGCGAGGTCAGCACTTCCTCAGGCGTGCGCTCGAGCCGGACCTGCCGAGGAGAAGCGTGGTCGAGGGACGTGTGCTCCACATAGGCGTGCCAGTGGGTGTTGCGCATTGACCAGGTCTGTTCGACCGGCCAGTCCTCCTCGGTGGTCATGACTCATATCTTCCACCCTTAACACGAGGAAACGTGAGGAGGTCACTAACGTTGATCTCGCGATCCACCCGCACGGCCGATGCGAGCCGCCGATCGTGCGTGACCAGCAACAACGTGCCCTCGTAATTTTCCAACGCCTGTTCCAGTTGTTCGATGGCAGGCAAATCGAGATGATTCGTAGGTTCGTCGAGCACCAAACACGTAGTGCCACGAGCTTGCAACAAGGCCAAGCCCGCACGGGTCCGTTCGCCCGGTGAGAGCTCGCGCGCCGGCCGCAGCACGGCGTCGGCGCCCAGCCGGAACTTCGCGAGCAACGTGCGCACCTCGACGTCCTGCAGCCCCGTCGCGCCGGCCACGATCCGCAACGCCGAGTCGTTCGAAGCGAACTCCGCGCGGAGCTGGTCGACCTCGCCGACGACGACACCGGGCCCGATCGAACGGTCACCGGAGACCAGCGGGATGCGGCCGAGCAGCGCGCCGAGCAGCGTCGACTTGCCGGAGCCGTTCGGTCCGGTGATCCGCCAGCGCTCGCCCGCGCCGATCGTGAGGTCGATCGGCCCGAGCGTCACGTCACCGCGGCTGACCACGGCCTGCCGCAACGTGAACGCCACCGAGCTGCCCCGCCCGGCCGACGGCAGGGTGAGCCGCAGTTCCCACGCCTCGCGCGGTTCCTCGACCTCGTCCAGCCTGGCCAGCTGACGGTCCACAACGGACGCTTTCGCGGTCAGGCCCTCCGCTCCCCGCTTGTGAGCCGCACGGACGTTCTTGTCCGGCTCGTCGTTGCGCGCCTTGGCACTGGTCGCACGCCGCACGCCCTGCCGCGACCACTCCCTGACCTGACGGCTGCGCTGCACCAACGAGTCGCGCTTGACCGAGTAGGCCTCGTACTCCTCCTGGGCCCGGCGGCCCGCGTTCGCCTTCTCCTCGACGTAGGCCTCCCAGCCGCCACCGAACACGGTGAGCTGGTGCGAGAACTCGTCGAGCTCGGCGATCGCGGTCGTGGTGCGCGCCAGGAACTCCCGGTCGTGGCTCACCAGCACGATCGCGCCCGGATACCCGCTCACGTGGGACTCCAGAAGGTCGAGCCCGGTGGCGTCGAGGTCGTTCGTCGGCTCGTCGAGCAGCAGCACGTCCGCCCGAGTCAGCAACACCGCGGCGAGCCGGAGCCGCGCCTGCTGCCCGCCGGACAACTCGTCCGGCGCACGGCCGTCGAGCAGATCCGCAGGCAGCCCAAGGCGTTCGCAGACGGCGTCCGCACGTTCGTCGAAGTCACCGGCACCGATCGCGGTCCAGTGGTCGAGCGCGTCCGGGTAGTCCGCGCCTCCACCATCGCCGAGCGCCTCGGCCGCACGTTGCAGCCACGCCTCCGCTTCGGCGACGGCGGTGCGGCGCGCGAGGTGGTCACGCAGCGACTCTCCAGCAACGTGGAGGGTCTCCTGCGTCAGGTGCGCGACGGTTCCAGTGCTTGAGACAGATCCGGTCTCCGGACTCAGCTCACCGGACAGCAGGCGCAGCAAAGTCGACTTGCCGACACCGTTGGGCGCGATCAGACCGACGCGGTCACCAGGCGAAACATCGAAATCAACCTCCGAGATCACGGTCCTCGGACCGAACGACAGCGAAATGTTCCTGGCTGTCAGCACGGACACGCTTCTGACGTTACGTGCCCCCGCAACTGGTTAACTGGCGTTGTTGCCAGTAAGTTGCAAGTACCAAGTGATTGCAAATGGGGAGTTGTCATGGCCCAGTACGTGCTGCCGGATCTCGACTACGACTACGGCGACCTGGAGCCCGCGATCATCGGCGAGATCAACGAGCTGCATCACGGCAAGCACCACGCGGCGTACGTGAAGGGTGCGAACGACACGCTCGAGCAGATCGAGGAAGCCCGCGACAAGGAGTCCTTCGGCTCCATCGTCGGCCTCGAGACCACGCTGGCGTTCCACCTGGCAGGCCACGCGCTGCACCAGGTGTGGTGGAAGAACCTCTCGCCCAACGGCGGCGACAAGCCGGTCGGCGAACTCGCGGCCGCGATCGACGAGCACTTCGGGTCGTTCGACAAGTTCCGCGGTCAGCTCAACGCGGCGGCGTCCTCGATCCAGGGTTCCGGCTGGGGCATCCTCGCGTGGGAGCCGATCGGCCAGAAGCTGGTCACGCTGCAGCTCAAGGACCACCACTCCAACCTGTCGATCGCGACCACGCCGCTGCTGGCGTTCGACATCTGGGAGCACGCGTACTACCTGCAGTACCGCAACCTGAAGGCCGACTACATCTCGGCGCTGTGGAACGTCGTCAACTGGGAGGACGTCTCCGCCCGCTTCGAGGCGGCGCGCGCCGGCCAGAACGGCCTGCGGCTCGGCTGACGGTTCGAGACTTCGGCGGTGGGTGCTCCGACAAAGCTTCCCGCTCGCCGAACACGACGAGGCCCCCGCTCTGCCCAGAGCGGGGGCCTCGTCCGTTCCCGAACTGACTGCCGCTCCCACCACGAAGCGACGAGACTTAGGTTAGCCTAACTTCGCTACCTTGGGAAGCCCTCCTGATCAAACCCCTCGCGACCAGCTCGACCACGGTGGCGACAGCGGCCACCTCGACCGCGAGCAAGGCGAGCAGGACCACGATCTGCAGTGCGCCGGCCTGCCACACGGGAGCCCCGCCCAGGAGCATCCCGACAAAAGCACCCGGAAGGGTGACAAGCCCGACCGTCCTCGTCTGGTCGAGCGCCGGCAGCAACGCCTCCGCCGCCGGGTGACGGATGAGAAACCTCGCCGCCGCCGGCTCCGTGAACCCCAACGCCAGCGCAGCCTCGTACTCGCCGTGGCGGTCCTTGAGGGTGTCGAGGGCCCTTCTGACCGAGAGGGTGGTCGCGGTCATCGCGCCACCGATCAGGATGCCGCCGACCGGGATCAGCGCGATGCCCTGCACCGGCAGCAGGCCGATGGCGATCAGCAGGCCGAGCGCGGGCACGGGACCGATCAGGATCGCGACCGCCACCCACGCGCCTTTCCAGCCGGTCTCGGTGCGGCGGGCCGAGGTCGCGGTGGCCACGATCGCCATGACGGCGAGGAACACGCCGGTGAGGCCCAGGTGCGTCAGCACGAACGTGATCACGGCGCTGACCGCGGCGAGTTGCGCGACAGCCCTGGCGGCCGCGGTGAGGAACGGCTGCGGCTTGGTGAGCCTCGTCGCCCAGGCCGCCGCCGCGGCGGCGGCCGTGAAGAAGACGCAGACGACCAGCAGCCGGACCCAGTCGGTGGCGTCGATCATGGCCGTGATCACACCCGATCGTGCAGTTGCCAACAATGCTGAATAAGTTCAGAATTGCAGGGTGACTGTCAACGAAGTGCAGTGGAGCGAGCTGGCTCGCGACCCGAAGAGCGTCGCCGCCATCGCCGACCAACATGAAGTGCGCGTCAAGCGCCGCGATGGGGCCGATCTACTGCTCGTGCGGGCCGACCACCACCAGTACCGCCACAGCGCAGCTGTCACGGCGGCCCGCGCGATGCGTTCCGTGTTCCGGCATGCAGGCCCCGACGCCGTGGGGGATGCGTTGCTGGACGAGTTCCCCTGGATCGCGGTGTTGCCGAAGTCCGACCGTGCGGAGTTCGTGCAGGAGTTCATCCAGGCTATCCAAGCGTCCGCAGAGCTCGGCCAGTGGTCCCTGCTCGCACAGGTCATGCACGAGTGGGCCAACACAGCCATCGTGCACGCGGACCCTGAGCTGCATCGTGCGCTCAGCACCCCGATCACCACCGATGACCTCGACCCGGCCCCTTCTTCTGAGAACGAGTGAGCATTTGCCAGCGAAGCGCGGCGATCGTGCCGCCCCGCCACAACGTCCAGGTGGTTACGTGGCACGGTTCGCCACCACCCCAGCAGCCAAAGGATGGGAAGAACTCTGTCGCACCGCCGCGTCGAACGCTTGGGACGCATGGGTCGCTCTGACTGAACGCCCCACTTCTCCTCCGGAGAACAGTTCCCGCCAGCACCGGCTCAAAGGCGATCTGGCGCGCTTGACGGTGGATGGCGTCGAGCTCGACCAGTGGCAATACGAGGTCACCGCGGGAGGACGTATCTGGTACGTCACCGCGGAAGAGCGAAAGACTGTTTGGCTCACCTGGGCCGGCACCGGCCATCCGAAGCTGACCGACTAGGCGTCGTCGAGGCCCTGCTGGGCCCCACGTGATCCCCGCCTCGCGGCCCGGCGTTGCCAGTAGAAGACTCCGTACCCGATGATCCCCAGCAGACCGCCGGACAGAGTCGTCCAGAGCAGGGTGCTGTTCGAGCGGTCGACGAGCAGAACGACGAAAAACCCGAGGAACCACAGCGCGGTACCGCCCAGCACCACCGGCACGGGATCGGCCAGCCGGTGAGGCAACGGCGGTGGGTGTGGGGCGGGGTCGCGTTCGGACACATCGTAAGGAGAGCAGATGCTGGACGGGTTCTTCAAGATTTCCGAGCGCGGGTCGACCGTGGCGCGGGAAGTGCGCGGCGGTGTCGTGACGTTCTTCACGATGGCGTACATCGTCGTGCTGAACCCGCTGATCATCGGCAGCTTCGCGCCGACAGGTCCGGGAGCGCACCCTGACGTGCTCGGCAACATCCTGCCGGTCGGCCAGGTCGCGGCGGTGACGGCGCTGGTCGCAGGCGTCATGACCATCCTCTTCGGACTGATCGCGAACTACCCGTTCGCGCTGGCCACCGGCCTGGGCATCAACTCGTTCGTCGCCGTCAGCGTGGCCGCGAAGGTCAGCTGGCCGGAGGCGATGGGCCTGATCCTGGTCAACGGCCTCGTCGTGCTCCTGCTCGTGGTCACGGGTGTGCGGACCGCGGTGTTCAACGCCGTGCCGAACGAGCTGAAGGCCGCGATCGCGGTCGGTATCGGACTCTTCATCACCTTCATCGGCCTGGTCGACGCCGGCTTCGTGCGCCGCCTGCCGGACGCCGCGAACACCACGGTGCCGGTCGGGCTGGGCATCAACGGGTCGATCGCGAGCTGGCCGACGCTCGTCTTCGTGGTCGGACTCGTGGTCACCGGCGTGCTCTTCGCGCGCAAGATCAAGGGCGCGATCCTCATCGGCATCGTGAGCACCGCGATCTTCGCGATCATCCTCGAAGCCCTCGTCAAGGCGGGCCCGTCCGCGGGCGTCAACGCGAAGGGCTGGAACCTCGGCTACCCCGCGCTGCCCGACCACGTCTTCGGCGTGCCGGACCTGTCGCTGCTCGGCGACGTGTCGTTCGGCGCCTGGACGCGGCTGCCGGCGCTGGCCGCGGCCCTCATCGTCTTCACGCTGGTGCTCACCGACTTCTTCGACACGGTCGGCACGATGACCGGCCTCGGCAAGGAAGCGGACCTGATCGACAAGGACGGCCAGCTGCCGAACGTGGGCAAGGCGCTGTTCGTCGACGGCCTCGGCGCGGTGGCCGGCGGCGCCGCGTCCAGCTCGTCGAACACCGTCTACATCGAGTCGGCCTCCGGCATCGCGGAAGGCGCGCGCACGGGCCTGGCGAACGTCGTGACCGGCGTCCTCTTCCTGCTCGCCATGTTCTTCACGCCGCTCTACGAGGTGGTCCCGATCGAGGCCGCCGCCCCCGCACTGGTGATCGTCGGCGCGCTGATGATGATGCAGGTCCGCGAGATCGACTTCAGCGACTTCACCGTCGCCCTGCCCGCGTTCCTCACGATCGTGGTCATGCCGTTCACCTACTCGATCGCCAACGGCATCGGCGCGGGCTTCGTGAGCTACGTGCTGCTCAAGGCCCTGACCGGCCGCGCACGAGGAATCCACCCGCTGATGTGGATCGTGGCGGCCGCTTTCGTCGTCTACTTCGCACTGGGCCCGATCCAGGCCCTGCTCAACTGACCTTTCGGCAGGAAACTATTTCGTGAGGTATGCTAACTACGTGGCGATCGATCAGCACGGACTGGCGAGCAGGCTGAGGCTTGCCGTCGTGCGCCTCAACCGTCGCCTGCGAGCGCAGCGCACCAACTCGTCGGTGTCGCTGACCCAGGTGTCCGCGCTGTCCACACTGCACAAGTGCGGCCCGCTGACCCCAGGCGAACTAGCGGCCAAGGAAGGCGTCCAACCGCCCTCCATGACCCGAGTGATCGCCGCCCTGGAGGAGTTCGGCTTCGCCACGCGCAGCCCGCACCCCACCGACGGCCGTCAAGCCATCGTCGAGCTGACCAGCGAAGGCTTGTCGTACCTCGAAGACGAGATCACAGCCCGCGAAGCGTGGCTGGACAAGAGGCTCGCGGAGCTGCCACCCGAAGAACGGGAACTCCTCTCGCGCGCCGCCGAGATCATCGACAGGATGGCGGGGCAGTAAGGACGTGTCGGGTTACGCGGGTGGTGGAGCAGACAGTTCGCCACCTCGTCGTACCGGAATGTTCGGTTCCTTAGGCATATACAACTATCGCCTCTACGCCTCAGGCCAGATCATCTCGCTGGTAGGCGTCTGGATGCAGCGCGTGGCCCAGGACTGGCTCGTCCTGGAACTGACCAACGGCTCCCCCATAGCCCTGGGACTGGCCGCCTCCCTGCAGTTCCTGCCAGTCCTGATCCTCTCCATGTGGGGCGGCGTCCTCGCCGACCGCATGGACAAGCGCAAGTTGTTGCTGTGGCTCGAATCCGCCCTGGGCATCTGCGCACTGGCACTCGGCCTTCTAGACGTGACAGGCGTAGTAGAACTCTGGCACGTCTACGTCCTCTGCTTCCTGCTCGGCTGCTTCTCCGCAGTGGAAACCCCAGTACGTCAATCCTTCGTAGTGGAAATGGTCGGCCGCGACTCCCTGACCAACGCCGTGGCCATCAACTCGATGATGTTCAACCTGGCCCGCATCATCGGCCCGGCCATCGCAGGCGTCACCATCGTCGCCATCGGCACGGGCTGGGTCTTCCTGGCCAACGCCATCAGCTTCGTAGGCGTAGTAGGCGGCATCTGGCTGATGCGAACGTCCCAACTACAACGCTCCGACCCCGTACCGCGCGAAAAAGGCCAACTGCTCTCAGGCCTCCGCTACGTGAGAAGCCGCCCAGACCTCCTGACCGTGATGGTCCTGGTCTTCTTCATCGCCACCTTCGGCATGAACTTCTACATGACCCTGGCCATCATGGCCCGCAACGTCTTCAACGGCGACGCCGACGCCTACGGCCTGCTCTCCACCCTGATCGCAGTGGGCACCCTGGCAGGCGCAACCCTGGCCGCCAGACGAAAAACCCCACGCCTATCGGTCTTCATCGGCTCCGGCGTGCTCTTCGGCCTGTTGGAAATCGTGTCCGGCCTCATGCCCACGATGCTCCTGACAGGCCTGATGATGATCCCCGTGGGCATAGCGATGATGACCTTCAACACCACCGCGAACGCCACCATCCAACTAGCCGTAGAACCAGAAATGCGCGGCCGGGTAATGGGCATCTACATGCTCGTGTTCCTGGGCGGCAACCCAGTGGGCGGCCCGCTGATGGGCTGGCTGGGCGAGATCAACGGCCGCGCGCCGATCATCATCGGCGGCGCAGTCTCAATGCTAGTAACGATCACCGCCTGGATCATCCTGACCAAACGCGGCGACATAGCAAAACCAAGACTGCGCAAACAAAAGCAGCGACAAAACGAGACCAGCCAAGAACTACAGCCAGCGGATCGTTAGCTTTTCCAGTGCGCTCCACCTACGCAACCGGCAGCCGCCCAACGCAACAGGCGTGCCATCAACCCGCGAATGGCGCGGACCCCCTGATCAGATTGGCGGGGGTCTGGGGGCAGCGCCCCCAGGAAACGCACGCAAGGTGACCCGCCCTACGCAACCCAACCACCAACAAAACCAGCGCGTCAGCCCAACAACGTAGCGGCCGTCGGATCCCCGATCAGCGCCACAAAGGTATGCCGGTCCCCCCACCGCCCAGCCACCCAAGCCAACGCCCGAGCCAACCCCTCAGGCGTGTCAGCGGCATGCGGCACCCCGTCCGCCATCCACCACTCAACCCGCTGCCCGTCAACGAACAGCTCATCGTGCACCACGACAACCCCGTCCGGCAGCGCGACCTCGAGCAGCTCACAAGCCATCCGCACCGCCCCGAGGTCCTCCCACCGCACCACCGAACCGACATGATCCGGTGACCCGTCGAACTCCTCGGAAGCCAACGCCAGGTCCAGCAGGTCCGCCAACTCCTCAGACCCGTCAGCCAGCAGAACCCGAGAAGCCGGCACGACCCCGAGCAACCACGGGTGATCCAGCACCACGACGTCGTCCGCCGCTACAACCTCACCGCTCAACACCCGAACCCGGGCAGGCGGCACGAACTCGCAGTCCGGCAACGCGGCATGAGCCCGCAGCACCACCGCGTCCGCGACAACCCGATCCGGATCCCCCAACCGCCCCAGCACGAACTCGGCGTCGTCCTCGTCCAGGATCTCCAGCCGCGACCGCACCCCGGCGGCCCGCAGCACGTGCTCCGGCAGCTCCAGATCCGGCACCACGTCGAACAGCCCGTCCAGCAGCGAAGCCTCAGCAAGCCGGTACTCGCGCGGAGCCTTGCCGGCCAGCGTTGCGTGCCGGGCGATCCACCACCCGGTGTACCCGTCAGGCTCGGAAACAGCTCGCCAGGTAACCGGATCAGCAGCCAGCAACCTCAGCGCCGCCGGCCAGTCGGCCACCAGGTCCAGATCCCGGACCGCCACCACCCGAGTCGGCTCGTCCGGCACCGACGACCACCACGCGGCCTCGTCGGCCAGGTCGTGCTCCGGGCCAGAAGGCTCGTCGTCGACGACCACAGAAAATCCGTCGACCACCCCGACAGCGACCAGCGCGGCACGCGGATAAGTCTCGGCAATGTCCTTGGACAGCAACGGGAACGCGTCAGCCTCGACCACGCCGACCAACGGCGAGTCAGGCAGCAGCAGCTCGTCCGCCCGATGCCACTCACCGGTAGCGTCCGGCAGGGCCAACGCCCCCAGCCAAGGCTCCTCTCCAGCCCGCAGAGCCGCCCGATCCACCAACCGCAACACGGTCTCGATCAGGTCGTCGCCCTCGAGCCCGGCCTCGGCATCCTCCAACGACCGCGCCACGTTCTCGCGCAACGAAGGATCAGCCAGCAGCTCGGTCGCCCCGGCCTCAACAGCCCCCAACCGCACCAGCAACGGGTGCACGGCGTCCGGATGCACAACTCGAAGCCCTGGCAACGGTTCGTCCGCGATCAAGGTCGTCCGCGGCCCGGTGACCGTCCGCCCATCGGCCAACGGCACCGGCAGAGACTGCAGCGCCTCGCGCACGTCCGGGTCGACCTCGGCCAGAGGCGCGAACGCGGCGTAGACCTCACGCCACCACGCCGGGTCGCCGTCGGCGCCGGCCAGGGCGGCCACGACCTCGGCGGTGGTCACGCGCGGGACTTCCAGTGCTGCCAGCGCTTTGGCGTGCACCGGGGCGGAGAGTTCGGCGTCCAGCAGGCCGGGCAGGGTGTCCTCGACCAGCTCGACGAGCTCCTCGGACCCGACGTCCAGCACGCGCGCACGAGCAGGCGCGATCCATTCGCCAGAAGCCAGCGGCAGCCATTCCGCGGCACGCAACGAACGGAGCACCGCGGTCCGCAGCCGATCGTCCACTTCGGACAACGGGAACCCCGGCAGTGGCACCAGCGCGGTCCGCTCGACAGCAGGAACCCGGGCCACCAGAGCCGGGTACAACTCAGCAGCCGCGTCCAGCACCGCCCAGGCGGCCGGCCCGGGCAGAATCCGGCGCCGCGAAGGCTCGACCGGCAAAGTCGCGATCAACCGAGCAGGCAACGACAACCGCTCGTCGGTCGGCGTAGGCGCGTGCAACACGTCCTCGCCCAGCGGAGACTCCAGCGGGTAAGCCCACGAGACCGTCCACTGAGGACGCTGCTCGACCCCCTGCACCAACTCCGCGGGCAGCTCACCGACAGCACGCTCGACCAGCCAGCGCGACGACCCGACGGTGACGACGCCGTCCGCGGTGACGAAGCGTTCCCACGCCTCGGAGCCGACCTCGATCCGGCGCAGCCCCGGCAACGCCAGCAGCAGGTCCGGAACCTCGGCGGCCAGGTCCTCGAGCGAGAGCGAGACCTTCAGGGGCAACCGGACCTCGGTCGTGAACCCGTCCGGCACGACCTCGTCGACGGGCCACACCAGCCGCAGCACCGGCACGTCGCCGCCACGTTCGGACGCCAGCTCCGGCACCTCGGCACGGGTCCGCTCGGCGGAGAACTCCACGCCACCCGAGGTGGAAACGACACGCGGCGCGTCGGTGACGGTCAGCACAGCCGCGAACCCGACGCCGAACTGCCCGACCCCGGACTCCTTGGCCGAGGCGCGCAGCGAGGCCAGCGCGGCGACACCGGCGACGGTCAGCGGGGCACCGGTGTTGGCGGCCCTGAGCTCGTTGTCGACCAGCGTGATCCGCAACACGCCGGGCTCGGCACCGGACGCGTCGGCCGCGTTCTGGGCGAGCTCGACGAGCAGCCGGTCCCGGTAGCCACCGAGGCGGAGGTCTTCTTCGGCGTTCGCGTCTTCGCGGAACCGGGTGGGCGAACCACGCCAGGCGGCGACGACCGAGGTGCGCAGGGCCTCGGTGCCGAACGGGTCGGTCACTCCGAGACGTCCAGAACGTCCAGCTGGGCGTCGTCGTAGACCAGGTCGGCGACCGGCACCATCGGGCTGATGTCGACCTCGACCTGCGAGTGGGCGCCGCAGCCGTACTCGACGTGCACGACGTGGCCGTCCGCGGGCGCGATCTCGTTCGCGCACACGCCGAACGCGGCGCCGAACGCACCGGCCACGCGGGTGTAGAAGCCGCACGTGCCGCAGTGCGCGGGGGCGCTGCGGGCCATGTCGGACTTGGGGCCGAAGTCGGAGTTCACCCAGCGATCCGCGGCTTCGAGGCGGCCTTCGCGGGACAGCACGCGCGTGCGGCCGAAGCCGATCTCCAGCGCGACCTCTTCCACAGCGGGGTCGTCGGACTGCACGTAGGCCTCGATCAGGCGCGCGTCGTCCTCGCGGGGCGGCATGAGGTCACCGACGCCGAGGTCGCCGGCACGGACCCGTTCGCTCCACGGCACCCACTCGGGGGCGACGAGGGCGTCCTGGCCCGGCAGCAGCACGACCTCGCTGACCGACACCGGGGAACCTTCGCCCGCGTAGGCGACGGTCACCGCCCAGTTCCAGCCGCGGTAGCCCGCGTGCTCGGCCTCGAACAGGTGCGTGACGGAGTACTCGTCCTCACTGTGCACCCCGACGTGAGCGCCGACGCTGTCCACACCCGCCTCTTCCAGAGCGGCGGCGCGGGCGAGATCAACGGCGTCGAGGAGCATCTCAGTCGCGGTCACGTGGTGAATTGTGCCGCAGGACTTCGCCGGGACGAAAACTCGTGCCACCCTCCGTTGGGTGCGCTCACCCGTCTGGCTGGTCCTCGTCGCGGTTTTGGCTGCCTGCTCAACCCAGGAGCCAGCAAAACCGCAGGTAGAAGTCCTGCAAAAGATTCCGCACGACACGTCGGCGTTCACCCAGGGGTTGGAACTCGTCGACGGCGTCCTCTACGAGGGCACCGGCCTCGAGGGTCAGTCGACGATGCGGGCCCTCGATCCGTCGAGCGGGAACGTCCAGAAGAAGGTCGACCTCCCGCAGGACTTCTTCGGCGAGGGCATCACCGTCGTCGGCGACACCATCTGGCAGATCACCTGGCGCAACGGCGTCGCCATCGAACGTGACCGCAAGACGCTCGCCGAGACCCGCCGCGTCAGCTACGAGGGCGAGGGCTGGGGCATCTGCGACGACGGCCAGCGGCTGGTGATGAGCGACGGCACCGCGAAGCTGACCTTCCGCGACCCGAAGTCGTTCAAGGAGACCGGCAGCGTGCAGGTCACCAGGGACGGCAAGCCGGTCGAGCAGCTCAACGAACTGGAGTGCGTCGGCGGCAAGGTCTGGGCGAACGTGTGGAAGACCGACGAGATCATCCGCATCGACCCGGCCGGCGGTCAGGTCGTCAACACCTACGACCTCGCCTCGCTGAAGCCCTCCGGTGACGTGGACGTCCTCAACGGCATCGCGCACATCCCCGGAACCAACGAGTTCCTGGTCACAGGCAAGAACTGGCCGACCATCTTCCGGGTGAGGTTCAACGGGATGGGGCAGGATTGACGTGTGACCGGCGACCGCGGGTGGAGTGACGAACCGACTCCTAAGCGCTACCCGTGGCAGGACGACGAGTACCAGCCGCGGCGGCGTCGCGAGGCCGCGTCCGAACACGGTTTCGAGCCCCCGCCGCGCCGGCCCCAGAACACCCGCCCGCTGCCCAACCAGGACCAGCAGACCACCCCGACGCCCAAGCCGCCGAAGAAGCTCACGGTCACGCGCGTCGCCTGGTTCCGCGGCAAGCAGATCTCGCAGCAGGCGGTCGCGGCGTTCCGGCGCGCGGCCCACGCGGACGGCGCCGGCAAATCCGGCATGACCTCGGTCACCTACGCCGTGATGATGAACTACGCGGCCGACGCGGCGATGGCCGTGGCGCTGGCGAACACCCTGTTCTTCTCCGCGGCGTCCGCCGAGTCCAAGACCAAGGTCGCGCTCTACCTGCTGATCACCGTCGCGCCGTTCGCGTTGATCGCGCCGGTCATCGGGCCGTTGCTGGACAAGATCCAGCGAGGCCGGCGGCTCGCACTGGCCGCGTCCTGCGTGCTGCGGATCGTGCTGGCGATCGTGATGGCGCTCAACTTCGACAACTGGCTGCTGTACCCGGCGGCGCTGGGCAGCATGGTGCTGAGCAAGTCGTTCACCGTGCTCAAGTCCGCGATCACCCCGCGCGTGCTGCCGCCGGAGATCACGCTGTCCAAGACCAACGCCCGCATGACGGTCTTCGGTCTCGCGGCCGGTGCGGTGTTCGGTGCGTTCGCCGCGGGCTTCGCGCACCTGTTCGGCTCGCCGGGCGCGCTGTGGTTCACCGCCGTGCTGTGCCTGGTGAACGCGGTCGTCTGCATGAAGATCCCGTCGTGGGTCGAGGTGACCGAGGGCGAGGTCCCGGCCACCCTCACTCCCAGGCCCGCCAAGCAACGCGTGTCGCGGCACGTCGTGGTCGCGTTGTGGGGCAACGGTTCCATCCGCATGCTGACCGGGTTCCTCACGCTGTTCGCGGCCTTCGTGGTCCGCGCGCAGACCGAGGGCGACGCGGTGCGGCAGCTGTTGCTGCTCGGTGTGATCGCCGCGGCCGCGGGCATCGGCAGCTTCCTGGGCAACGCCATCGGCGCGCGCCAGCACTTCGGCAAACCGGACGAGGTGATCCTCGCCTGCGTCGGCACGGCCCTCGGCGCCACGATCGTCGCCGCGGCGCTGCCCGGCCTCACCACGGCGGCCATCGTCGGTCTGCTGGGCGCGACGGCGTCCTCGCTGGCCAAGGTGGGCCTGGACGCGGTGATCCAGGACGACCTGCCGGAGGCGTCGCGCGCGTCCGCGTTCGGCCGCTCGGAGACGATCCTGCAGCTCGCGTGGGTCTTCGGCGGTGCGCTCGGCGTGCTGCTGCCCGCGACGTTCTGGGTGGGCTTCCTGGTGCTCTCCGTGCTGCTCGCGCTGGGCCTCGCGCAGACGTGGATGTACCGCAACGGCACGTCGTTGCAGAGGCTCGTTCGCAGGCCGGCCCACGCCACCCCGTAGGCTGCCTGACGTGCGTCGACTTGCTTCTGTAATGGCCGCCAGCGTTCTCGTGCTGTCCGGATGCTCGCTCCAGCAGCACGACCCCGAGGTCACGTTCTACGCGAACGGCAAGGCCATCCGCATGGAGCCGACGATCTACTGCGACGTCGCCGGCGACAACTGCGCGGAGAAGAACGCGCCCGGTTCGCTCAAGGTGCCGGCGGGCAAGGTCGTGCAGATCTCGGTGGACGGGCAGCTCGCGGACGGCCTCTGGGAGGTCGTGTGCGTGTACGAGAACGCTGCCAAGGTGCAGGAGGGGTGCTCCTCGCCGTTGCTCGGCAAGGGCGACAACTACACCTACACGCTGGCCGTGCCGAACGACTCCGACCAGCTGCTGCGCATCGAGGTGCACGAGGCGGCCGGCGCGGTGCTGGAGACCGGCCAGCCGTTGATGCGCGGCTCGTGGGTCGTCGACATCACCCGCTGACGCACGCTGATCAGCGCCGTCCGAACGCTTCCCACCACTCGCTGGGCACGATCCGCAAAGCGCTGTCCATCAGGGCCTTGCCGGTGTCGGTGACCACCGACGCCTGCATGGTCTGGATGAAGCGCTCCATCTTCGTGATCCCCGCGGCCTGGTACTCCCGCGCCTGCAGCAGGAGTTCGAGCTTGTCCGCGTCACGCGAGCAGCGCGCTTCCGGCGTGTGGTCGTAGTTCTTCGCGGACTCGTGCTCGGCGACCAACGCCTCGATGTGCGCGGCCAGCGGCGCGGGCAGGTGCCGGACCTGGTCCGCGGCAACGGCTTCCGGCGGCACCTTCACGTCGAGGTAGAGCTTGCCGACGTACGGGATGTCGCCGATCCGCGTCTCCGGCACGTCGTGGAACAGCCCCAGCGTCGCCGCCCGGTCCGGGTTCGCGCCCTCCTGCACGGCGATCGCGTACGACAGAACGCCCACCCGGAACGAGTGGGCGGCCACCGACTCGGGGTTCTGCACCCCGGCGAACAGCCACCCCGCTCGGGGCAGGCGCTTGAGCTGGCCGACTTCGTAGAGGAACTCGACGATCCTGTCCGCGTCTGACGACATGACGCCGATCCTTTTACGGATCGATGTCCCGCGCCACCGCCCGGACGACCTCGGCGACGAGCTTCATGCTCTTCTTGTCCGACGGGTAACGGCCGCGGCGCAGGTCAGGCTGCACCTTGCTCTCCAGCAGCTTGATCATGTCCTCGATCAGGCCGTGCAGCTCCTCCGCGGGACGGCGGGTCGCCTCCACGACGGACGGCGCGGGGTCCACCAGGCGCACGGACAGCGCCTGCGGGCCACGCCGGCCTTCCGCCATGCCGAACTCGATGCGCTGGCCGGCCTTCAGACCGGTGACACCCGGAGGCAACGCCGCCTTGCGGACGTAAACGTCTTCGCCACCGTCCTGGGTGACGAATCCGAAGCCCTTCTCCGTGTCGTACCACTTGACCTTGCCGGTCGGCACCGCGCTCACCATTCCCTTGCATCTGCACAACGAACGCGCCCCAGGCGTACCCAGGACGCGTCCCACCAGAGTAGCCAGAAGACCAGGCGGAGGGCACCTCCGTTAGCGCGACTACGCTGCTGGCCATGACCGCCGTGAAACTGATGCCGCTGGCAGTGGGCGTGTTCGCCGTTGGCGTGCTCGCGATCATCGCGGTCTTCGTGCTGTTCGCCACCGGCCACAGCGACCTGCCGGTGTGGCTGAACGTGATCGCGACCTACGCCCCTGCGATCGGCCTGGGGCTCGGGATCATCGCGGTGGTCAGGAAAGCACGCCAGAAGAAGTCCTGAGCCAGTCCGGGAACTCGCGCAGGTCCTCCAGGACGACCGCGGCACCCGCTGCTGCCAGCTCGGTTCGCGAACAGGGCCCCGTGACGACGCCGACGCCCAGCGCTCCGGCCGCCTCCGCCCCGCGCATGTCGCCGACGTGATCACCGACGTAGACCGCCGCGCCGTGCAGCTTGAGCGACTCGGCCTTGCCCGTCGCCCACAGCTCGCCGTAGAGGTGATCGACCTCCCAGCCGAGCGCTTCCAGGTGCAGCGCGGCGTTCTTGCGGTACTTGCCGGTCACGACCATGGTCTGACCGCCGAGCTCCCGGACGCTCTGCAACGCCTGAGCGGCGCCAGGCAGCGCGACCGTCCCGGGGATCACGAGGTCCGGGTACAGCGCGCGGAAGAGCGTCACCAGCTCGGGGATCTCCTCCTCCGGCACGCCCATGTCGCGGTAGGTCATGTCGAGGGGCGGGCCGAGGTTCGCCGCGAAGTGCTCGCCGTCGAGGGCGTGGCCGGTGCGCGCGCCCACCTCGTTCAGCACGGCGGCCATGCCAGGTCGCGGGTCGATGAGGGTCATGTCCAGGTCGAAACCCACGGTGAACGGCACAGAACCTCACTCTACGTCTTTACAAAACCCATAACTGTGTAAAGCTGAGGGCGTGAGCGACATCACCGAGCAGTTACTGGACTCAGCTGCGGACCTGCTCGCAACCCACGGTTTCCACGGGCTGCGCATGATCGAGGTCGCCACCCGCGCAGGGGTGAGCCGACAGACCGTCTACAACGAGTTCGGCAACAAGGAGGGACTCGTCCAGGCCGTCGCGGCCCATCAGACGGAGGAGTACCTCACCGGGATCGTGACGCGGCTCAAGGAGAACCCCGATCCGTGGGAGGCGATGCGGTCGGCCTTCCGCTACACCTTCGAACGGACGGAGAAGGACCGCCTGGTCTCCGCCGTGCTGACCGGACAGGACGCCGAAGACCTGTTGCCGTTCCTCACGATCCGCGGCCATCCGGTGCTGTTCCACGCGACCGAGGTCGTCGAGCGGCACCTCATCGAGCACTTCCCCGGCCGGCACGTGCGGCTCACCGCCGAGACGACCGTGCGGCTGGCGTTGAGCCACCTGCTGATGCCGAGCGGCGATCTCGACAGCGCGATGGACGCCGTTGTAGGGGTGGCGAGGACGATGCTGGAGGCGCTTCCCCGAGGTGCTTGAGGCCACATTCCGCGAGTAGGCGGCCCCTTGTTGCAATAATCTTGCAGCAAGGGGAGGTGTCCGGTGGTCGCTGTTTCGACGCGTCTGCGTGCGGGTGCGGCGTTGCTCGGTCCGGCGTTCGTCGCCGCGATCGCGTACGTCGATCCCGGCAACGTGGCCACCAACACCGCGGCGGGCGCTCGCTACGGGTACCTGCTGGTCTGGGTGCTCGTCGTCGCGAACGTCATGGCGGGGCTCGTGCAGTACCTGTCGGCGAAGCTCGGCCTGGTCACCGGGAAGTCGCTGCCCGAGGCGGTGCGCGATCACCTGCCGCGTCCGGTGCGGCTCGCGTACTGGGGCCAGGCCGAGGTGGTCGCGATGGCGACCGATCTCGCCGAGGTGCTCGGCGGGGCGATCGCGCTGGCGTTGTTGTTCGACCTCCCGCTGCTGCTCGGTGGCGTGATCACCGGTGTCGTGTCGACGATTCTGCTGCTGGTGCAGGACAAGCGCGGGCAGAAGCCGTTCGAGCGCGTGATCACGACGATGCTGATCGTCATCGCGGTCGGGTTCATGGCGGGGCTTTTCGTGGCACCGCCATCGGTTTCCGGAGCTGTTTCCGGCTTGGCGCCGCGGTTCGACGGCGCGGACAGCGTGTTGCTCGCGGCGGGAATGCTCGGTGCCACGGTCATGCCGCACGCGGTCTACCTGCACTCGGCGCTGGCGCGCGACCGGCACGGCAGGAACCCGTCGGTGCTCGGCGCGACGAAGATCGACGTCGTCGTCGCGATGCTGCTCGCCGGCGCGGTGAACATGGCGATGTTGCTGCTCGCGGCTTCGGCGTTGCAGGGCCAGGAAGGCGTGGACACGCTCGAAGGAGCGCACGCGGCCGTCTCGGCCCAGTTGGGTGGCGGGATCGCGCTGCTGTTCGCTTTGGGATTGCTGGCTTCGGGTTTCGCGTCCACGGCCGTCGGTTGTTATGCCGGCGCGGTGGTGATGGACGGGCTGCTGCGGGTGCGGATTCCGTTGCTGGCACGCCGATTGGTGACTCTGGTGCCCGCGCTGGCGATCCTGGCGTTCGGCGTCGACCCGACGTTCGCGTTGGTGCTGTCGCAGGTCGTGCTGTCGTTCGGGATTCCGTTCGCGCTGATCCCGCTGGTGTGGCTGACCGCGCGCCGATCCGTGATGGGTTCTTTCGCGAACCGGCGCTCGGTCACCGTTGCCGCGTGCGTGGTGGCGTTCGCGGTGGTCGTGCTGAACGTGGCGCTGATCTACTTGACGGTGTCCGCGTAGGAGACGCCGAGCTGGGCCAGCGCTTCTTCGAGCGTGCGCATGACCTCCAGCGTGTTCTGCCAGGTGATCGACGGGTTCTCCGTCAGGCCGGCGGCGATGGACTCCTCGACCGCACGGATCTGGTGCGTGTAGCCCTCGTCCTCGATGGTGTGCTCGACGCCGTTGATGACGGCCTTGGTCGGGTTGTACATCGATTCGTCGATCTCGATACGCCCCTTGGTCCCGATGATCCTCGCGCTGCACCCCACGTCCGCGAGCAGCGAGCAGTTCAGCAGCGCGTGCGCACCACCGGGGTAGCCGAGCAGCAGACCGGCATCGGAGTCCACATCGGACGGTGCCTTGCCGCCCCACGCCCGGACCTCCACCGGAACACCGAGCAGCAGGTGCGTGAGCGCGACCGGGTAGACGCCGAGGTCGAGGGTCGCGCCGCCACCGGCTTCCTTGGCCCACAACCGGTCGCCGGGATCGAAGGTGTGCGCGAAGCCGAAGTCCGCGTGGACGGTGCGAATCTCGCCGATCTCACCGTTCTCGACGGCCTGGTGAACTTTGCGGATCAACGGGTTGAACCGCGTCCACATGGCTTCCATCAGGAAGAGGTTCTTCGACCTCGCCCGTTCGATCATCTCTTCGGCGTCAGCCACCGTGAGTGCGAAGGCCTTCTCGCACAACACGTGCTTGCCGGCGTCGAGCGCGGCGAGCGTGACCTCGTGGTGCTGGCCGTGCGGCGTGGCCACGTAGACGACGTCGACGTCCGGATCCGCGAGCAGATCGTGGTAGTCGCCGTACGCGCGCTCGATGCCGAACCGCTCGGCAAACGCTTGCGCACGCGTGACGTCACGCGAGGACACCGCGAGAACCGTGACGCCCTCGACTTTCAGCATGTCGGCGGTAACAGCTTGCGCGATTCCGCCCGTTGCGATCACACCCCACTTCATGAGGTGAGCTTAGGCTGGAGGCATGCGCCTCATCCTCAACGTGATCTGGCTGGTGCTCGCCGGGTTCTGGATGGCCGTCGGCTACGCGGTCGCCGGCCTCATCTGCTGCATCCTGATCATCACGATCCCGTGGGGCATCGCGTCGTTCCGGATCGCGAACTACGCGCTCTGGCCGTTCGGCCGCGAGGTCGTGGAGAAGCCGGGCGCGGGCACCGGGTCGTTGCTGGGCAACGTCATCTGGATCATCGTCGCCGGCCTCTGGCTCGCCATCGGCCACATCGTCACCGGCATCGCGCTGTGCATCACGATCATCGGCATCCCGCTCGGCATCGCCAACTTCAAGCTGGTGAAGGTCTCACTGGTGCCGCTGGGCAAGGAGATCGTCGACGTCCCGTGAGGGTCTCCCGCCCCTCATCGGGGGCGAGAAGCGGGAGACCACTCGGTGGCACGGCTGTCAGGCGTCGTCGCCCAGCAGCTCGTGCAGGCACAGGATGTTGCCCTCGGTGTCGGTGAACCACGCCGCGCGCTCGTTGCCCATGACCGCGATGTGGTTGACCGTCTTGAAGTCGGGCAGGTCGTAGTCCTCGAAGTGCACGCCCTTGTCCTCGAGCTCGCGGATCTCGGACTCCAGGTCCGGCACCTCGAAGCTGATGACGGTGTGCCCGGTCTGCGCACCCTTCTCCGCAGGCGTCAGTCCCAGCGCGTCGCCCTGACCGAGCGCGAAGATCCGCGTGCCGTCCGGCGCCGTGGTGACGGGCTTGAGCCCGAGCGCGTCGGTGTAGAAGCGCCCGGCCCGCTCCGGGTCTTCCACAGGCAGCATCGTGGTGGTCTTGGTGGCGGTGAGCATGGGGCGCCTCCTTCGACGGAATCCACCGATGTTGCGCGCGTCACACCGGATGCACAAGTGCCCTTTCACCCGTTCGTGACCTGCGGAGACAGTTGATTGCCGGAACGATTTCGCTCCGTGAACACTCCGCGCCTCGCCGTGCTCGCCGCCGCCCTCGGACTGTCCGGTTGTGGGTTCGCGGGGCCCGCGATCGAACCGATCGAACCCTTCGTCGCGCCGTCGACCACGCCCTCGGACACACCCGCGTGCCGGCTGTTCGACCCGGCCCAGCTCACCGAGCACCGGTTCCGCAACGGCTACGCCAACGCCTCCAGCTGCTTCTGGATCTCCGACGACGCCGGCGCCCTGATGATCAGCGTTCGCGAGCGCCTGACGCCGGCGCAGTACCTCGCTAAACCGAACGGGCTGAAGACCTCACCGATCACCATCGGCGAGCACTCCGGCGTGCTGGCCGAGAACAGCACGGGCCCTGGCACGTGCGGTGTCGTGCTGACCCACTCCGGCGACCTGACCTCCGCCCAGGTCCTCACCGAGGCGGGCGGCAAGGCGTGCGAGATCGCCCAGGCCGTGATGACGGTGATCGAGCCGAAGCTGCCGTCCTGAGCGTCAGGACGACTCGCTAGGCGTGGCGGGTGTCGTCGTCCAGCTTCAGCAGCTCCACGGCCTTCGCCCGCATCTCCACCTTGCGGACCTTGCCCGTGACCGTCATCGGGAACTCCTCCACGACGTGCACGTAGCGCGGCACCTTGTAGTGGGCCAGCTTGCCGGTGCAGAACTCCCGGACGGTCTCGGCGGTCAGCGGTGCGGCGCCCTCGCGCAGGCGGACCCAGGCCATGAGCTCCTCGCCGTACTTGGCGTCGGGCACGCCGATCACCTGGGCGTCGAGCACGTCCGGGTGGGTGTAGAGGAACTCCTCGATCTCGCGCGGGTAGATGTTCTCGCCGCCGCGGATGACCATGTCCTTGATGCGGCCGGTGATGTTCACGTAGTCGTCGTCGTCCATCACCGCCAGGTCGCCGGTGTGCATCCAGCCCGCCTGGTCGACCGCCTCCGCCGTCTTCTCCGGCTCGTCCCAGTAGCCGAGCATGACCGAGTAGCCGCGGGTGCACAGCTCCCCCGGCACCCCGCGGGGCACGGTGAGGCCCGTTTCCGGGTCGACCACCTTGACTTCGAGGTGGGGGCCGACGCGACCGACCGTCCCAACTCGACGGTCGAGAGAGTCGTCGGTGCGCGTTTGTGTTGACACCGGGGAGGTTTCGGTCATGCCGTAGCAGATCGACACCTCGCGCATGCCCATGCGGTCGACGACCTGTTTCATCACCTCGACCGGGCACGGGGAGCCCGCCATGATGCCGGTGCGCAACGACGACAGGTCGTAGCCGTCGATCAGGTCGAGCATGGCGATGAACATCGTCGGCACGCCGTACAGCGACGTGCAGCGCTCTTCCTGAACCGCTGCAAGGGTTTTAGCGGGATCGAAGGCCGGTGCGGGGATCACGACGCACGCGCCGTGGCTGGTGGCGGCGAGGTTGCCCATGACCATGCCGAAGCAGTGGTAGAACGGCGGGACGACGCAGATGCGGTCGTGCTCGGTGTAGTCGATCAGCTCGCCGACGAAGTAGCCGTTGTTGAGGATGTTGTGGTGCGAAAGCGTTGCGCCCTTGGGGAATCCCGTGGTGCCGGACGTGTACTGGATGTTGATCGGGTCGTCGCGGTCCAGCTCGACGTCGGGGATGAACGATCCGGTCCACTGTGGATCGTCGACGAACACCACGTGCTGAAGCTCGGGACAGCGCGGCCGCACTTCCTCGATCATGGCCGCGTAGTCCGAGGTCTTGAACGTGCGCGCGGACACCAGCGTGTGGATGCCGGCCTGGTTCAGCACGTACTCCAGCTCGTGCACCCGGTACGCCGGGTTGACGTTGACCAGGATCGCGCCGATCCGGGCCGTCGCGTACTGCACGAACACCCACTCGGCGCAGTTCGGCGCCCAGATCCCGACCCGGTCGCCCTTGCGCACGCCCAGCGTCACGAGCCCGGCGGCGGCGCGGTCCACTTCCGCGGACAGTTCCGCGTAGGTCCACCGTCGATCTGTGGCCTTGTCGACAAGTGCCTCGCGGTCACCGAAGCGCGCGACGGTCGCGGCGAAGTTCGCGTGGATCGTGTCGCCCAGCAGCGGGGCGGCGGACGTGCCCGAGGAGTAGCTGGCGGTCATCCACCCGACCGTAGTCAGGCTTCGGCGTATGGCAAGGGCACGACCAGGCACGGACCGCCGCTGTAGAGACCCGCGTCGATCGCCAGCACCTTGTCGTCGGCGTACAGGAGCGGCCCGTCGATCTGTTCCGGCGTCACCCCGAGCTGGTCGGCGATCACGCTGTGGCCGTGCACGATCGTGTTGCCGCCCAACGTCGCCAGCAGCTCGTCCGCGATCTCGGGACCCTGCGGACCCCGGAACGCGTACCGGGTCGTCATCTTGCGCCAGCACTCCCACCAGTCGACCAGGTCGTCGCTCTTGAGCACCTGGCGAACTGCCTCGTTGACCTCCTCGATCGAGGACCCCCATTCGAGGTAGGCCACGGTGTCGGAGTGCATCAGCAGGTGGTCGTCGCGCAGCTTCAGCACCGGCCGCGTCGTCAGCCACTCGACGTGCTCGTCGGTCAACCGGTCCTGGTCGCTGCGCAGCCCGCCGTTGAGCAGCCAGCTCCGCGCGAACGACCGCGGGCCCATGCTGTCCGGCACCTGGTCGTCGCCGAACCGGTGCATGCCGAGCAGCAGCACCTCGTGGTTGCCGATCAACGAGCTGACCGAGCCGCCCGCCTCGGCCGCCTCCTCGCCGAGGCGCATGACCAGATCGATCACGCCGACGCCGTCCGGTCCGCGGTCCACGAAGTCGCCGAGGAACCACAGCTCGGCCTCGCCGCCCGTCCAGTGCCCTTCCTCGTCGCACAGTTCGGCGACGTGCAGGGCTCTGGTCAGTTCTGCGAGGTGCCCGTGCACGTCACCAACGACGTACATCGGGCGTCGATCCGTGTCCACGTCCGCGACGATAAGCGATGGATGCTCGCGCGTCAGTGGTCAGTCCAGTCGCCGAACGGGTCCTGAGAGTGACCGACGAGCTCGGCGATCGACTTGAGCACGCGCGTCGGCCGGTACGGGAACATCTCGGCGCTCTCGGCGGTGAAGACGCCGGAGAGCACGAGGATGGTCGACAGACCGGCTTCCAGGCCTGAGCGCACGTCGGTGTCCATCCGGTCACCGATCATCAGCGCGTTCTCGGAGTGCGAGCCCAGCGCGCGCAGGGCCGACCTCATCATCAACGGGTTCGGCTTGCCGACGTAATAGGGCTCACGGCCGGTGGCGCGCTCGATCAACGCCGCCACGGCACCGGTCGCGGGCAGCGAGCCCTCACGTGAGGGGCCCGTCGCGTCGGGGTTGGTCGCGATGAACTTCGCGCCCTCCTCGACCAGGCGGATGGCCTTGGTGATCGCGGTGAAGCTGTAGGTGCGGGTCTCGCCGAGCACCACGTAGTCCGGGTCGCGGTCGGTCAGCACGTAGCCGATCTCGTGCAGCGCGGTGGTGAGGCCGGCCTCGCCGATCACGAACGCCGAGCCGTTCGGGCGCTGCGAGTCGAGGAACTTGGCCGTGGCCAGCGCGGACGTCCAGATCGACTTCTCCGGGATGTCCAGGCCGGTGCGCTGCAGACGCGCGCGCAGGTCACGTGGCGTGTAGATGGAGTTGTTGGTGAGCACGAGGAATGGGGTCTCGGCAGCACGCAGCTCCGCGACCAGCTCGTCCGCTCCCGGGATGAGGTGCTCCTCGTGCACGAGGACGCCGTCCATGTCCATCAAGTAGTGCCACATGGGTCTAAGTATCGATCACGCGCGCCCTGAACGTCGCGATCTGGAGCTGGAGATAACGCTCGATAACGTGGAGTTCATCCTCGCCGAAGTGGCCGAGCACCTCGATGAGGCTCTGCCGCGCCTCCTCGAAGAGGTGCCCGAACTTCTCCACGTCGCCGATGGTGACCTCGACGAGCACCTTGCGGCGGTCGTGCGGATCCCGGACACGACGGACGAAACCGGCGTGCTCGAGGCGGTCGATCACGCCCGTGACCGCGCCGGTGGAGAGGCCGGAGAGCTCGGCGAGGCGGCCGGCCGTCAGCGGCCCCTCGGCTCTCATGGCCAGGTCGATGCACTTCTCGTCGGTCGCGGACAGGCCCATCTTCGCGGCGACCTTCGTGTGGAACATGACGGTGAGCGCGCTCTGCTCCCTCATGTACCAGGTGAACCTATCCAGCACTTCAGGTTCCATGTTGAACATCTTAGCTGCTAAGACAATTCCTTGTGAGGGTGCTCCAAACGGGCGGAACGTGAGAAACCCTATTTGTAGCGTCATCCACAAGGGGATGTTCATTACCCTGGGAGGGGTGACAGCTGTTGATCTGGGACTACCCATTGTGCGCGGCACCTCTGACGTGTCCGCACGGCCAGACACGCCGCTGCTCCTCGACAAGTTCGGCCGGGTCGCGAAGGACCTCCGGGTCTCGCTGACCGACCGCTGCAACCTGCGCTGCACGTACTGCATGCCGGCCGAGGGCCTCGACTGGCTGCAGAAGGACGAGCTGCTCACCGACGCCGAGCTGATCCGGCTCATGCGGATCGCGGTGGTCGACCTGGGCGTGACGGACATCCGCTTCACCGGCGGCGAGCCGTTGCTGCGGCGCGGCCTGGAGCAGGTCATCGCCGCGACGGCCGAGCTGGAGCCGCGTCCGCGCATGTCGATGACGTCGAACGGCATCGGTCTCAAGCGCAGGGCCCAGTCGTTGAAGGACGCTGGCCTGAACCGGATCAACGTCTCGCTCGACACCCTCGACCCCGACCGGTTCGCGACGCTGACCAGGCGCGACCGCATCACGGACGTGCTGGACGGCCTGGACGCCGCCCGTGAGGCCGGGCTGGAGCCGGTGAAGGTCAACTCCGTGCTGATGCGCGGCCTGAACGAGGAGGAGGCCGTCCCGCTGCTGCGGTTCTGCGTGGAGAACGGCTACCAGCTGCGGTTCATCGAGCAGATGCCGCTCGATGCGCAGCACGGCTGGACGCGCACGAACATGGTCACGGCCGACGAGATCCTCACGATGCTCTCGACCGCGTACACGCTCACCCCGGAGTCAACCCCGCGCGGTGGTGCCCCCGCCGAACGCTGGCTGGTCGACGGCGGCCCCGCGGTCGTCGGCGTGATCGCGTCGGTGACCAGGCCGTTCTGCGCCGCCTGCGACCGCACCCGGCTCACCTCCGACGGTCAGATCCGCAACTGCCTGTTCAGCCAGACCGAGACCGACCTGCGCGCACTGCTGCGCGACGGCTCCCCCGACGCCGCGATCGCCGACGCCTGGCGCGCCACGATGTGGGCCAAGGCGGCCGGTCACGGCATCAACGACGCGGGCTTCTCGCAGCCCGACCGTCCCATGAGCGCCATCGGAGGATGACAGTGACATCTCCTGGGACATCTCCTGGGACAGCCGTGAAGATCCGCTACTTCGCGGGTGCGCGGGCCGCGGCCGGAGTCACCGACGAGGACCTGCTGCTCGACACCTCCGAACCCACCGTGGCGCTCGTGGTCAGCACCATCGGCGAACGGCACGGCGCCCAGCTCGGCAAGGTTCTCGCCGCGTCCAGCTTCCTGCTGGACGGCGTCGCCGTGCGGGACACGTCGACGCGCGTGCCCGCCGGTGCTCAGCTGGACGTGCTGCCTCCGTTCGCGGGCGGCTGAGCCAGCCTCCGTTCCCACGAGCGGCGCCCGGTGACGCGAGCCAGTTCGAGCGCACGCGCCCGGCACTCCTCTGCCTGCTCCACCGCCCCCATCGCCTGGTGCACCTCGGCGAGCTCGGCCAGCGCAGGCACCTCGCGCACCCGCAGCTGACCGCGTTCGGCCGCGGCAACGGCCTCGGCGGCGTGCTCGAACGCCTCCGACAGGTGACCTCCCGCGCGCAGGCAGGCGGCCAGGCCGGTGAGGGCGTCGACCTCACCGCGCAGGAAGCCGACCTTGTGGCAAAGCTCGAGAGCCTCCTGGTGGTGCCGGCAGGCATCGTCCGCGTGCCCCTGGGCGGACAGCGCGAAACCCAGGCTGTTGTGCCCGTCCGCCTCCGACTTGGGGTCACCGCAGTCGATCGCCAGCTCGATCGAGCGGCGAGAGCTGGCCTCCGCGGCCGCGAAGTCGCCACGTTCCAGTTCCAGCAGTGCGCGGGTGTCGGCGGTCCGGGTGATGAACACCGGGCCTGCCGCCGTCAGGTCGAGCCGGGCGAGCTCGTCGAACTGGGCTGAGGTCCGCTCGACGTCGCCGATCAGCACGTAGCCGTCCGCGAGGTGGCTGGCGGCGAACGCCCTGCCCATCGGGATGTTCTGCTCGTCGGACAGCCGGCCGACCTCCTCGGCGTAGGAGATGGCCAGGTCGAGCGGGCCCAGGTCCATGTAGATGCCGCTGAGGTTGAACACCGCCGGCGGGTTGCCGGGGTTGATGCCCAGGGACTCGCGGATGGAGGCGGCGGCCTCGGTGAGCCTGCCGTGCTCCCAGTTCACGATGCCGAGGTTGATCAGCAGAGAGCTCACGGTTTGCTCGTCGTCGAGTTCGCGGGCGATCGCCACGCCCTGCTGGAACTCCGCCAGCGCCTCGGTGAACTGGCCTCCGCGCCAATGGGCGAGCCCGAGCGCGTTGCGCATGGTGGCTTCGGCGTTCAGGTCACCGAGTTCGCGGGCGGCGTGCAGGCCGGCCGCGGCCGAGGTGACCCAGTCGACGAGGTGGCTGTGGAAGTAGAAGTAGGCCCGCATGGCATCGGTGAGCTGCCACGTCAGCGGCCGACCGGCGGCCGCGAGGATCGCCGCCACGATGCTCGCCCGTTCTGCGTCGAGCCACGTGAGCGCCTCGGGTGTGGCCGACAGGTCATGTTCCGGCACGGGTTCGTGCGAGGGCAACGGCAGTCGGCGGAACTCCGGGTGCAGCGTCCGGCCCGCCGCGAAGGCGTTGACGAGGTAGTAGTCGTGCAGCCGGGTCAGCGACGGCTCACCCAGCCGCATCGCGTAGATGCGCAGGAGGTCGTGCAGGAGGTAGCGGTCTCCGTGGCGTTGCACGAGGTTCGCGTCGACGAGCTGACCGAGGGGCGCGGTGGCGTCCGAGCCGAGCAACGCCGTGGCGCCCACGACCCCGAAGTCCGGGCCCGGCACGTGACCGAGCAACCGGAACAACTGTTGCGCCACAACGGACTGTGCGCGATACGACAGGTCGAAGGTCGCCCCTACCGCGGCGTCGCCCTCGATCTCCAGCACGCCGAGGCGGTCGTCCCCGCGCAGTTCGGTCAGGTAGTCGGGCAGGTGGCCCTCCGCGATGTTCGCCGCGGCGATCCGCAACGCCAGCGGCAGGCGCCCGCACAGCCGCGCGAGTTCGGCGCGGTCGACGTGGCTGCCACCGATGTCCAGGTGGGACAACAGGTCCTGGGCTTCGCGCTGGTCGAACACGCCGAGCTTGAGCTGCTCGAACTCGGGCAGATCCGTGCGACTGGTGACGATCACCCGGCACCGCTCGCCCGCCGGCAGCAGCGGGCTGGCCAGGTCGCGGGTGGCGTTGTCGATCACGATCAGCACCGCCAGGTCGGCGGTGAGCTGGTGGTACAGCTCGGTCTGCGCGTCGAGGGTGACGGGGACGTCGTCGACGCCGAGCGCGCGCAGGAACCGGGAGACGGCCTGCTCGGGCGTGACCGGGGCGCCCGGCGAGAACGCGCGCAGGTTCACGTACAGCTGGCCGTCGGCGAAGCTCGGGCTGAGCTGGTGCGCGAGGTGGACCGCCAGCGACGTCTTGCCGACGCCCGGCGGCCCGGTGATCGCGAGCACGGGTGCCGTGCTGTCCAGCGCCGCGGCGACCTCGTGCGCACGCCCGACGAAGTCCGGCAGGTCAGCGGGCAGCTGCCGCGGCCCCTGCTTGCGCGGCACCAGCCGGTAGCCGGACGGTTCGGTGACGATCTGCTCCGTGGCGCGCAGCCGTTGCACGAGGTTGCGCAAGGCCTGCTTCGGGTTCGCCGGCCGGTCCACGCCCCAGATCGCGTCGATCAACTCGTCGAACGAGACGGGCTGTCCCGGTTTGGCGGCCAGCGCCTGCCGGAGCGCGTCGATTCTCATGCCTTCAGATCTTGGTCACTTGATCTTGAGCAGTCGACGGCGACGGGGACGTTCAGGCGCGCTGCCGCTTCCGCTCGCGCCGCCAGTCCGCGACCCGGCGGTAGTACTGGTTCGACGGGGGCTGGAACACCAGCACGACGCCCATCACGAAGAAGGCCGCGCCGATCAGGGCGTAGCTCGCGGCCTGACTCGCCCCCTCATGGCTCGCGTAGACGATGGCGCCCGGCACCCATTGGAGCGTCAGGAGGGTCAGCAAGACCACCGACGCGATGCGTTGCCAGTTGAATCGACTCGCCAGCAGGGAGAACAACAGGGCCAGGGTGGGGAGGCCGCTGCCCGTGCCGTCGACCCTGTTCGCCGTCATGGCGTAGAACATCGCCGCCAGGGGCAGGGCCACCAGGGCGGCGATCAACACGCGCGGGCGCTTCGGACGATTCGGACGCTCAGCAGGCTCGGCAGGCTCGGTCATGGACTCAGCGTGGCGCCCTCTCCAGGGGACCGGTCCCGCCCGCAACGGCTGTCGCCGGGCCCGTCGCTCGACCGTGAGGAGCGTGTCTCCGATGGCCCAAAGCGCGTGAGCCACGCCTCACTTTCTGTAATAGATCTCGGTCGATCTCAGAATGGAAACGGACCGATAACGACGCCTTTGAGCTGCGCGTTTGTAGGCTCCCCACAACGATCCGAACTGTTACTGTGATGCGGGTCACAGCTCGAAACGTTTGGTGAGACCTCCGTCGGTTACGTACGGTCGCTCCTCGACTGGCCCCGACCAGTCACGAGCACGACCGGAGGACCAGCACCGAGCCCAGTCCGAGGGTTCTCCGGAACACACCCCGAGCGAGAGAAACCGCCGGACTGGGACGCAGGGACGTACCGGGCCCCGAACCCGAGTTCCTGACCGCAGGTGCGGTGGACCGAGAGGCAAATGGCTTTCAACCGAGGCAAGCAGGGCAAGCAGAGTTCCGCAGCTCGCACTATCGCCAAGGTCGCGGCGTTCGGCATCCTCGCCAGCGCCCCTCTGGGCCTCGCCGTTGGCACCGCCAACGCGGCCCCTGGAATGGACTGGGACGCACTCGCGCAGTGCGAGGCCAGTGGCAACTGGGCCACCAACACCGGCAACGGTTACTACGGCGGCCTTCAGTTCACGCAGCAGACCTGGAACGCCTACGGCGGCCAGGGCAACCCGGCCAACGCCTCCCGCGAGCAGCAGATCGCTGTCGCCGAGCGCGTGCTCGCCGGCCAGGGCCGCAACGCCTGGCCCGCCTGCAGCGCCAAGCTGGGCAACTACACGGGCCAGGCCCCCAAGAAGGCCACCCCTGCCCCGCAGCAGCGCAAGGCGCAGCCGCAGCAGCGCCAGGCCGCTCCGGTGCAGCAGGCACCGGTCGCCGTCGCGGGCTCGAAGTCGAACCCGTCCGGCAACTACGAGATCAAGGCGGGCGACACCCTGTCGAAGATCGCTGACGCCAACAAGGTCGCCGGCGGTTACCAGGCCATCGTGGAGAAGAACAAGGAATTCCTCACGAACCCGGACCTGATCTTCCCGGGCCACAAGATCCTGATCTGAGCAGGAACTTCGGCCGATCGAACGTTGGCCCCTTTTGACGTGGGCTGATGCAGGAACCAGGGATCTCACCGTTACCCCCCGACGGTGAGGTCCCTGCCTGCGTTTCCGGACACCGGCGGTGGCAACCGCGACGGCAGCGACGGTTGCGGCGGCTCGAAGTGCGCCGTGCGGGCAAACGGTGCCGCGATAGGTACGCCCACGGCCAAGGCGCGGATGGCTGCTCTGTCGGTATCACCACGCCGGCAACTCTGTCGGTATTGCCGCACCGGGTGAGCCCGCGCAGTGGTGCCTCGATGGGTAGCGGTGCACCCCCCACGCCCCGCGATTGGGGCTTTACCTTGAGGGGGCGGGATGCTTCGCTGTTCGGGTTCGGCCGGGGCGCTTTAATCCCCGGCTTTTGGAGGCCGTCCAGCATCCCGCCAGAGGCTCAAGGTCAAGCCCCAATCGCAATCGTCGCGAAGCGGCGATGGACTCCCACGCCTCGTCAATGCCCACGCAACCACGCTGGAACGCGACCACTCGCACGCAAGGCGACCAACCCCGCTGGAACGCAACCACCCGCCCGTAACCGGACCACCGCGATCCCGTCACTCAGGGGCAGTTGACCCACTCGTCTTCGCCGCCCGAGAACACCTGCCGCTTCCACACCGGCAGCCGCGCCTTGACCTCGTCCACCAGGTCTGAGCACAACGAGAACGCCTCCCCGCGGTGCTCGGCGGCCACCGCGCAGGCCAGTGCGACGTCACCGATCTTCAGCGGCCCGACCCGGTGCGACACCGCGATCCCGTGCACCCCGGAGTACTTCGAGGCCAGCTCCGAGACCACCTCGGCCACGACGTCGCCGGCGGACGGGTGCGAGTGGTATTCCAGCTCCAGCACCGATCGGCCGCCGTCGTGGTCGCGCACGACGCCGGAGAACGTCACGACCGCGCCTGCCCGGTCGGAAGCCACCAGAGCGGCGTGCTCCTCGACCGACAGGGGTTCCTCGGTCACGACGGCTCGCAGCACCACGCTCATTTGTGGTCACCTCCACGCAGTTGGTCCAGCGCATGCTCTACGACGTTGCCGAGCACGTCCAGCCCGTCGCGCACGCCGCCGGTGGACCCCGGCAGGTTCACGATCAGCGTCCGGCCGGCCACCCCGGCCACGCCGCGCGAGAGCACGGAACCCGGCACGCGCGGCCAGCCGGACATCCGGATGACGTCGGCCAGGCCGGGCACCTCGTAGTCCAGGACGGCGCGCGTGGCCTCGGGGGTGCGGTCGGTCGGGTTGATGCCGGTGCCGCCCGTCGTCACCACGAGATCGGCACCCGAGGACACCGCTGCGGCCAGCGCCTCCCGAACCGGTTCGCCGTCCGGCACGACGACCGGCGCGGAAACCGAGAACCCGCGGTCGGAAAGCCACGAAACGATGATCGGTCCGCTGCGGTCCTCATAGACACCAGCGGCGGCACGGTTGGAGGCCGTGATCACCACTGCCTTCACGGGCGTTCCCACAGGCCGGACTTGCCGCCTTCCTTGCGCTCCACCCGCACCGCGTCCAGCGACGCGGCCGGGTCGACGGACTTCACCATGTCGTGCAGGGTCAGGCCGGCCACCGACACCGCGGTGAGGGCCTCCATCTCGACGCCCGTGCGGTCGGTGGTGCGGACCGTGGCCGAGATCAGCACGGCGTCATCGGCCAGGGCCAGGTCCACCACCACCGACGACAGGGCGATCGGGTGGCACAGCGGCACGAGCTCCCAGGTGCGCTTGGCCGCCATGATGCCCGCGATGCGAGCGGTGGCCAGGGCGTCGCCCTTGGGCAGGCCGTCGGCGCCCAGCAACGCAACCACCTCGGCGGTCGTGTGCAGGATCCCGGTGGCCACGGCGGTCCGGGTGGTCTGCTCCTTGCCGGAGACGTCGACCATCCGGGCCGCGCCTTGTGAGTCCAGGTGGGTGAACTGCTTGGTCATACCGAGATCGTATGCCTGGGCCCGACGTACAGCCTGTGCGTTAAGACCCTAGGAAGTCGCTGCTTTGCGAACGGCTTCTGCCACGGCCGGAGCAACGGTGTTGTCGAAGACCGACGGGACGATGAACGACGCGTTCAGCCTGTCGCCGTCCACCACGTCGGCGATGGCCTGCGCGGCGGCCAGCAGCATCGCGTCGGTGATGGTGCGGGCGTGCGCGTCCAGCAGGCCGCGGAACACGCCGGGGAACGCCAGCACGTTGTTGATCTGGTTCGGGAAGTCCGAGCGGCCGGTCGCCACGACGGCGGCGTGCTGCTGGGCCTCCATCGGGTCGATCTCCGGGTCCGGGTTGGCCAGCGCGAACACGATGGCGTCCTTGGCCATCGTGGCGACCTGGTCCGCGCCGAAGAGGTTCGGGGCCGAGACGCCGATGAACACGTCCGAGCCGACCAGCGCGTCGTGCAGGCGGCCGGACTCGTTGCCCTTGTTGGTCGTGGCGGCGATGGACTTCAGGTTCGAGTCCAGGCCGGGGCGGTCGCGGTGCACGATGCCGTCGACGTCCACGGCGATGATGTCGCCGGGCTCCTGGGCCTGCAGCAGGCGGATGATCGCGGAGCCGGCGGCGCCGACGCCGCAGACCGTGATGCGGCAGTTCTTGATGTCCTTCTTGACGACCCGCAACGCATTCCGCAGTGCGGCCACCACGACGATGGCCGTGCCGTGCTGGTCGTCGTGGAAGACCGGGATGTCGAGCTTCTCGCGCAGGCGGGCCTCGATCTCGAAGCAGCGCGGCGCGGAGATGTCCTCGAGGTTGATGCCGCCGTACACGGGAGCGATGAGCTCGACCGCGCGGATGATCTCCTCGGTGTCCTGGGTGTCCAGGCAGACCGGCCAGGCGTCGACACCGGCGAACTTCTTGAACAGCGCCGCCTTGCCCTCCATCACCGGCAGTGCGGCGGCGGGGCCGAGGTTGCCCAGGCCCAGCACGGCGGAGCCGTCGGTGACGACCGCGACGGTGTTGCGCTTGATCGTCAGGCGGCGGGCGTCGTCCGGGTTCTTGGCGATGGCCTCACACACGCGAGCGACACCGGGCGTGTACGCACGAGACAGGTCGTCACGGTTGCGCAGCGGCACCTTGGACGCGATCTCGATCTTGCCGCCGAGGTGCACGAGGAACGTGCGGTCCGACACCTTGCGCACGACGATGCCGGGCAACGTCTCCAGCGTGTCGGTGATGTCCTTGGCGTGGTTCGCGGACAGCGCGTTGCACGTGAGGTCGATGACGACGCGGTCGTTGTGCGACTCCACGACGTCGAACGCCGTGATCACCCCGCCCGCGCGGCCGACGGCCGACGTGAGGTCACCCGCGGCGCTCGCTGACGGCGGCGCCTCCAGGCGAACGGTGATCGAGTAACCAGGGCCGGGGACCGGCATCGTCTTCCTCCCACGAAATACAGCTCAAGCGGGAAACGAGCCTATCCCCGGGCCCATTGCGGTACTCACGCGACTCGGCGTTTTTTAAGACCGCTCTGACAGTCCGATCAGGACAGGTCAGGACTTGTTGATCTCGGTCACCGGGTGCGTGTAGCCGAGGTCCTCCACGGGCAACGGGAACGTCACCGTGCCGAACGGGGAGAGCGCACCCTGCACGTCACTGGTCAGTTCGGTGACGGGGTGGCCGCCGTCGGGGCCCTCCGGCCAGTGCGGGTCGACCCGTCCCGGGCGTCCTTTCGCCACGTTCTCCTCCTCGGTGGTGCCGATGACGCGACAAGTGTGACAGACCTGTTTTCTCATCCGGGCGACGACAGGATCTCCAGCGGCCCATATACCGTGGTGAGAATGTCCGGCATCACTCTCGCCGACTGGCTGCGCGCCCAGGACGACGTCGCACTCGTCGCGCTGCTGCGCGCGCGCCCCGACCTGGCAACGCCCCCACCTGCCGATATGTCCGTGCTCGCGACACGGGTCGGCACCAGGGCGTCGATCGCGCGCGCCTGCGAGGACCTCGACACGTTCACGCTCGCCGTGCTCGAAGGCCTGGTCGTGCAGGGCGCGGACGCCGAGCCCGTGGCGTTGGCCACACTCGCGGAGCTGCTCGGACCCGACGTGAAGCCCCGGCCGCTCAAGCAGGCCGTCGCCAAGCTCAGGGCCCAGGCGCTCGTGTGGGGTGACGACGACGCGATGTCGGTCCCTCCGGTCACGCGGGAGGCGTTCGGCACGTATCCCGGCAACCTCGGCCGCTCCACCGGGCAGACGTACGACCTGAGCGGCATCACCGAGGGCGAACAGCGCGTGCTGCAGAAGCTCGCCGCCGGACCGCCCATCGGCGACACCAAGGACGCCTCACGGGTCGTGCCGCTGGAGAAGGCCGAAACGCCCGTCCAACGACTGCTCGCGCGCAACCTGCTGCTGCGGCGCGATCCCGGCACCGTCGAGCTGCCGCGCGAGATCGCCCTCAAACTGCGCGGCGAACGCCCTCTCGGCCTGATCCAGGTCACCGAGCCGAAGCCGAAGACCGCGACGCGCCAGCAGACCACCATCGACGCCACCGGCGGCGGTGAAGCCCTGGAACTCGTCCGGCACGTGGAAAAACTCATCGCGAGCTGGTCCGCCGAACCGCCACCGGTGCTGCGGACGGGCGGCATGGGCGTCCGCGAGCTGCGCAAGGCCGCCAAGGACCTCGACGTCGACGAACGCCGCGCCGCCCTGCTGATCGAGCTCGTGGTCGGCGCCGACCTCGCCGCGAACACCGAGGCCGCCGAGCCGGAGTGGGTGCCGACGACCAAGGCCGACGTGTGGCTGGCCGCGACCACCGAGGTCCGCTGGGCCACGATCGCGCACGCCTGGCTGGAGCTGCCCCGGCTGCCCGCGCTGATCGGGCGCCGCGACGAGAAGGACAGGCTCTTCACCCCGCTCGCGGACGAGGTCCGCCGCGCCCAGGCGCCGCGCGACCGCCGGTGGATTCTCGAAGCGATCGCCGCGTTCCCCAAGAGCACCGCCATCGCGAACCCCGCCGACCTGGCCGCATTGCTCGGCTGGCGGGCGCCGCGCCGGGGCGGGCGGCAGCGCGACGAGCTGGTGCGCTGGACCGTCGAGGAGGGCACCGCGGTCGGCGTGCTCGCCCTGGGCGCGATCACCACCGCGGGCCGCGCGCTGCTCGAAGAGGGGCCCGGCCACGCCGCGAAGACCCTCGGGGAGGCGTTGCCGGAACCGCTCGACCACGTGCTGGTGCAGGCCGACCTCACCGTCGTCGCACCGGGCAGGCTCGAACCGGACCTCGCGGACGAGATGGCGATCGTCGCGAACGTCGAGTCGGCCGGCAGCGCGACCGTCTACCGGATCAGCGAGAGCACGGTCCGCCGTGCGCTCGACTCCGGCCGCACCGCCGATGAGCTGCACGAACTCTTCAAGACCCGCTCGCGCACGCCCGTTCCGCAGTCGCTGACCTACCTGATCGACGACGCCGCGCGCCGGCACGGGAGGCTCCGCGGCGGCGCGGCTGGTTCGTTCCTGCGGTGCGACGACTCGGTGCTGATCAGCGAGGTGCTCGCGCATCCGGAGGCCGCCCGGCTGGAGCTGCGCCGGATCGCCCCGACCGTGATCGTCAGCCCGTTGCCGCTGGCGGACGTGCTGGACGGACTGCGATCGGCCGGGTTCGCCCCGGCCGCGGAAGGCCCCGACGGCCAGGTCCTCGACCTGCGGCCGGGCGGGCGCCGGACGACGCCCCGGCAACGCAGTGCGCGCAAAAACGCGTCACCCGCAGTGCCCGCCGACGAGCGGTTGGGTGAACTCGTCAGGCTGGTCCGGGCCGGTGATCGTGCCGCCGCGACACCACGGGGTGAACGGATCGCCGTCCCCGGCCACCTCGGCGCGGGGCCGTCGGCCACCCTGTCCTTGCTCCAGCAGGCTGCACGGGCGCGACGCAGGGTGCTGGTCGGGTTCGTCGACTCCCACGGCACAGCCGCACAGCGCGTGATCGAGCCGCACGTCGTCGGCGGTGGCGTGCTCGAAGGCTATGACCACAGCTACGGAGAGGTACTCAGGTTCCCTCTTCATCGCATCACCTCCGCCGCATTGGTCGACGAGAGCTGACGGTCGGTCATCCCCCGGACGTGCCGCACGTCCACCCTTGCGTGACCATTTCGCGACCTAGCGTCGATTGACGTGGGCGTTCCCGAGAGACGCCCACGTCGACGAAGGAGGACCCGCGCAATGGTCAGCTCCCGGTGGGCGCTCAGAGCCGCCGCCACCGTCACGGCTTTGGCGTTCGCCTTGCCGTTCTCATCGGGTACGGCGTCCGCCGACCCGATCCTCGTGCTCCTGCAGGACAACCACGTCAACGCGACGGTGGGGGTGAGCGGCAACGTCGACATGCTCGACGTCGCGGCCGGCGCCCACGTCGCGCTCGACACCGGGCCGGGCATCAGCGTCCTGGCCAACGGTGGCATCCAGGTCGCGCTGGGCCTCTGCGGCCACGCGGACGTCGGCGTGGGTGTGGGACTGGGCGTGGGTGCGCACGTTGACGCCGCGGTGGCAGTAGACGCAGATGTCGCTGCTGACGTGAGCGCAACGGACGACCGCGGGCCCACCCCGCTCGTCGAGGCCACCGTCGAACCGGTCGTCGAAGCGGCACCCGTCGTGGAACCCGCGCCGGTGGTCACCGAAACCGTTGCCGAGGACAAGACGAACGCGATCCACATCAGCGGCATCTCGATCAACGTCGGACCGCACGCCGCAGCGATGCTCGACGCGCATGCCGACATCACGGCAGACGTGAACGTCTCAGCCGACGTCAGTCTCGGCGCGGACGTGGGCGTCAACTCGGACCTGGCGAACATCAACGCCAGCGCCGGGGTCGCCGCTGACGCCAGCGTCGACCTCGGCTCCGGTGACGTCGGTGCCAGCGCCTACATCGGCGTCGGCCTGACCATCGGATAGCAGCGAGTCACGGCGGAAGGACCACTGCTTGGACGATCACCGAACCAACTGAGTCAGACCGCAACGACGAGGCGAGCGCCGCACCCGAAGGTGGCGCTCGCCTCGTTCGTTCTGGAGTTGGTCCCCGCGAGGGAGGAGATCAGCCCGCGCGGACGGACATCCACTGGCGCATGGCGTGCTCGACCAGCGTGATGAGCGTCTGCTTCGTCGACTGCCGGTTGCGCGCGTCGCACGTGACGATCGGCACCGACTCGTCGATCGTCAACGCCTCACGCACGTCCTCCAGCCTGTGGTGCAGGAGGCCGTCGAAGCAGTTGACGCCGACGACGTACGGCAGCTGCCGGTCGTCGAAGAAGTCGATCGAGGCGAACGCGTCGGCCAGGCGGCGGGTGTCGACCAGCACGATGGCGCCGATGGCACCACGAACCAGGTCGTCCCACATGAACCAGAACCGGTGCTGACCCGGTGTACCGAAGAGGTACAGGATCAGATCGCTGTCGAGCGACACGCGACCGAAGTCCATCGCGACGGTCGTGGTGACCTTGTTGGGCGTGGCGGAGAGGTCGTCCACCCCCGCGCTGGCCTCGGTCATCACCGCCTCGGTGGTCAACGGGACGATCTCGGACACCGAGCCGACGAACGTCGTTTTGCCCACACCGAAGCCACCCGCCACCACGATCTTGGCAGACGTCGTCGGCTTCCGTGCGCCCTCGGCGCCCTGGGGACTAGAGCTTGCGAAGCCCACTGAGCACCCTCTCCAGGAATTCCATGGAAGGCCGGTCCCCCACGACCAGACCGCCCTGGTGAATCAAAACCAAACCCATGCTTGCCATGTCGCCGATCAACACCCGCACGACGCCAAGAGGCAAGCGTAGGAGTGCCGCGACCTCGGCCACCGACCGCGTGTCCACACACAACCCGCAGATCGACCTGTGCTCGGGAAGTACTGCGGCATCCCGTTCGAGGCCACGCTCGCTGGTCGAGATCAGCGCCTCGATCGCAAGATCGTAATCAGGTCGTGTGCGCCCACCGGTGCGTGTGTAAGGCCGCACCAGTGAACCCGAGTCCGCAGAAGAAGTTTCCTCCGGACGCACAGCGAACTGCGCGCCGGTGCTGTACACCGGCTGCGGCCCGGTGGTGTACGGCAGTTGTTCTGGCACCGTTTCCGGCATCTCGTGCTGGCCGAAGAGGTCCGCGCCCGGGCCACCGAACAACCCGGAGCCGTACCCGTCGATGTCGAACCGGTTCGGCACGTCGTCGTACGGATACGACGACGAGTCATCCACCTCACGCTGAGACATATCGCCTAGCCCTTGCCCTGTAACCCGCTCATCGTGGGGGGTGTCCTCGGCTTCCTCTTGTTCCTGGGGTATCGCGTCAGGCTCGTCGAACTGGAACCCACCAGCGGCCCACTCCTGGTAGTTGAAGTTCCTACCGAAGCCACGGCCTCTAGCGCCAGGTCTGCTAGCCATCTGTTCTCACCCCTGAACTGCCAGTGAGGTCTAGCGACGGACCACGCCCTGAAGCTGCGCACGCAGCTCAGGGGTGAGTTGTTGGCCGACTCTCTCCACCAAAAGCGTCATCTCGTAGGCCACGAGGCCGATGTCGCAGTTGGGGGCGGCGAGGACGGCAAGGCACGAACCGTCACTGATCGACATGAGGAACAGGTAGCCCCGCTCCATCTCGACCACGGTCTGGTTGACCCCGCCTGCCTCGAAGCAGCGGGCGGCGCCCTGTGTGAGGCTGACCAGCCCGGACGCGACGGCGGAGAGCTGCTCTGCACGGTCCCGGGGCAGGCCCTGGGATCCCGCGAGCAACAGCCCGTCCGCGGACACCACGACGGAATGTGCCACTCCTGGCACCCTCCGCACGAAGTCGGTGATAAGCCAACCAAAGCTGCCTGGCTGCGCTGCGGTCGTCACTCCTGCTCCTCGTTCTGCCGGCTCGATTGGTCACCAGCGTATGCCTCGATCAATGCGTGCCGGCCTCGCTTGACACCACTTTGCAAGCTCGACATCCGCCCGCGCACCGCATCGGCGGTGCGGGGCGGCAGCGGAGGCCGCTGCGCGGTCTGCGTCGTGCCCTGCGGCTTGGGTGCCGCAGATCCTGGCACGAGCTGAGCCTTCGGTGTCCGTTTTGGCAATCCTGCCGATGTCTTCGACTCCGGCGCCTTGTTCAACAACGCCTGAGCCGCTTGCCATCCCTCGTCGGCAGGCGATTGCCAAGCCGATTCGGAAGTGGATGCCGCCGCTGGAGTCTCCTCCACAACGGGCTCCGGTTCCACAACTCGCTCCTGCTCGGCGGGTGCGGTCACTGGTTCCTCGACCACCGGCTGGACCTTCGCGCGCGGCGGGCGCACGGGAAGACCAGCGGCCGACGTGGTGGTGGGTGCCACCGCCGGGACAGGCTTGGGCTTGCGGGTCGGCAGTTCCGGTTCGGGCCCGTCCGAGAGCGGAGGAGCCTTGACCGGCTCGTCGATGTACTCGACGCCGTTCTTGTCGGCCTTGTCGACGCCGCCGAGCCTCGACTCGACACGGCCGTTGGCCGCGGCGGGTTCGGGGTGCTCGTCCGCCGCCGCGGGAACAGGCTGGGCGGCGGACGCGGACGTCTCGCTGCCGACTGCCTGGAACCACTGCGACAGGACCGCCTCGTAGATCGGCAGGCGCTCGGTCGGTGCGTCCAGGTCGTGCTCGACCTGCTTACGAGAAGCTTCGGACGTGCCGTTGCGGTGCCCCATGCCGATGTCCAGCGACCCGGTGTCGACCGGAGCGCGCGAGACGCCGTTGCTCGAGTGCGAGTCGTCGTCGATCGGAGGGATCGGGACGAACTGCGTGGTCTCGTAGCCCGGTTCGAACGAGATCTCGCCGGCCTCTTCGTGCCGGTCCTCGTAGGCCGTGAAGAGGGTCGGCTCGCCGAAGGAGCCCTCGGGCTCCACGGCCGCCAGCTGGTCGCGACGCCACCGCTCGGACGGCGTCGCGTCCTCGATCGGCGGCTCGCTGTAGACCGGCACCGCCGTCGCTCCGGCACCGGTGTCGGTGATGGAGCTCGGGACGAAGCTGACCGGGATGCTCGGGTTGCTGGGGCTCGACTCGTCGATCCTCGGCGTGGTGCCGGTGGCACCGCCGAACGCACCCGCGATACCGCTGGCCCTGGTGGCCGTGGTGCCGATCTCGGTGGTGAGTTCGGCCGAGACCAGGCCGGGAGCCGGGGACGGCATGCCGAACGCGGAGGCGAGCGATCCGGATCCGGACGGCGGGGTCGAGACCGGAGCCTGACCGGGGAACGCGATGAGCGTCTCCGGCACGATCACCAGTGCCGTCGTACCGCCCTCGATGTCCTCGTTGCCGCGCAGCCGGACCTTGATGTCGTGGCGCTTGGCGAGCCGCGCGACCACGTACAGGCCCATTCGGCGGGAGACGGCGACGTCGACGTCCGGCGGGTCGGCCAGCCGGTCGTTGGCGTCGATGATCTCCTGGTCGCCCATGCCGACGCCGCGGTCCTGGATCTCGATCGCCAGCTCGCCCTTGCGGGTCTTCGCCGTGCGAACGGTGACCTTGGTGACCGGGTCGGAGAACGCCGTGGCGTTGTCCAGCAGCTCGGCGATGAGGTGCACGAGGTCGTTGACCGCGCGACCCTGAACCGTGAGGTCCGGGGTCTGGCCGACCTGCACGCGGGCGTACTGCTCGACCTCGGAGACCGCGGCGCCGAGAACCTCGGCGGCCGGGACTGGCCGGGTCAGGCGCCGCGAGAGGTCCGTGCCCGAGAGAACCAGGAGGTTCTCCGAGTTGCGGCGCATGCGGGTCGCGAGGTGGTCCAGCTCGAACAGCGAGGCCAGCTGGTCCGGGTCCTGCTCATCCTGCTCCAGCCGGTCGATCAGGTTCAGCTGGCGTTCGACCAGCGCCTGGGACCGGCGCGACAGGTTGACGAACATCGCGTTGACGTTGTCACGCAGGAGGGCCTGCTGGGCGGCCAGTCGCACCGCTTCACCGTGCACCGCGTCGAACGCGCGCGCCACCTGACCGATCTCTTCACGCGTGTGCACCGGCACCGGCTCGACGGCGGTCTTCGCCGCGTTCTCCGGGTTCGGGTCCGCGAGGATCCGCTCGACCGCGTCCGGAAGACCGTGGTCGGCGACGTCGAGGGCGGTGCGGCGCAGCGTGCGCAGCGGGTTGAGGATCGAGCGGGCGACGAACAGCGCCATCAGCAACGCGAGCGCGAGGAACGCGAGCACCAGGGCGGACGCGATGTACGCCTGGGTCCTGGTGGCGCCGGCGGTGTCGTCGGTCTTGTTCTGCAGCTGCTCGACCAGCAGGTTCTCGACGTCACGGGTCAGGTTGACCGTCAGCGTGGCGGCGATGTCCCACTTCTCGGACGTCAGCTGCGTGAAGTCCTTCTTGCCGGTGCTGGACTGCTGGTTGATCGCCGATTCCTGCATGTCGTTCGCGGTGTCGACGATGAGGCCGGTGACGGTGTCGTCGTAGATCTTGGCCTGGTCGGGCGTCGCGGACTTGCGGAAGTCGTTTCGGGCCGCTTCGAGCTCGGCGTCCGCTGCCTGCAGGGCACGCAGCTGGGACGGCGTGAACGCCTTGCGCTGGAAGACGTCCAGGAGGATCGCTCGCTTGAGCGACTCCTGCTCCTTGATGCGCGCGATGGCGTTCGTGGTCAGGTGCAGTCGCACCAGTTCGGGGTCGTTGATCTCGGAGATCGTCTGCTCACCGAGGCTGATGAGCGTCTCGATCGACTCCGAGTAGGTGCGCTGGACGGCCTCGGCGGGGTACTGCGTGTCGCGCACCGAGTTGCGGAGGCTGTTCAGGCGGTTGAGCTGGTTGAACGCGACCTGGAAGCGCTCGACCGCGGCCGGGTTCAGGTCGGAGCTCAGCTCGGAGATCTTGTTGCTGAACGCCTCGCTGGTGTCGTTGACCCTGCGCAGCTGGCGCTCGAGGACGACTCGGTCGACCTTCTTGTTCGAGGCGACGTAGCTGACCGACAGGTCGCGCTCGCGCTGCAGCTGCTGCACCAGGTCCGCGACCGCTGTCTCCAGGCGAATCTGGTTCGCCAGGTTGTTGAGCTCCGTCGCGGCCTGGAGGTCGCTGCGCACGCGCAGGCCACCCAGGACGAGCGCACAGACAGTCGGGATCAGCAGAACCGCGAGCAGCTTCGTGCGCAACCGCCAGTTGCGCAGCCGCCACCCCGCGGATCGGGCGGCAGGTCCTGATGCGGGTCCAGCACCGTCGGCCTTCACCGGGTCCGGTGTCGCCGTCATGGTGCCGTTACCCAGCGCAGCCAGTCCGTCACCCGATTCGGGCCTTTCGGAGCGTGTGGTGTCACCCACGCCAAACTGGCTGGGACCTCTCTCACGTCGGGCCACTCTGGGCTTCCTCTTCCAGCAGCAGTGTCCCGGTCTCTCCCCAGGACCGAGCATGGACTCGTCAAACGGGCCGAATTGCAGCACAGGGGCTGTGCGCCCGGTAAGGCGCCCTACCCCGTCTGAAGACACGTCGGTCTACTACAACCAGTGCCACCCGGCGGGGAGCGTAATGGCCACCCCCTCCTCGGGGGAAGTCTCCAGAAGCACTCACCGTATCGAGATGGGGTGTCGTTTCATACGTTCAGGTGGTTAACATCCCCGGTTGTCGGCATGCCCTACGTCCGTCCGAACGCCCAGTTGGGGCTGCGGAGGACCAGGTGTGTAACGACACTCACTGATCAAATCGATGCTACTCAAGGCCTACCGGCGAGAGGTGCCATGGCTACCCGAGCCAAAGCTCTGCGGCTTGCCGCAGTGCTCATCACGTGTGTTCTGACCGCGAGCTGCAGCCTGTTCGGAAGTTCCTCGAACAGCGGCACCGCGGACGTGGAGCGCCAAAACCTGCGCATCGGCGTGCTGCCGGTCGTCGACGTGGCCCCGTTGCGGATCGCGCTGACCGAGAAGCTGTTCGAGAAGGCCGGTCTGCAGGTCACCCTGGTCACCCAGCCCAGCGAGGCCGAGGCCATCAAGCAGCTGGACACCACGCTCGACATCACGTGGGCCACGCACGTCAGCCTTTTCCGCTCCGTCGCCGAAGGCACCGAGCTGCAGCTGCAGGGCGAGGCCTACCAGGCGGGTCCGAACTCGATGGCGCTGGTCACGAAGGCCAACTCGGCCTACGACGACCCCGGCAAGAACGCCGCGCCGACCATCGCCGTGAACAGCGAGACAGACATCGGCGCGCTCACGACGCGTGCCGTGCTGGACACCGCCGCGGTCGAGAAGCAGAAGATCAAGTTCCGGCCGATGCCGTTCGCCGAGATGGAGAAGGCGCTGGAGTCCGGCGCCGTCGACGCGGCGTTCATGATCGAGCCGTTCATCACGAAGTCGCAGCGCAACATCGGTGCGAAGATCCTCACGGACACCGCGCGCGGCCCGACACTGGACTTCCCGATGTCCGGCTACGCGGCGTCGAAGAAGTTCGCCGAGGCGAACCCGAAGACGCTCAAGGCGTTCCGGGACGTGCTCCGCGAGGCCCAGCAGCGCGCGCAGGCCAACAAGCTCGCCGTGCAGGACTCGCTGACCAGCTACGCCGACGTCGACCAGCCGACCGCGGCCCTCGTGTCCGTGGGCACGTTCCCGCTGTCGCTGAACCCGATCCGGCTCCAGCGGGTCGCCGACATGATGGACACCGAGGACGTGCTGTCCGGCCGCCTGGACGTGCAGCAGTTGCTGCCACCGGGCACGACCAGCTAGCTGTTTTCACAGCCGTTTTCGAAAGTTTCCCAATCGGTTGTCACAGGACATGAGAAAGGCGGGCCGGTCACCGGCCCGCCTTTGTCAGTTGCCCGTCAGTCGGCCCGTCACTTGCCTTCGACAGCGATCACGCAGTAGGTGATCCCCGGCGCCGGCTCGGCGTACGCGACCGCCGTGGCCTCACCGCACTCGGCGGTCGCGGCCTTCACGACCTTCTCGATCTTGAGAATCTTCGTGATGGCGAACTCGTTGGGGGTCGCCGGGCACGTGACGGGCTTCATGCCCTCCATGTTGATCTTGACGATCTCCTCCTGGTAGCACTTGCCCTCTTCGAGCTTCTCGACCAGGCAGAGCTTCAGCGAGGAACTGCGGCGACCGGACTCGGTGTACTCGGCGTAGTCCTCGCTCGGGCACGCCTCGGTGGTCGAGTTCATGGCCTTGGCGATGAAGTAGTTCGCCTCGGCCGAACCGCAGTCGACCTTCTTGTACTTCGGGCTGATCGTGGTGCCCGTGACGCTCGCGCAGTCGCCGGCCTTCGCCGACGGCTCGGTGATCGCGTTCAGGCCGCCACCGATCAGCGACTTCACCAGGAAGACACCGCCGGCGACCAGCACGAACGCGACGATCGCACCGATGACCTTGCCCGCGCCACCCTTCTTCTTGGGCGGCGGGCCGTACGGCATCGGCTGGCCCATGGGCTGGCCGGGCGGCACCTGACCGGGCGGCGGGCCGTAGGGGTCGCCGGGAGGCGGACCGTACTGGCCGGGCTGACCCGGCTGGCCCATCGGCTGACCTGGCTGCGGCTGGGCGTAGGGGTCGGCGGGGTAGCCGCCCTGCTGGGGCATGCCCTGCGACGGCGTGTACGGCTGCTGCGGCTGACCGTAGGGCTGCTGGGGCTGCCCACCGGGAGGCGGGCCATAAGGCCCAGGCTGCTGCGGGTAGTTGGGGGTTGTCACTGGATTCCTCTCCGATGGGTCGTGCGAAAGACGTCGGAACCGGAGCCGTGGACGGGCTCCGGTTCCGGGGAAGCTGATGTCAGATGAGTCGTCGACGCGCCTCTAGCCGTTTCGCACGCATGCTCCGAACGGCCCACGCCCCCCGACATGGCCGGAGCAGAGGTTGCCACGCGGCGAGGGAATCCGCCGGGGCTTTACGGAAACGTTACTGCCGCTTGTGCCGCTCACTGCGAGGCGACGCAGTAGGTCAGCTTCACCTCGGGGAACGCGCGGGTGTCCGCACCCGCCGGGCACGCCGGCGCCGGCACCTCTTTGCTCACCCTCGCCACCCGGAACGACCCTTCGGAGCCGCAGTCCACGACGGCGAGGTCGAAGCCGGACCCGGCGTCGTAGCACTCGCCCTCGGCGTAGATCGGCACCAGGCAGAACCGGATCTTCGGGTCGATCGCCCTGACCGGCACCCAGTCGGCGTCCGCGGGATTGGGACAGGCCGCCGACCTGGCCACGGTCCCCGCGACCACGTAGTTCGCGTTGGGCGCCGAGCAGTCGACGGCGTTGTAGCGGCCCTCGTCGGACGAGCCGGTCAGGTACGCGCAGTCGCCCTGCTTCGGCTTCTGGATCGGAGTCAGGTACTCGGAGAGGCCGTAGATCACGACGGCCGCGACGATCAGCGTGGCGCCGTAGGTCACGATCCGCTTCGGCACGCTCGCCTTGGGCGCGGCACCCTCGTCCCTCATCACGCCGCAGAGGGTGTCATGCAGGTCAGAACGGCGGAGCGCTTTAGCTGAAGATCACGGTTGCTGGTCGCCGCGCTCGAGGCAGAAGGTGACGGCAGGTTCCGGGAAGACCGCCGCGCGTGAGTTCCCGCAGGCGGCACCGTCGGTCTTGCCGGCGAGCACCTTGGCGACCTTCACGGAGTCCTTGGTCGCGCAGTCGACCTTGGCGATGCCGGTCTCCTGGCTCTGGCCGTAGCAGGCGCCCTCGACGAAGTTCGGCATGAGGCAGAACGTGGAGTCGCCCGTGTAGGTCGAGTAGTCCATGCCGCCGTCGGGGCACTTGTTCTCGTTCCACTGCAGGACCTTGGCGATCTTGACGTTCGCCTTCTCCGAGGCGCAGTCGAGCGCCTCGTACCTCGGGTTGTCGAGTGCGCCGGAGATGCGGGCGCAGTCGCCCACCTGGGCCGTCTTGCTCACGTCACCGAGCTGGTTCAGCACGAACCCGCCGAGCAGGACGAGCGCAAACACAACGGCGATACCCAGGCCGACCTTCTTCATGGCCTGGGTATCGGCGTCAGACGGTGGTCAACTCAACCGAGTTCACCCGATCAGGACCCCTCGTGCACACCCATGCAGTAGACCGAGGCCGGCTCGCTGAACCGCAGCTCGCTCGAACCCTCGGGACACACCGAGCCCTCCTCGGGCAGGCCGTCGACCTTCTTCACGATCTTCACCGGCGACTCGGTGGTGCACGCCTCCTTCTTGAAGGCGCCGTCGTCACCGGACGTGTAGCAGTTGCCCTCCGCGAGGTTCGGCATCAGGCACAGCGAGTCGCCGCCCGACTTCACCGGCTCGTAGATGCCCTCGTCGGGGCAGGGGTCCTCGGCGCTGTTCAGCACCTTGGCGACCCGGTGCGTCGCGGCGGCGTCGCCACAGCCCTGCGACGAGACGTTCCAGTCGCCGTCCGGCTTGTCGACGTCCTTCGGCGAGGCGCTGACGCAGTCGCCGACCTTGGTGCCGTTGAGCGCGGTGAGCGCGTACACGCCGCCGCCGACCAGGATGATCGCCAGCACGGCGACGATGACGGGCTTCAGCCAGGTGTTCTTCTTGGGCGACTCGTCGGGCTCGGTCTCCTCAGGAGCCGGTACCACCGTGGCCGGTGGCTCGACGGGATCAGTCGACTCGGTGCTCATGCGCGAGAACGTACGACACGACGTGTTGGCTGCGTGTGTCGCCTCACAGTCGGTTGTCGCCAGTTGACGCAGGTCGAACCCATTTGGCGTCGTCAGGGACACTGGTCACCGTGACCGATGGCCCACTGATCGTTCAGTCGGACAAGACGCTGCTGCTCGAGGTCGACCACCCTCTCGCCAACGACGCGCGAACGTCCATCGCGCCGTTCGCCGAGCTGGAGCGGGCGCCCGAGCACGTGCACACGTATCGAGTGACGCCGCTGGCTTTGTGGAACGCCCGCGCGGCCGGGCACGACGCCGAGCAGGTGGTCGACGCGCTGGTGCGCTTCAGCCGCTACCCCGTGCCGCAGCCGTTGCTGGTGGACGTGGTCGACACGATGAGCCGGTTCGGGCGGTTGGTCCTCACCAACAGCCCCGTGCACGGGCTCGTCCTGCACTCCAACGACCGTGCGGTGCTCGAGGAGGTGCTGCGCAACAAGAAGGTCGCACCGATGTTCGGGGCGCGGATCGACGACGACACCGTCGTCGTGCACCCCAGCGAGCGCGGGCGGCTCAAGCAGCTGCTGCTCAAGGTCGGGTGGCCGGCCGAGGACCACGCCGGGTACGTCGACGGCGAGGCGCACGCGATCGCGCTCGACGAGACCGACTGGAAGCTGCGCGACTACCAGCGGCTGGCCGCCCAGGCGTTCTGGGCCGGTGGCTCCGGGGTCGTCGTGCTCCCCTGTGGCGCGGGCAAGACGCTGGTCGGCGCGGCGGCGATGGCCGAGGCGCAGGCGACCACGCTGATCCTGGTCACGAACACCGTGGCTGGCAGGCAGTGGAAACGCGAGCTGATCGCGCGCACCTCGCTCACCGAGGAGGAGATCGGCGAGTACTCGGGTGAGCGCAAGGAGATCCGGCCGGTCACGATCGCGACCTACCAGGTGATCACCCGCAAGTCGAAGGGCGAGTACAAGCACCTGGAGCTGTTCGACTCGCGCGACTGGGGCCTGATCGTCTACGACGAGGTCCACCTGCTGCCCGCGCCGGTGTTCCGGATGACGGCCGATCTGCAGAGTCGCCGGCGGCTGGGCCTGACCGCGACGCTGGTGCGCGAGGACGGGCAGGAAGGCGACGTCTTCTCGTTGATCGGGCCGAAGCGGTACGACGTGCCGTGGCGCGACATCGAGGCGCAGGGCTGGATCGCGCCCGCCGAGTGCACCGAGGTCCGGGTGACGCTGACGGACAACGAACGGCTGCAGTACGCGACGGCCGAGCCCGAGGAGCGCTACAAGCTCTGCTCGACCGCGCGGACCAAGATCCCGGTGGTCAGGCGGGTGCTGGACCAGCATCCCGACGAGCCGGCTCTGGTGATCGGTGCTTATCTGGACCAGCTCGACGAGCTTGGTGAGGAGCTGGACGCACCGGTGATCAAGGGATCGACGAAGAACAAAGAGCGCGAGGAACTGTTCGACAAGTTCCGCAAGGGCGAGCTGCGCACGCTCGTCGTCTCGAAGGTCGCGAACTTCTCCATCGACCTGCCCGAGGCGTCCGTGGCCATCCAGGTGTCCGGCACGTTCGGGTCGCGCCAGGAGGAGGCTCAGCGCCTCGGCCGGATCCTGCGGCCCAAGGGCGACGGCCGGCAGGCGCACTTCTACTCGGTCGTCTCGCGCGACACGCTCGACACCGAGTACGCGGCGCACCGGCAGCGGTTCCTGGCGGAGCAGGGCTACGCGTACAAGATCGTCGATGCGGACGACCTGGTCGGATGACGTTCTGGTGGATGTGGGACCCGGCCGGGACCGTGCCTGTGCGGCGGTTCCGGTCGGAGGAGTCGCTGGCCAGGTCGGCCCCGGACACGCAGGTGGTCCGGTCGGACGACTTCACGTGCCCCTCGCAGCGCCGCCGCGCCACGGCCGTGCGGTCGGACTTCCTGCGGGTGACCGGTGATCCCGTCCAGGTGGCTCTGGTCGAGCAACGGCTGTGGACGCTGCTCCTGGCCCTGCGCCGGGCTCAGCCGCTTCGTGACGCGCTGGCGACCGCCATCCCCAAGGCGGGGCGGGCGGCGCTGGTCGCGGAGCCCTCGCGCGAACTGGCCGAGTTCGACCGGCGCTTCGACCAGTTCGCCGGGGCGTTGAGCGTGCTGGTCGCCGACCCGACGCCCGAGCAGCTACGCCACACCGCCGCCCTGGATTAGAGCCGGAATCTCGGCGACGCTCCTCAACAGGTGTGTGTGCTTCGCGGTGCGGAGCTCTTCGGCGGTCTGGCTGCCGCTGAGCACGCCGACCACGAACCCGGCACCGGCGTTCGTGCCCGCCTCCAGGTCGCGCACGGTGTCGCCGGCGGTCAGCACGCGCTTGACGTCCCTGACGCCGGTCAGCTCCATCGCCGTGAAGATCATGTACGGCGCCGGGCGGCCCGCCTTCACGTCGTCCACGCAGACCACCGCGTCCAGCACTCCCTCGCGCCAGCCGAGAACGTCGAGCAGGCCGTCCACGATCGGCCGGTCGAAGCCGGTGGTCAGCGCGACCTTGATGTTGTTGCTTCGCAGGTGTTCGAGCGCTTCTGGGATTCCCGGGATCGGGGTCGGCGGCGTCTCGGCGTAGTGGCTCGCGAGCCGCTCGTGGAAGTCCTTGAACTCGGCGTCCACATCGGAGCGCCCGAGCATCGACGAGATCGCCTCGTACTTGTCCGCGCCCATCCAGTCGCCGACGTCGTCCGCCGATCCACCGGCCGCGATCACGGTGTCCGCCAAGGCTTTGTAGACCAGTCCGTGCTCCTCCACGGTGGTACCGGCGATGTCCAGCACGACGAGGTCGATCACGAGGCCCTCCAGTCCCGCAGCAGCGCCGGGTGCGCCTGCTGGGAGTTCTCGATCGAAAAGCTGACCATGTCCGGGCGGTAGCGGTCGTCGGAGTACTCGACCGGCCGGCCGTCCATTCCGGACGCACGCCGCCGTTCCCGCAGAAGTGGGGCTCCCAGCGCGACTTCCAGCAGTTCGCTGTCGTGCTCGTCCGCCGCGACGGCGTCGATCTGGTGCCGGGCAACGGTCATGTCCACGCCCTGCTCGCCCAGGTAGGCGTAGAGCGAGCCGCTGTCGCAGTCGAAGTCGAACAGCAGGCGCCCCACCGGTTCCACGAACGTCGTGCGCTCCAGCATCGTCGGCCGGCCGTCGATCAGCCGTTGCCGGAGGAGTTGCACGACCGGCGTGCCCTCGTCGAGCTGGAGGGCGTCCGCGATGTCCGCGTCGGCCGGGCGGCGCGCGATCTCCAGAGTTCGTTGCCCCGGCACGTGTCCGAGGCCCGCAGCCCAGCTGGAGAACGACAGGAACGTCTCGAACGGCTGCGACAGCGTGTGCCTGCGCACGACCGCGGGCTTGCCGCGGCCGCCGCCGATCATGCCCTCCGCCCGCAGCGTCGTGAGCGCCTGTCGCACCGGCGCGCGCGAGGCGTTCCACTGCGCGCACAGCTGCGATTCGGACGGCACGGTGTCGCCGACGGCCAGCTCACCCGAGGCGATGCGGCGCCGCAGATCGGCCGCGATGCGCTCGTGCAGGGGCATCTCCATGCGACCAACCATACATGTCATAACAAGTCTGAACTCCAAGTGAACACATCAGGACAGCTATTGATTCTCCTTCGGCAGCCACTCATCGTTCTTGTCATGACAAGTGTGGACCTGGTGGTCGTCGGCGCGGGGATCGTCGGCCTCGCGCACGCCTGGCACGCGGTGCGACAGGGCCTCTCCGTCGCCGTGGTCGAGCGGGACGAGCACGCGGTCGGAGCGTCCGTGCGCAACTTCGGGCACGGCTGTTTCACCGCTCAGGACGGGGTGGCGTTCGAGTACGCGATGACGGCTCGCGAGGAGTGGCTGAAGCTCGCCGAGGAGGCCGGTTTCTGGCTGCGCGAGTCGGGCACCGTCGTCATGGCACGTCACGACGACGAACGCGCTGTGCTCGAAGAGTTCGCCTCCGTCCGCGAGATCGAGCTCACCGACGGCGGCGCGTTCCTGCCGCTCGACATCCGCGTCAACCCGCGCGAGGCCGTGCACGCGATCGCTTCACTGCTCGCGGAACGCGGTGTCGCGTTCCACTGGTCCACCAACGTGCTCACGGTCGAATCGGGCCTGGTCCGCACGGCTCGCGGCGAGATCCGCTGCCGCGCGGCGGTCGTCGCGGTCGGCCACGACGTCGACAGGTTCTTCCCCGATCTCGCCGACCGGCACGAGATTCAGCGCTGTCAGCTCAGGATGCTGCGAGTCGCGCACGGCGGCGTGATCGACTCGGCGGTGCTGACCGGGTTCTCGATGCTGCGCTACGAGGCGTTCGCTCGCTGCCCCAGCATCGAAAAGGTCCGCGAACGCCTCACGCACGACCACCCCGAGCTGGTCGAAGCCGGGCTGAACCTGATGTTCACCCAGCTCCCCGACGGCTCGCTCACCATCGGCGACACCCACCACTACAGCCGCACGGTCGACCCGTACCGGCCGGAGCACCTGGACGACCTGGTGCTCACCGAGACGGCCCGGCTGCTCGGCGTTCCCGCGCTGAAAGTCCTCGAACGCTGGCGCGGCATCTACGCGTCCGCCCCAGAACCCTTCCTGACCGCGACGCCCGCTCCCCTGGTCCGGGCCGTCTCGGTCACCTCCGGCATCGGCATGACCACCGCGCTCGGCCTCGCCCCGGCCGTGCTCGACGACCTCCTCCAGGAGCTGTGATGAGAGCCTTCAGCGTTGTGCTCGCCGCGACTCTGTTGCTGACAACCGCCTGCGGCACAACGGACTCCGCGTCCGGTGGTGCCTGCCCGAACAACGGCAAGGTTCGCTTCGGCGTCGAGCCGTACGAGGCCCCCGACAAGCTCAAGCCCGCCTACGAGGTGCTCGCCAGGGCGCTGTCCACGAAGCTCGGCTGCGAGGTCGAGCTGCAGATCGTCGACGACTACGCGGCCGAGGTGCTGGCCATGCGCAACGGCAAGCTGGAGATCGCCCAGTTCGGGCCGCTCGGCTACGTCTTCGCGTCGCAGAAGGCCAAGGCCGAGCCTCTCGCCTCGTTCGCGGACGGCTCCGGCAAGCTCACCAGCTACACCGCCGGCATCTGGGTCGCGAAGGACTCGCCGGCGCAGAAGATCGAGGACCTGAAGGGGAAATCGCTCGCGCTGAGCAGCGTCGGGTCGGCGTCCGGTGACGCACTTCCCCGCTACGGCCTGAAGAAGCATGCCGTCGCCGACGTGAAGCTCGACTACGCGGGCGGCCACCCAGAGGCCATGCTCGCGCTGATCAACGGCAAGGTCGACGCGGGCGAGATCAACAGCCAGCAGCTGGCCAGCGCCAAGGCCGCGGGCACGTTCGACGAGTCGAAGTTCCGGCAGATCTGGAAGTCCGAGCCGATCCCGAACGACCCGATCACCGTGCGCGGCGACCTCGACGCGGCGTTCAAGGACAAGGTGCGCAAGGCGTTGCTGGAGCTCGGGCCCGCGGACGTGGAGAAGGTCGGCGCCTTCCTCGACGTCACCCCGCCCGGACCGCTCGTGCAGGTCGACAACGACACGTACAAGGTGCTCTTCGACCTCGCGGCGACGCTGGGGCTCAAGGAAGAGGACGTCTGATGCTCGCCATCCGCGGCCTGCGCAAGTCGTTCGGCGGCCGCACCGTGCTGGACGGCTTCGACCTCTCGGTCGAACCCGGCGAGTTCGTGGCGCTGCTCGGGCCGAACGGCTCCGGCAAGTCCACGGCCCTGCGCTGCGTGGTCGGACTGGAGACGCCGGACGGCGGCGAGATCGACGTCAGCGGGAACGCCGCGATGGTGTTCCAGAAGATCCACCTCGTCGGCCGCCGCAACGCGCTGGACAACGTGTGTTCCGGCGCCCTCGGCCGGCTTCCGCTGCACCGCTCGCTGGTCTTCGGGCAGGACGTGCGCGAGGAAGCCATGCGGTGCCTGGACCGGGTCGGGCTCGCGGACCGTGCTTTGGACCGGTGTGCGCGGCTTTCCGGTGGGCAGCAACAACGTGTGGCGATCGCGCGGGCATTGTGCCAGCGCGCCAACGTGATCCTGGCCGACGAACCCGTGTCGGCGCTCGATCCGCAGGCCGCCGTGCAGGTCATGGAACTGCTGGTGGACCTGGCTTCCGAGGGCCTGGCGGTCGTTGCCGTGCTGCACCAGCCGGAACTCGCGCGCACGTACGCGCACCGGATCGTGGAGATGCGAACGGCGGTGCCGGCATGACTCTCACAGCTCCTCCGAAGCTCGCGGTTCCTCGTCGCCGATGGCCCTCCGCCGCGGTGTGGGTCGTCGTGACGGTCGCGGTCGTCGTCCACGTTCTTGCCTGGCAGGCCACGGAGTTCTCGCCCACCGCGCTGATCGCCGGCTGGGAGGGCATGGCCGACTTCCTCGCCGAGTCGCTGCCACCGGACTTCTCGGTGCTCGGGAAGTCGCTGGAAGCAGCGGTGATCACGCTCTACATCGGACTGCTCGGCACCACGTTCTCGATCCCGTTCGCGCTGCTGCTGGCTTTGTTGGCCTCTCGCGCAACGACTTCAGCGGCGTGGGCCCAGCAGGCGGCGCGCACGGTGCTGTCGTTCCTGCGTTCGGTGCCGGACGTGGTGTTCGCGCTGATCTTCGTGACGGCGGTCGGGCTCGGGCCGTTCGCTGGCGTGCTGGCGCTGGTGTTCCACAACACCGGCGTGATGGGCAAGCTCTGGGCGGAGGCGATGGACGAGAGCGACCGCGGACCGCGCGACGCGTTGCGGGTGACCGGCGCGTCTGGCCCGCAGATCGCGCTGCACGCGGTGCTCCCGACCGTGATGCCCTCCCTGGCGGGACTTCTGCTCTACCGGCTGGACGTGAACGTGCGGTCGTCGCTCGTGCTCGGCCTGGTCGGCGCGGGCGGGATCGGCTTCCTGATCAACCAGTCGATCAAGCTGTTCCGGTTCGACGAGATGGTCACGCACATCCTCGTGGTGCTGCTTCTTGTCGTTGTGGTCGACCAGGCGTCTGCGTTCGTGCGCAAGCGGCTAGGTGCTTGACCTGCTGGCCGTAGCGGGCGCCCTGGTGCACCGTCACCGTGCCGTCCGCTGCGACCTCGCAGGGGTTGTTCGCTGTGCATTGCTCGCCGCTGTCGTTGCCCGTGCTGTGCACACCGACGACCGTGACACCGTCCTTGAGCACGATCGGTGAGCCCGAACCGCCGTGCGAGGGCGTGCACGCGGGGTCGTACCTGTAGGCGTTGTCCTGCGTGTAGCCCTCTTCGCGGAGATGCGGAACGACGGCTTCGATCGTGCAGCTGAAGCGCTTGCCGTTGCCCGACGAGATGATGTCGACCTTCTGGCCCGGCCTCGCGCTCTGCTCGGCGAGCTTGAAGATCTTCACGCGCTTGGCCAGGAGCTGCGCGTAGGTCTGGTCGAGGCGGAACAGCGCGGTGTCGGTGCCGGTCATGGTCGCCGAGACGAGCCGGTCGGTCTTTGCCTTGGCCTGGAGGTAGCCCTGACGGTCGCCGATGGTCACCGGCAGCTCCATCAGGACGTCCTTCAGGGTTTCGCCGGGAGCAGGGCGTTCTGGGACGCAGTGGCCGTTGGTGAGCAGAAGTGCCTGGTCGGTGAGCTTGGTGTGGCTGGTTTTGACCACGGACGCCGAGCAGACGCCGGCCAGCGACGCGGCGCCTTCGAGGTTCGGCACCGGGGTGTCCGGCGGGTTGACCTTGCCGGTGACGACGTCGTTGATCCAGCCCCTGAAGTGGTTGATGTCGGTGTACATGACCGGCCGGTCGTCGCCGCCCGAGCCGCTCACCACGCCGGCGATCACCCAGCGGTCGCCGTCGCGGACGAGTCCTGGGCCGCCGGAGTCCATGTTCGTTGCGGCGATGCTGCCGTCCAGCGCTCCGATGCACAGCTCGCGATCAGCGTGGATGCCGTCGCAGGCCGCGGTCGGCTGGATGACCGTGTCCGCCTCTCGCAGCTTCTTCGGGTAGCACTCGGGCGCGCGCCGGTCGCACGTCATGCCCCAGCCGAGGATCCGCGCCGTCGCGCCCTCTGCCGGCCTCGCCGACGGCAGTGCGACGGGCTTGGTCTTCGCGGGTTTCTTCAGCTTGAGCAGCCCGATGTCGCCGTCGTGGACCGGGAACTCCGCGTAGGTGATGAACCGCTCGACCGCGATCACCTCGCCGCCGCTGCCCGCGTCCGTCGTGCCGAGCCGGACGGTCCAGTCCCGCGGCCTGCCGACCTGGGCGCCGCTGGGGTTGTTCTTGGTGCAGTGACCTGCGGTGACGGCCCACGTCGGGGCCACCAGCGTGACGCCGCAGGTGTGGCCGTCCTCGCGCGGTGAGTCGGGCCGTTGCAGGGAGCCGGAGAACGGGTAGGGCGTCGGCGCTTCGACACCGCCGCGAACGGCCAGCGCCGGCGCGACCGTGTTGATCATCGCGATGGCGGTGAAGGCGATCACCGGTAGGACTTTTCGCATGTCGCAGAGGGTTTCGAATCCGTGTGCACGCCGAGTGATGGCTCGGCAACAACTGCGCACGGGCGGTCGTTACGCAACGATGACGTGGCAAGAACGTCCTCATGAGACCCGTCGGGAAGGCTGGAGGGCATGCCGCGCGTACTGCTGATCGAGGACGACGAGGCGGTCCGCGAGGGACTGTCGCTCGCCCTGACCTACCAGGGACACACCGTGGACGCGGTGCGCACGGGCGAGGAGGGCCTCGAGTTGCTGGGGAGCGTCGCGCCCGACGTGGTCGTGCTCGACCTGATGCTGCCGGGCGTCGACGGGTTCGAGGTGTGCCGCCGCATCCGTGCCTCCGGTGACCTGCCGATCATCATGCTGACCGCGCGCAACGACGACATCGACGTCGTGGCCGGGCTCGAAGCCGGTGCCGACGACTACGTGGCCAAACCCGCGCAGGCCCGCGTGCTCGAAGCCCGGATCCGCGCGGTGCTGCGCCGGTCGTCCGTGTCGGTGCCCGAGGTCGTGGCGGAGCGCTACCGCGACCTGACCATCGACCGCGAGGGCCTCGTGGTGACCCGCCTCGGCCGGCCCGTGTCCCTGGCTCCGACCGAACTGCGCCTGCTGCTGGAACTGTCCTCGTCGCCCGGCCGGGTCATGTCCCGGCAACAGCTGCTGGAGTCGGTCTGGGACCAGGGCTACCTCGGCGACTCGCGGCTGGTCGACGCGTGCGTGCAGCGGCTGCGTTCGAAGATCGAGGACGACCCGGCCGCACCCCAGTACGTCCAGACCGTGCGCGGCTTCGGCTACCGGTTCGGCCCGCTGTGACCCTGCGCCTCCGCCTGCTGCTCGCCTTCGCGTTCCTGAGCATCGTGACCGCGGGTGCCGTGGCCGGCGCCGGCTACGTGCGGGCCCGCGACGCGATCGTGCAGCGCGCCCAGGACAACGCCGTCATCGAGACCACGAACCGCGTCGAGCAGCTCTACCCGCTCCCCGCCCGGCCGCCGGACGCCGCGTCTTTGGAGCGCATCGCCGGCCGGATCTCCGGCCGCGAGGGCTCGGCGCTGGCCCAGGCGCGGGACGTGGTGGCGGGCTCGATGGACCCGTCGCTGATCACCCCCGAACTGCGGTCCCTGGTGTCCTCCGGCCGCGTCGGCTGGCAGCGCGTGCCGTACGGGGGCGGGGTGTGGCTCGTGGTGGGCATGCAGCTGCGCGTGACGCCCGCTGGCGCGCCCGGCGGCTCGTCCACCGACTCGTCCGGCATCGAGGTGTACGTGCTGCGCCCGTTCACGTCCGAGATCGAGTTCGTCGGCGAACTGGCCCGCAACGCGTGGCTCATCGGCGGCGCCGGCCTGATCCTGGCGCTGGGCCTGGGCTTCGTGGCGTCCCGCGGCGTACTGCGCCCCGTCCGCGAACTGCAGCTGGCGGCCTGGCAACTCGGCCAGGGCGACCTGACCGCACGGGTACCGGTGCGCGGCCGCGACGAACTGGCGTCCGTCGCGTCGACCTTCAACAGCACAGCGTCGTCTTTGGAGCACTTCGTCGGTGAGCTGCAACGAATGGAAGCGGACGCACGCCGGTTCGTTGCCGACGTGTCGCACGAGCTGCGCACCCCTCTGGCCGCGATGACCGCCGTGACCGACGTGCTGGACGCTGAAACAGCCGACCTGCCCGGCGTCGCCGGCCAAGCCGCCCGCCTGGTCAACCGCGAGACGCAGAACCTGACACGCCTGGTGAACGACCTGATCGAGGTAACCCGCTTCGACTCGGGCACAGCGGCGCTGGCGCTGGACGACGTGGACGTCGCGGAGGTCGTGCGCGCGTCTCTGCGAATGCGCGGCTTCACGGACGTGTCGACTTCGCTGCCCACCGACGTACGCGCGCGCCTGGATCCACGGCGCCTGGACGTGATCGTGGCGAACCTGGTCGGCAACGCCCTGCGGCACGGCGCACCGCCGGTGTCGCTCACGTTGTGGATCGAGGGCTCGTCCCTGCTGATCTCGGTGGCGGACTCCGGGCCGGGCCTGCCCGCCGCGGTGCTGCCGCACGTGTTCGCCCGGTTCTACAAGGCCGACTCGTCGCGCGGCCGATCCGAGGGCAGCGGGCTAGGGCTGGCGATCGCGTGGGAGAACGCACGGCTGCACGGGGGCACGCTGGTGGCGGCCAACCGGCCTGGTGGGGGTGGGGCGTTGTTCACGCTGCGGCTGCCGCTGGGTGGTGAGGCATGAGGCCGAAAACTGTCGGTGCCGGCTGGGAGAATGGAAACAGGGGGACCCCCGGGAGGGGACCCCTGCGCGAGCTTGGCCTGGTGGCGCGACTCCGGACGAACGCCCTCCGCCTGCGCTTGGCTGACGACGAACCGGGTTGGTGGCCGAGCGCCGTCCAGGTGGCAGCTGTGAGGTGCGCGGTGGGACTCGAAGCCGCCGCCAAGAACGCCGGCCTTCGGGCGGGAATTCTCCGCGGGCGCGGCCTGGCAGCGCGGCGGCGAGCGAAGAGGCCGCCGCGCGAGCTTGGCCTGGTGGTGCTCGTCCTGGCCGTCCTCACCGCGTGCGGCATCCGGCCGACCGACCCGATCCCCGGCCTCGAAGCCCCCAGCGGGCCCGTCGAGAACACCTCGCCGTCGGTCTACTGGGTCGCCGCGGGCAAGCTCGTCCGGGTCAGCCGCCCCCAGGGCAGCCTGAGCGGCTACGACGTGATCTCGCTGCTCGCCCAGGGCCCGGACAACGCCGAGCAGAGCCGCGGCCTCACCACCGAGGTTCCGTTCGACGCGGCGCCCGCCACCATCGACCGGGTCGCGAACGGGCTGGACGTCACCATTTCCAGCGACGTCTCGCAGCTCAGCGGCGTTGCCGTCCAACAGATCGTGTGCACGTTGCTGGGCGTGCAGCCCGTTGGCAGCGTGAACCTGCGCGGCGGCGGCCATTCGCTGGAGCTGCAGAAGTGCGCTTGAATCGGCGCGTGCACGTCTACTCCATCCCGCTGCGTTCCCGGTTCCGCGGCATCACCCAGCGCACCGGGTTGCTGTTCGAGGGGCCGGCCGGGTGGGGCGAGTTCTGCCCGTTCGAGGAGTACGACGACGACGAGTCGATGCCCTGGCTCGCTTGCGCGATCGAGGCGGCGAACGAAGGCTGGCCGGCGCCGGTCCGGGACCGCATCCCGGTCAACTGCACGGTTCCGGTGGTCAGCCCGGAGAAGGCGCACGAGATCGTGGCGAGGTCGGGCTGCTCGACGGCCAAGGTCAAGGTCGCGGAGTCCACGCTTGCTGAGGACTGCGCACGGCTGGAAGCGGTGCGCGACGCGTTGGGGTCGCAAGGTGCGATCAGGGTCGACGCGAACATGCTGTGGGACGTCGACACAGCCGTTGCCGCGATCAAGGCGATGGACAAGGCGGCGAAAGGCCTCCAGTACGTGGAACAGCCGTGTCACACGCTGGAAGAGCTCGCTGCGGTCCGCAAACGCGTCAACGTGCCGATCGCCGCGGACGAGTCGATCCGCAAGGCCGAGGATCCGCTGAAGGTGGCCGTGGCGGGCGCGGCGGACATCGCGGTGATCAAGGTGGCGCCGCTCGGGGGCGTGCGCAGGGCGTTGGAGATCGCCGAGGCGTGTGGGCTGCCGTGTGTGGTGTCGTCGGCATTGGAGACGTCGGTCGGGATGGCGGCCGGGGTCGCGCTCGCCGCCGCGCTGCCGCAGCTCGACTACGCGTGCGGGCTCGCCACGCTGCAGCTGTTCGAAGGCGATGTCACGAGCGACTCGCTCACCCCCGTCGACGGCTATCTGCCGGTGCTCACGAAGTCACCGGTGCCGGACCGCATCGAGGGGTTCGAGAGCGATGCGCGCACGAAGGCCTGGACTGATCGGTACGACAGGGTGCTGAGCAAGCTCAGTCGATGAGTCGATCCACCTGGATCTTCAACGGGAACGGCTCGACCGCCTCGTAGACCCTGGTCTCCGCTGGCGCCTCCTGATAGCCGAATTCGCCAGCCAGATGCATCGCGGCCAACGAGATCGGCTCGTCGAGGTCGATGATCCAGTAATACGGAATGCCTGCCCAGGCGTATTCGTCACGCTTGGCGCAATAGTCCGTCTGGCGCGAACTCGGTGACAACACCTCGACGGCGAGCACGACCTCTGATGCCTTGATGAGGCCGCCTACAGCCTCCTGCCGCTCACCGGCACTGCGTTGCACCACGAGCACATCAGGACGCCGGACGTAGCCCGGTTTGTCAGGTGGTGCCAACTCCAGGTCGACATCGAGGTCGTAAAGAACCTCGAGATCGTCGGGTACCTGGCCAACGAGCTGCAGCAGCAGGTTGCGACCTGCCGCGTTGTGCCTGCGAAGTGGGCTGGAGCGCATGATCAGACGGCCGTTTACCAATTCCGTATAGCCGTCTTCGGTTTCTCCGAGCGCGGCGTACTGAGCAACGGTCAGCGGACCCGTCGCAACAGAAAGACGCCTCGGAGGCCTATCGGGTAGAGCTGTCACTGGGTCTCCTTCCGTCTCAGTCACCGTCGCACATGGAGGCGCTCCAATCCTCCCCGCAATTCCACACCTTCGAGCGATCAGGGCTTTCCGCGAGCCAGTCCCTGTTCCTTCGCCCCCATGCTGAACACGATCCCCTCGGTCCGGTTGATCGCCTCGGTCCGCCGAGCAGTAGCGGGCACCCGAGTCAGGTCCACCAACCGGATCGGCGGCCCCAGCTCCACCAGGGTCGGCGTGTAGGAAGCCTCGACCACGGACCACCCCGCAGCCCCCTGCTCGAACTTGAACCGCGCGATCGCCCCCTCCTCGGTGACGCCACGAGGCTCGGCGTGCCGGGCGACCTCGTTCCCCAACCCGTAGGCGACCCACTTGTTGCCGATCTTCTCGAACGGCTGCACCACGTGCACGTGCGTGCCGATGATCAGGTCCAGCGCGGGGTCGGCCAGCAGCTGGCGGGCCAGGGCTTTCTGGTCGGCGGTGGCTTCGTGCTGGTACTCGTTGCCCCACTGCACGGACAGCACGACGACCTCGGCGCCGGCTTCGCGAGCCTTACGCGCATCGGCGAGGATCTTGGCGGCGTTGATCTGGTTCGCGCGCCACGGCTGGGGCAGTGGGATGCCGTTGAAGCCGTAGGTGAACGACAGCTGCGCCACGCGAACGCCGCCCGCGTCGAGGATCAGCGGGGCCGCGGATTCCTCCTGCGTGCGGAACGAGCCGGTGTGCTTCAGGCCGACGGCGTCCATCGCGTCCAGGGTCGTGGTGATCGCCGAGACACCGCGGTCCAGCGTGTGGTTCGAGGCGGTCGAGCAGGAGTCGTAACCCACGTCGACCAGGCCTTTGGCGACCTCGGGCGGGGCGAGGAAGGCCGGGTAGCCGAAGAACGGGCCCTCCTTCGGGCCCAGCGGCACCTCGAGGTGGCACAGCGAAAGATCAGCCTTCAGGGTGTCCTTGATGCCCGAGAACAGCGGCAGGAAGTCACGGCCCGCCGCGGCCCCGTCCGCGACGGCCTGGTCGGTCAGCGCCGGGTGGATCAGGATGTCGCCGCCGGCGGTCAGCACGAACGACCGCGGTGGGGGCGGGCCCGACGACGTGGGTGACGGGGCCGGGGGTGCCGACGTGATGACGACGGGCGAGCCGGTGCACGCGGACAGCAGGAAGCCGGTGGCCAGCACGAATGCCGGCCACCGGACCACACGCTTCAGCGCTGCCGCCTGCGTCGCAGGACCACGAAGAGCACAACGGCCAGCACCGCGGCCGCGATGGGCAGCACGCGCTTCAGGACCGGTACGCCTGCGGTGTCGATCAGGTCGATCGGCTCGTCGGGGACCACTCGGAGATGCTGCTGTTGCGCCACCTCGTCAGGATCCACTGAACCCAGCGTGCTCGCCAGGCATTCCGCGAACTGGTCGACGAGCTTGCCGCTGACCTCGGAAATCAGGCCGCGGCCCAACTGCGCCGGACGGCCCGTGATCGCCAGGTCCGTCTCGACCTCGACCGACTCACCCACCTGGAACGTCACCACGGCCGACGCCGTGCCGTTCCCGCGAACGTCCTTGCCCGAGGCTTTCATGACGGCGCGACGCAGCACCGGGTCGATCTCCACGAACTCGCTGGTGCCCCGGTACAGCAGCTGCACCGGGCCGAGCTTCACCTTCACCTCCCCGCTGAACGACTTGCCGTCGACCGAGGTCAGCGTGGCGCCGGGCAGGCACGGCGCCACGCGTTCCGGGTCGATCAGCGCCTCCCAGACCTCCTCGGCCGGGGCAGGCGCGACGAACGAGTGCGTCAGCTTCATCCCGCTACCGCCGCCGTCAGCGCGCGGCCGGTCAGCACCCGAGCCAGGTTGTCCTTGTAGCTGTCGCCGGAAGACGCCTTCAGAGCCGCCGCGGAGATCGCTTCGGCGGTCGCCGGTTGCCCGACCAGCGCCGACTCCACGTCCACGGCACGCACCGGCCCGGAGCCCACGTTGGTGAGACCGATCCGGGCCGCGGCGATCGAACCGCCGCTGACCTGCACGGCCGCCGCGACCGCGACGATCGACCACGCCTGCGCGACCCGGTTGAGCTTTTCGTAGTGCGCGCCCCAACCTGTGTACTTGGGCACGCGCACGTCGATCAGGATCTCGTCCGGGCCCAGCGCCGTCTCGAAGTAGTCGACGAAGAACTCCGCCGCGGGCACCTCGCGACGTCCGGACGGGCCAGCGATGATCATCACCGCGTCCAGCGCCAGAGCCGGTGCCAGCAGGTCGCCTGCCGGATCCGCGTGGCACAGCGAGCCGCCGAACGTGCCGCGGTGCCGCACCTGCGGGTCGGCCACCGTGTCCGTGACCAGCCGCAACAACAAAGCGTGGTCCTGGATCAGATGATCGCGCTGCACCTCGTAGTGCGTGGTCATCGCACCGATCAGCAACGAGTCGCCGTCGTCGCGCACGCCCGTCAGCTCGGTCAGCCCACCGATGTCGATCAACGCCGTGGGCGCCGCCAGCCGCATGCGCAGCACCGGCACGAGCGACTGCCCACCCGCGATGATCTTGGCGTCCTCACCCTCCTCGGCGAGCATCCGCACGGCTTCGTCCACAGAGGACGGGAACAGGTACTTGAAGTCCGCCGGGATCACGACTGTCCTCCCTGCGAATCGATGGATCCGAGCCCACCCGCGGCCGGCGTGGACGCATCCGCGGCCCGGCCCTGCAACGCGTTCCACACCCGTTCCGGCGAGCACGGCATCTCGATGTCACGCACGCCCATGTGCCGCACGGCATCCAGCACGGCGTTCACCACGGCCGGCGTCGAGGCGATCGTGCCCGCCTCACCGACACCCTTGGCACCCAACGGGTTGGACGTCGCCGGCGTGGACGTACGAGCCGTGATGAACCCAGGCAGGTCCGCTGCACACGGCACCAGGTAGTCCGCGAGCGTCGCCGTCGTCAGGGTGCCCATCTCGTCGTGGATGGCCTCTTCGAACAACGCCTGCGCGATGCCCTGAGCCAACCCGCCGTGCACCTGGCCGTCGACGATCAACGGGTTCATCACCGTGCCGACGTCGTCCACCGCGACGTACAGACGGATCTTCACCATCCCGGTCTCGGTGTCGACTTCCGTTGCGCACAAATGGGTTCCGTGCGGGAACGAGAAGTTGTCCGGGTCGAACGTGGCATCGGCGTCCATGCCGGGTTCCATGCCCTCGGGCAGGTCGTGCGCCACATGCGCGGCCAGCACAACATCACCCAACGAACGAACCGTCGACGTGCCGCGAACCGAGAAGGACCCGGAAGCGAACTCCACGTCCGACTCGTCGCACTCCATCATGTGCGCGGCCAGCGTCCGCGCCTTGGCGAGCACCTTGTCCGCCGCGTGCACCAGAGCCGTGCCACCAACGGTCAGCGAACGTGAGCCGTAGCTGTCCATGCCCTTGTGCGACGTCGCCGTGTCGCCGTGCAGCACTTCAACGTCCTCGAACGGCACACCCAGCCGGTCCGCGACGATCTGCGACCACACCGTCTCGTGGCCCTGCCCGTGCGGCGACGTTCCGGTGATCACCTCGACCTTGCCGGTGGGCAGCATGCGAATCGACGCGGTCTCCCACCCGCCTGCTGCATAACGCAAAGCGCCCAGCACGCGTGACGGGGCAAGACCGCACATCTCGGTATAGGTGGAAATTCCGATGCCGAGCTGCACCACGGAACCGTCCGCGCGACGGCGTGCCTGCTCCTCGCGCAGTTCCTCGTACCCGAACAACTCCATCGCACGTGCCGTCGCGGCTTCGTAGTTGCCGGAGTCGTAGGTGAGTCCGGCGACCGTGTTGAACGGGAACTCCTCGTGCTTGATCCAGTTCATCTCGCGGATCTTCATCGGATCCATGTCCAGCTCGGCCGCGAGCTCGTCCATCATCCGCTCGATCGCGAACGTGGCTTCCGGCCGTCCGGCACCGCGATAGGCGTCCGTGGGCACCTTGTTCGTGAACACGTTGGTGCACACGAACCGGTAGGCCGCGAACTTGTAGATCGCGTTGAACATGAACGCGCCCAGGATCGGCACGCCCGGCGTGACCAGGCGCAGGTAGGCGCCCATGTCGGCGAGCAGCTCGGCCTTGAGCCCGGTGACCGTGCCGTCGCGGCGCGCGGACAGCGTGATCTTCTGGATCTGGTCACGGCCGTGGTGCGCGGACAGCATCGACTCGGTGCGCGTCTCGGTCCACTTCACCGGACGGCCCATCCGCCGCGCGACCAGCAGGCACAACAGCTCTTCCGGCGTGACCTGGAGCTTGCCGCCGAACCCGCCGCCGACGTCCGGCGCGATCACCCGGATCTTGTGCTCGGCGATGCCGGTGACGGCCGCGAGCATCCAGCGCAGGATGTGCGGGATCTGCGTCGCCGACCAGACGGTGAACATGTCCGCGTGCGGGTCCACGACGACCGAACGCGGTTCCATGAACGACGGGATCAGCCGCTGCTGCCGGAACGTCCGCTCGATCACGACCTCGGCGGACGCGATCTCGTCCTCGACGTTGGTGCCGCACCCCGCCTCCGCGGAGTCGAAGACCCAGGTCGCGCACTTGTTCGTGCCGAGGTCCGGGTGCACCAGATCGTTGTCCTGCAAGGCTTCGTTCATGTCGAGCACGACCGGCAGCTCGTCGTAGTCGACGTCGATCGCGGCCAGCGCGTCGGCGGCGTGGTAGGCGCTGTCGGCGATCACCAGCGCGACGGCCTCACCGGCGAAGTTGACCTGGTCGACGGCCATGGCGGGCGCCGGTGGTGACTTCATGTCCTCGGTGATCGGCCACGCACACGGCAGAGAACCTTGCTCAGCAGCGAAATCCTCGCCGGTCAGCACCACCGCCACACCGGGCATCGCGGTCGCGCGGCTGCAGTCGATGTTGGTGATCCGTGCGTGCGCGACGGGACTGCGCAGCACGGACATGTGCAGCATGCCGGTCAGCTGGAGGTTGTCGGTCCACCTGGTCTGACCGGTGATCAGCCGGGCGTCTTCCTTGCGGAGCCGGGCTTTGCCGATCTCCGGTTCCGCGGTGGCGGTCATTCCCCACCTACCGGCTGCTTCGACGAGACGGTCTCGTCGCTGTGCTGTTCGATCTTCGGACCGGCACCTGGCTTCATCCGCTGTGCGGCGTCCTGAACCGCGCGGACGATGTTCTGGTAGCCCGTGCAGCGGCAGAGGTTGCCCTCCAGGCCTTTGCGCACGGTCTCGTCGTCGGGATCCGACTCGTCGGCGAGCAGGTCGATCGCCTGCATGATCATGCCTGGCGTGCAGAAACCGCACTGCAACGCGTGGTTGGAGCGGAACGCCTCCTGCACGGGGTGCAGCCGGCCGTCCCGGGCGAGGCCTTCGATCGTGGTGACCTCGTGCCCGTTCGCCTGCACGGCGAACATCTGGCACGACTTCACGCTGTGGCCGTCGAGGTGCACCGTGCACGCACCGCAGTTTCCGGTGTCGCAGCCGACGACGGTGCCGGTCTTGCCCAGCCGCTCCCGCAGGTAGTGCACCAGCAGGAGGCGGGGCTCGACCTCGTCGGCATACGTGACTCCGTCGACGTTGACCGAGATGTGCATTTCGAACCCTCCCAGGGTGGTGGGCCTTTAGTGACGAGGGTCACTTCAGCTTGCTCCCTGTTTGCGAGTTCAACAACCCGATCAGTGATGAATCGGTTCACCAAGATCGACCAGGCGCCGGCCGGATCCCTTCCACCGCAAGGAGATGATCTCGGCGGCGATCGACACCGCGGTCTCCTCCGGTGTCCTGGCGCCCAGATCCAGGCCGATCGGCGAGGCCAAAGCCTCTAGCTCGCTCTCGGTCAGACCTGCTTCCCGCAACCGTTGCAGCCGATCTTCGTGCGTACGGCGGGATCCCATCGCACCGACGTAACCGACCTTGAGTCGCAACGCGACTTCCAGCAACGGCACGTCGAACTTCGGGTCGTGTGTGAGAACGGCGATGACCGTGCGTTGGTCGAGCTTGGACGCTTCACCCTGGAGGTACTTGTGCGGCCAGGCGACCACGACCTCGTCCGCCTCGGGGAAACGGGACCGCGTCGCGAAGACCGGTCGCGCATCGCAGACGGTCACGCGGTAGCCGAGGAACGCGCCGAGCCGGGCCATCGCGGCGGCGAAGTCGATCGCGCCGAACACCAGCATGCGCGGCGGCGGTTCGAACGAGTTCACGAACACGCTCATGCCCTCGCCGCGCCGCTGACCGTCCGGTCCGTACTGCAGCACGCCGCTGCGTCCTGACGCCAACATGCCGCGCGCGTCGTCCGTGACGGCGTCGTCGGCCCGCGAGGACCCGAGGCTGCCAGAGCGTCGATCAGGCCAGATCACCATGCGCCGGCCGATGCCGTCCGGGTGCTCGACAACCGTCGCGACCGCCACCGGTTCCTCGGCGCGCACCGTCTCCACTACCTCGCCGAGCTGCGGGAACGTGTCGGCGTTGATCTTCTCGACGTAGATGTCGATGATCCCGCCGCAGGTCAGCCCGACTGCGAACGCGTCATCGTCGCTCACCCCGTACCGCTGCAGCACTGAGTCGTCGGTCGCCTGCGCCAGCTCGTAGACAGCTCCCTCGACGCACCCGCCGGACACGCTGCCGATCGCCTCGCCGTCCTGCGTCACCAGCATCGCCGCACCCGCGGGCCGAGGCGCCGAGCTGAAGGTCGCGACCACGGTGCCGACGCCGACCGTCTCGCCGTTCGCCACCCGTTCCGCGAGGTCGAACAGGACATCACGCATGGCGCACCTCCTTCAGCAGTTCTTCCAGGGCGTGCACGCTGTGGCCGGCGACCATGGTGTCGACGTGCGGAAGCGCTGCCACCACGCCGCTCTGCACCGGTTGATAACCCGGCTTGCCCACGTGCGGGTTGGCCCAGATGACCTTGTGACTCACCCGTCTCAGCCTCGCCATCTCGTTCGCCAGCAACGTCGCGTCACCCCGTTCCCAGCCGTCGCTGAACAGCACGACCACCGCACCCCGCTGCCGCCACTGCTGGTTGAACCGGCGCAGCGCCTCGCCGAGCCTGGTGCCGCCCTCGTAGTCCGGGATGGCCCGGCCGGCGGCTTTCAACGCCCGTTCGGGATCGCGTTCCCTCAGTTGGCGGGTCACGCGGGTGAGCCGGGTGCCGATCGTGCGGACCTCGACGGGCATGGCGTGCGCGATCACGTGCGCGAATCGCAGCAAGGCGTCGGAGTAGGCGGCCATCGAGCCGGAGACGTCGATCAACAGCACCAGCCGTCGCGCCTTCACGCCGCGACGACGGTGCCGCGGCCGGGTGATCTCGCCGCCCGTCTCGATCATCGCGCGGACCGTGCGGGCCAGGTCGATGTGGCCACGACGGGCCTTCTTGAGCCGGCGCGACCGTCTGCGCGGCGGTAGAGGCTTCAGCCTGGCGATCAACGGCGCCGCGTTGAACTCGGAGATGTCCTTGTGCTTCAGCACTTCCACATCGGACGCGGCCACGCCGACGGTGACCGAGTCGAGCTCGATCGTCGTGCGCGGACGCGGTGGGGTGCCGCCGAAGTAGGCCCGGTAGGCGGCGTCGTAGCGCGGCAGGTCGTCCGGATCGGCGCACAACGTGAGACGCCCTGCCCAGTACAGGTCGACGTGCTCGGTGGCCCGCAGGAACGCCTGGACGCGATCGGGCCCGCACTGAAGTCCGGCGCCCCGCAGGACGCGCGTGAACCCCACGCAGGCTTCCGTCACCCCACGATTGTGCTCCCGATCACGCGATCCGCGTCCTCCCGGTACTTCAGGACAGCCCCGAGCGTCGTCACGTCCGGCTCGGTCCGCCCCAGCGCCTGCAACGCCCGCGCCCAGTCCAGCGACTCCGCGACCCCCGGCGGCTTGAGCAGATCGAGGCCCCGCATCCGGTGCACGGCCTCCGCGACCTGCTGCGCGAGCCGTTCGTCCAGGCCAGGAAGGGTGCGGCGGAGGATCGCGACCTCGCGTTCGAGCGAGGGATGCTCCAGCCAGTGGTAGAGGCAGCGGCGCTTCAAAGCGTCGTGCACCTCGCGGGTCCGGTTCGAGGTCAGCACGGTCAGCGGCGGTGTCACGGCCCTGATCTCACCGAACTCCGGGATGCTCACCGCGTTCTCGGACAGCACCTCCAGCAGGAACGCCTCGAACTCGTCGTCCGCCCGGTCGATCTCGTCGACGAGCAGCACGCACGGCGCGTTCTCCAGCGCCTGCAGCAACGGCCGGGCCAGCAGGAACCGTCGCGTGTAGAGGGACGCCTCGTCGACCTCGCCGCGGGTTTCGAGCACGCGCAGGTGCATCAGCTGACGCGGGTAGTCCCAGTCGTACAGCGCTTGTGTGGCGTCGATGCCCTCGTGGCACTGCAGCCGGATCAGCGGCACGTCCATCGCCTTGGCCAACGCCAGCGCCAGCGAGGTCTTGCCGGTGCCGGGTTCGCCCTCGAGGAACAGCGGCCGCCCCATCCGGACCGCGAGGAACGCCGCCGTGGCGATCCCGCCGTCCGGTAGGTACCCCGCGTCGTCGAGCCCTGACGCCAGTTCCTCAGGGGACTCCATGAGCCTCAGGGTAAGCCCTTTAAGGTGGACTGATGGGGTCAGCGAAACAGGTCCAGGTCACCTTCGACTGCGCGGAACCCGTGCGCGTCGGCCGGTTCTGGTGCGAGGTGCTGGGGTACGTCGGACCGGACGAGCACGACGACGATTCGTGGTTCGCCGCCAGCGATCCGGCCGGGGTGGGCCCGCGGCTGTTCTTCCAGCGCGTGCCCGAGGGGAAGATCGTCAAGAACCGGGTGCACCTCGACGTGCGGGTCGGCACCGGGCTGGTGGGCGAGGAGCGCCTCGCCGCGCTCGAGGCCGAGTGCGCACGACTGGTCGCGCTCGGAGCGGTGCGCGGGCAACTGCTGCTCGCCGACGAGGACAACGAGTCGTGCCAGAACATGCAGGACGTCGAGGGCAACGAGTTCTGCCTCGACTGAGGCCCTGAGAGCCCGGCCCGGAATCAGGGTCGGGTTCGGGGTGGTCACCGATGTGCCGGGGCGCTGTTCCGACGAATCTTGAGCCATGACGAACAACGTGCTCAACGAAGCCACTGACCAGGTCAAGAAGCTCCGCCGCAGCCGGAGCGACAAGATGATCGCCGGTGTCTGCGGCGGCATGGCCAAGATGCTGGGTGTGGACGCCGCGATCCTGCGGATCATCCTGGTGGCGGCGACGCTGCTCGGGTTCGGCACCGGAGCGATCCTCTACGTCGCCGCCTGGATCCTCATGCCCGAGGAAGACGCGGCCGTGTAAGCCTCGTGATCACCATGGGAATCAGAATCGCGCAGGCAGCCGGCAGGGGTGGGGGACTCCACCCCTGCTGATCAGCGCGGGAACCCCGGCACACCGGGGAGCTGCTGCCACGGGAGTGGGCCGTCGAGGGGTCGGTACTCCACACCCAGTGCGTCCAGGCGTGGCAAATGATGTTCCGCCAGCCGTTGCACGAACGCCGGATCCTTCTCCGCCGGGGACCACATGACCTCGGCGAACGCCGCGAGCCGTGGGAACGCCGCGTAGTCCACCCGCCGGGCCGAGTCGAGGTGCTCGGTCCAGATGTTCGCCTGCGCCCCCAGCAACCGCCCAGGCTCCTCACCCGTGAGCCCGGCAGGCACCGGATCCCACGCGTAGACGTCCTCCAGCGTGGTCACCGTCCCCACCGGAATCGGTTCGTCGGGCGACTCCGACTGCCGGTAGTCCAGGTAAACGTGCTGTTCAGGGCACATCACCACGTCGTGGCCCTCGCGCAGCGCCGTGATGCCGGGCTCGACTCCGCGCCACGACGCGACGATCGTGCCGACCGGCAGCGGACCGGACTCCAGGACCTCGTCCCACCCGTACGGCCGCCGCCCGCTCCGCACGACGTGCTTCGCGATGGCGCGGACCAGTTCGCCCTCGTGGCCGGGCGCCTCGTCGCCGCCGAGCCCGATCACCTCGGACGGGAACACGTCCATCAGTTCGTCGAACACGTTCCGATAGAAGTCCACAGTGGACTCATCGGTGTTGAGCACGCGTTCGTTGACGCCCCAGTCCGTCCAGACGCCGCCGCCGTGCACGCCGAGTTCCGGGTACGCCGCGATGGCCGCCTGCGAGTGCCCCGGGATGTCGATCTCCGGGATCACCGCGATGTGCCGCGACCGCGCGTATTCGACGATCTCCCGCAGGTCGTCCTGCGGGTAGAAACCGCCGTGCGGACGTCCCGCCATGCCGGCCGAGCGCCGGTCGCCGAACCGCGAGTCCTCCCGCCACGACCCGACCTCGGTGAGCTTCGGGTAGCGCTTCACCTCGAAGCGCCAGCCCTGGTCGTCGGTCAGGTGCAGGTGCAGGACGTTGAGCTTGTGCGCGGACAACAGCTCGACGTACCGCAGCACCTCCCGCTTGGGCAGGAAGTGCCGCGACACGTCGAGCATCACGCCACGCCACTGGAACCGCGGGTGGTCGACGATCTCGCACGCCGGAATGACCACGGGTTTCTCTCCCGCCGCCCGGAACGCCTGCGGTCCCAGCAACTGCCGCAAGGTCTGCAGCGCGTTCATCTCGCCGGCCGCGTCGTTCGCCTCGATCAGCACGCCGGCGTCGGACGAGAGCAGCCGATAGCCGCCGGGCGGGCCGTCGACGAGCACCGTCTCCCAGCCCTTGTACTCGCAGAGTCTCCCGCCGTCCACATAGGACACCGGGCGCGGGAGGAGGTTCATCCCTTCACCGCCCCTGCGAGGCCGGACACCAGACGGCGTTGCACGAGCACGAAGAAGATGAGCACAGGGATGGTCATCAGGGTGGAGCCCGCCATGATCGCGCCCCAATCGTTCTGGTCGGGTTTGACGAACACCTGGAGAGCCAGCGGCAGGGTCTGGTTCTCCACGGCCGAGATGATGAACGTCTTGGCGAACAGGAAGTCGTTCCAGGCGTGGATGAACGACAGCACCGACGTCGCCACCAGGCCGGGCGCGACGAGCGGGAACAGCACCTGCCACAGGAACCGGAACCGCGAGGCGCCGTCCAGGGTGGCGGCCTCCTCCAGTTCCACCGGCACCGCGGCGACGAACCCGCGCAGCATCCAGATCGCGAACGGCAGGCTGAACGCCAGGTGCACCAGCACGAGCGAGCCGAGGTGGTTCAGCCCGAACGCGGGAACCGAGTCACCGACCGACCGCATCAGGAAGAACAACGGCACGGTCAACGCCTCGACCGGCACCATCTGCACCACCAGCAGCATGATCAGCAACGTGGTGCGGCTGCGGAACCGGAAGCGGGTCAGCGCGGTCGCCGCCAGGAACGAGATCAGGATGCTCAGGAACACCACGATCAACGCCACGATGATGCTGTTCATGAAGTAGCGCCCGAAGTTCGCGACGGTCAGTGCACGCGTGAAGCTGTCGAGCGTCGGCCGTGTCGTCCACGGCACCGGGTCGGCCGAGATGATCTCGTCCTCCGGCTTGAACGCCGACAGCACCATCCAGAACAGCGGGAACGCCACGACCGCGGCGATGATGAGGACGAAGCCCTCCGTCAGCCAGCGCCTCACAGGACCTCCCCAGACCGCCGCAGTGCGCGGAGGTAGACCATCGTGATCGCCAGCAGCAGCACGGTCATCACGACACCGATCGCCGCGCCCAGCCCGTACTCCGACGCCGCGAACGCCTGCTGGTACGCATAGACGTTGAGCACGAGGTTGCGCCCGGCGATGCCGCCGCCGTTGGTCATCACGTAGATCTGCGTGAAGACCTTGAAGTCCCAGATGATCGACTGGATCGTCACCACGAGGATGATCGGCCGCAGCAACGGCAGCGTGACGCTCCAGGCCGTGCGGAACGTCGACGCACCGTCGAGTGCCGCGGCTTCCAGCACCTCGGTCGGAATCGCCTTGATGCCCGCGTAGAGCGTCACCATGACGAACGGGAACGAGCACCAGATCACCTGTGCCGCGACGAGTCCGAACGCCGTCCACTTGTCGAACGTCCAGGAGAAGCCCTGGATGCCGAGGACCTCGTTGACGAACCCGAAGTTCGCGTCGAACAGGAACAGCCAGATCGTCGACCCGGCGACGGCGGGCGTGGACCACGCGCCGAGCGCCGCCAGGAACAACGTCATGCGCACCCAGGTCCGCACCCGAGTCGCCAAGATCGCGAGAAACGCGCCCACTAGCAACGTGCCGACCACGCAGACCGCCGCGAACGCGACGGTCTGCCCGAGCACTCCCCAGAACTGCTGGTTCCCCAACAGGTTCTGGTAGTTGCCGAGGCCCAGGAAGGTGAGCGGCGCACCGCCGCTCACCTGTTCCTGGCCGTAGTCGTAGAGCGAGATGAGCACCAGCTGGTAGATCGGGTAGGCCAGCAGGCCCCCGAGCACCAGCAGCGCTGGGGCCAGGTAGGCGAACGCGGTCCGCCCCTGGCCTTTGGCGGTCATGCTCACGACGTGAAGGCCGCGTTCATCGTCTTGGCGGCGTCCGCGGTGGCCGTGTCCACGTTCTTCGCGCCGGTGACGATCTCCTGGAGCATCGTCGGCACCACGGTCTGCGCCTCGATCTTCGCCCACGCCGGCGTGACGGGGACGAACTTCGTGCCGGACTGCAGGGTCTTCGTGAACGGCTCCAGGAACTTGTCGGAGTCGCTGACCTGCTTCTGCACGTCGCTGAACGTCGGCAGGTTGCCCATCGCCGTGTACATCTTCTGCTGGTACTTCTTCGACGCGAGCAGCTGCGTGAACTCGTTCGCGAGCGTCTTGCGCTGCGTGCCCTTCATGACGCCGAGCAGGTTGCCGCCGGCGAACGCGGGCGCGATCGAGCCCTTGGTCTTGCCGGGCAGCGGCACGACGCCGTACTTGCCGGCCGCGGACGACGCGTCGACGGACTTGCGGTTGAAGTCGCCACCGATGGTCATGGCCGCCTTGCCAGCGCGGAACGCCTCGACGCTCGCGTCACCGCCGTTGCCGGCACAGGTCGCGGGCGGGCAGATGTCGTCCTTGATCAGCTCGGTGTACTTGGCGACACCGGCCTTGGCCTCGGCGCTGTCGATCGTGGCGGTGAACTTGCCGCCGTCCTGCTTGGCGATGTCGCCACCGTTCGCCCAGATGAACGGCAACGCGGCGAACAGGTACTTGCCGCCGGCCGAAATTCCGATCAGCTCGGGCTTCTTCTGCCGGATCTCCCGCGCCGTCGTGGCGATCTCGTCGAGCGTCGTCGGCGGCTTCAGGCCGAGCTCGGTGAACACGTCGGTGCGGTAGTAGAGCGCACGGACGCCGACGAACCACGGCACGCCGTAGGTCTTGCCGTCGACCTTGGCCGTGTCCAGGATCGTGGGCACCAGGTCCTTGGACTCGCTCCAAGAACCGAGGTCGAGCTCCGAGAAGCCCCCAGCGGACACGTAGCCCGCCAGGTCGGTGTTGCCGAACTCGGCGACGTCCGGCGCGCTCTTCGGGTCGCTGAAGGCGGCCTTGAAGCGCTCGGCCCTGCTGGACACCTGGATGTACTGGACATCGACGGTGACACCGCTGTGCGCCGCCTGGAACTCGGAGATGGCCTCCTTGACCACGGCTTCCTTGGGAGCCCGGTTGACCTCGTCGAACAGCCACACCCGCAGCTGCCCGGTCTTCTCGTCCGTGCCAGAGTTGGTCGGTCCTCCGGACTGCACCGGTGCGCAGGCGACCACCGCGCCCACGCCCAGCACAGCCACGATCGTCTTCAGCCTCATCGCGCCCTCCGCATTGCACATGTTGCAACAGCCATTTCACAGGAAGCAACGTGACTGTAGAACGGTCTAGGGCAAGGGTCTAGACCAGACGATTGACCCATTCCCGAACCGATGCCGCGTCCACCGGCGAATCCCACCCCGAGGGGCGCACCGCACTACCAACGTGAAATCCGTTCACGCCCGCTGCCAGCAGTTCTTCGACGTGATGCACCTGGAGACCGCCGCCGACGAGCAGCGCGGGCGGGGCCTGCGCGACGAGCTTCTTCAGGTTCTCGAGACCGTCCTCGACCCCCTTGGCACTTCCCGCGGCGAGCACGGTGTCGCAACCGAGGGTCTGGACTGTCGCCCAGGAACGGAAAATGTCCGCGGAGTTGTCGAGCGCACGGTGAAAGGTCCAGGCGCAGCCCTCGAGCTCCGCGGCCAGGTTCAGCGTGACCCCTTCGTCGATCTCCCCCTCGGCGTCGAGGAAGCCCAGAACGAACTCGGTCGCACCCGCCTCACGCAGCTCCCAGGCCTGCCGGCGCAGCTGCTTGAGGTTGCCGGGCGCGAACCCCTTGGCGTCCCTGAGCATCACGCGCACAGGAATGTCGACGGCCTGGCGCACTTCTTTGAACGTGGAGACCGACGGAGTGAGACCGTCGGAGGCCATGTCCGCGACCAGTTCCAACCGGTGCGCGCCACCCGCCTGCGCGGCCTCGGCGTCCTTCGCGTTCAGTGCGATCACTTCGAGAATCGGCATGGTCTAGACCATAACGGCCGACGGGGAATGTGACTGCGGCATGTGCTTTCGTGAATCCCGGAGCCAGAACCACGTTTCGTGCGTCTGAGCCTGTATCTGCCCGCCTGAGTTCCGCTCTTTACCAGTGAGCGCTTTGTTCAGGCGTGGAGCACGTGTCGGTCGGTTCGAGGGGTGCCGGCCGGCGCGAGCTCCCACCCACTGGCGGCCCGTGATCCGGAGGGGGAATCACGGGCCGCTGGCATATCCGGAGGAAGATGAGCCTCGACGTGTCGGTGATACTGCTCCAATCGAGTGAATTTTGTATCTACTGGCCAGTTAGCCCTTCATGAGTTGGCGGACGGCGCTGACAGGGCGGCCGATCGGAGGTGCTGCATGGACGAGCTGCACACGGCGGATGACCGTCCGCCGTGGGACGGGCTTGAGGGCACCGAACGACACGCGGTGTGCGTCGCGGCCGCACGCGAAGGCAACCGCGACGCACTGGACGTCCTGGTGACCGAGCTGACCCCACTGCTGTGGCACGTGGCCCGCGGCCAAGGCCTGGACAGGGCCGCCGCGGAAGACGTCGTGCAAACCGTGTGGCTCGCGTTCTTGAAGAACATCGAGAACATCCACGAGCCCAAAGCCCTGGTCGGCTACTTGGTCGTCACAACGAGGCGTGAAGCACGCCGAACCTGGACACCCAACAAGCGTGAGACGCACCTGTCCGACGAATACGCCGAACAACTCGAGTCAGACCACGGCCTGCCAGAGGACGTGACGCTGATGGACGACCGCGACCGCAGGCTCTGGCTGGCGTTCGGCAGGTTGACCACGAGGTGCCAGGAACTGCTCCGACTAACCGTGCTCGCGGGCCGCGCGGAGTACCGAGCAGTGGCCGAAGCACTGGCCATGCCCCACGGCAGCATCGGTCCGACCAGGGGACGGTGTCTGACCCTGCTGCGCAACTACCTGGAGACGGAAGGAGGATCGCGGTGAACGAGATCGACCCGCGCGACGACCGCAGGGGCCTAGAGGACACCGCCGTCCTCTCCGAACTGAACCGGCTGGTCGACGAACTGGACCCGCCACCGGCAGACCTGGTGGACCGCGTGAAGTTCGCGATCGCTCTGGAATCCCTGGACGTCGAAGTCGCCCGCTGGGAACGCGCGGGCTCGTTCGCCGGCGTACGAGGCGGCCAAACCGGCACGATCACCTTCACCGTCGACAACCTCACCCTGATGGTGAACTTCACCTCAACAGGCTCCCGCCACCGCATCGACGGCTGGCTGGTCCCCGCAGGCGAACACACTGTCGAGGTCCGCGTAGCCGACCACCAGTCCTCTCTCACACAAGCCGACGACGGCGGCCGCTTCGTCCTGTCCGACGTGCCAACAGGAACCACGCAAATCCTGGTGCACCTGGTGAACTCGCGCGGCGAACCAGGCCGAACAGTGGTGACACCAACAATCATGCTCTAGCAACACACCTGGGGACCTGGGGATTCAAAGACACCGCCGCCGCACCACGCCGATGCCGCAGGCGAGGCGACCCAATGGCGAAGCCGAGGCGCCTTTAGCTTGAAACAGCGTGCCGGGCGGGTCCCCGTCACGAGTCGTGCCTCAGCACTTGCTGCAACCAGGGAGGGGTGTCAAACCGCCACGC